>JAZKGR010000059.1:0-56042 GCA_040385775.1 Pseudomonadota bacterium
ACGAGGCGCTGGCCGGCCACGGCAAGAAGATCAAGGTCACCCTGCACACCGACGGTTCGGTCAGCATCGAGGACGACGGCCGGGGCATCCCCTATGGCCTGCATCCCGAGGAAAAAGCGCCAGTGATCGAGCTGGTGTTCACCCGCCTTCATGCGGGCGGCAAGTTCGACAAGGGCAAGGGCGGCGCCTACAGTTTCTCCGGTGGCCTGCACGGTGTCGGCGTCAGCGTGACCAATGCCCTGTCCAAGCGGCTGGAAGCCACCTCTTACCGCGACGGCATGGTGGCCAAGCTGGTGTTCGAGGCCGGCGACGTGACCGAGAAGCTGCACCTGCGCAAGGCCGTCGAAGGCGACCGCAAATCGGGCACCACGGTCCGGGCCTGGCCCGATGCGAAATATTTTGAGGCCTCGGCGCTGCCGATGGCCGAACTGACGCACCTGCTGCGCAGCAAGGCGGTGCTGATGCCTGGCGTCACGGTGACGCTGGCCGTGGAAAAAACCAAAGAGGTTCAAACCTGGGTTTACAAGGGCGGTCTGCGCGACTACCTGATGCAGACCCTGCCGGCCGATCCGGTGATTCCGCTTTTTGAAAATGAAGGTTTTGCCGATGCCGCGCACGACAGCTTTGCCGAAGGCGAGGGCGCCCAGTGGTGCCTGGCTTTCACCGAAGACGGCCAGCCGGTGCGCGAAAGTTATGTCAATTTGATCCCGACCAGCGCCGGCGGCACGCATGAAAGCGGGCTGCGCGACGGCGTGTTCCAGGCGGTCAAGAGTTTTGTGGACCTGCATTCGCTGCTGCCCAAGGGCGTCAAGCTGCTGCCCGAAGACGTGTTTGCGCGCGCCAGCTACGTGCTGAGCGCCAAGGTGCTGGACCCACAGTTCCAGGGCCAGATCAAGGAACGCCTCAATTCACGCGACGCGGTGCGGCTGGTGTCCAGCTTTGTGCGCCCGACGCTGGAGCTGTGGCTGAACCAGCATGTCGATTACGGTAAAAAGCTTGCCGAACTGGCCATCAAGGCCGCCCAGAGCCGCCAAAAAGCCGGCCAGAAGGTCGAAAAGCGCAAGGGTTCCGGGGTGGCGGTGCTGCCCGGCAAGCTGACCGATTGTGAAAGCCGGGATTTGGCGCACAACGAGGTGTTCCTGGTCGAGGGCGACTCGGCCGGCGGCAGCGCCAAGATGGGCCGCGACAAGGAAAGCCAGGCCATCCTGCCGCTGCGCGGCAAGGTGCTCAACACCTGGGAGGTCGAGCGCGACCGGCTGTTTGCCAACACCGAGATCCACGACATCGCGGTCGCCATCGGCGTCGACCCGCACGGCCCGAACGACACGCCCGACCTCAGCGGCCTGCGTTACGGCAAAGTCTGCATCCTGTCGGACGCGGATGTCGACGGCTCTCACATCCAGGTGTTGCTGCTGACCCTGTTTTTCCGGCACTTCCCCAAACTGATAGAAGCCGGCCATGTGTTTGTGGCGCGCCCGCCGCTGTTCCGGGTCGATGCGCCGGCACGTGGCAAGAAACCTGCTTCCAAGGCTTATGCGCTCGATGAAGGCGAATTGCTTGCGATTCTCGACAAATTGCGCAAGGAAGGCGTGCGGGAGGGTGCCTGGGCGATCAGCCGCTTCAAGGGCCTGGGCGAAATGAATGCGGAACAATTGTGGGAAACCACACTCAATCCTGACACCCGGCGCCTGTTGCCGGTGCTACTGGGCAACATGGACTTCGCCCAGACCGAGTCCCTGGTGACCAAACTGATGGGCAAGGGTGAGGCTGCGGCGCGGCGAGAGCTGATGGAACTCCACGGGGATGCCGTGGAAATCGACATTTAAAGGTAGCTACAGATGGAAACGGTGCAGTTGCAAGGGTATGGCCATGTTCATGCTTAAAAAATGGCTCCAGCCCATGGCAGGCGTGCGTATGTTGCTATCATTTTTGATGGCTGCGGCGGCGCTGCTGGCGGTTGTGCCGGCCCGCGCCGATGTCTGGGGTTACGTGGACGACGCCGGAGTGGCCCATTTTTCTGCCGAGCGCCTGGACGAGCGCTACCAGCTGTTTTTCCGCAGTGGCGAGTCTTTCGACACCAGCCGCGGCAACCGCGGTCTGCCGGCTTACAGCCCCGGTGCGACCGGCGCGCCGCCCAAACTGTTGGCGTTTTTCGATGTGTCGCCCAATTACAAGGCGGTCAAGCACCTGCTGCGCGAAGCCTCTGTGGCGCAGGACATCGACTATGAGCTGCTGCAGGCGCTGATCGCCACTGAATCCGGCTTCAACACCCATGCGGTCTCGCCCAAGGGTGCGGTCGGCCTGATGCAGCTGATGCCGCCCACGGCCCAGCAGTACGGCGTCAGGTCCGACAAGAAAACGCCGATCGAGAAAAAGCTGACCGACCCCAAGACCAACATCCGCGCCGGTTCGCGCCACTTGCGCTACCTGCTCGACATGTTCCCGGGGCAGCTGGAACTGGCGGTGGCAGCCTACAACGCCGGTGAGGGCGCGGTGCAGCGCGCCGGCAACCGCATTCCCAACTATCCCGAGACCAAAAATTACGTCAAGACCGTCATGCAGCTTTATTCCCACCTGAAGCCGCCCAGCATGGTGAGTGCGAGCCGCAGCGGCCGGGTCCGGATGGAAATGATGGGCGGCGCGCGCGGCCAGCCGGTGGGCGGCGCCAAAGGCCGCGGCAACCAGATGCCCGCGTTGGTGGTGCAGACGCCGGTCGCGCCTGAATTCCGCATCGAGCGTGAATAAGTGAATCCGGTCTTCAACCCCGATACCTTTGTTCTCGGTATCGCCGTCGGCGTGCTGGGACTGGTCATGCTGCTGAGTCTGATCATCGCGTATACCTACGACGAACCCACGTTGTTCGCCCTGGGCGGCTATCTGCTGGCGGTCACCCTGGCTCTGCTGGCAGGACAGCACCTGGGCTGGCCGGTTCATGAAGTGGAGACCGTGCTGCTGATCCTGGGCCCGACGGCCATTGCCGGCTTGCATACCTGGCTGCTGCGCAAACGCAAGATTGGCGGCACGGACATGCTGGCCATGGCCGCTACGGTGCTGATCGCTGTGGGCCTGGCGGGGCTGAGGCTGGTGGACGATTCGCCGCTGGCCCTCCTGGCGAGCAGTTATGGCCTGGGCGCCATGCTGCTGCTGTCCTGGCTGGTCCTGTGTCTGCCCGCGTGGCGGATTTCGGGGCCCTGGAAATGGTGGCTGCTGCTCGGGCATGTCGCCGGCATCGCGGTGGCCATGCTGTTTTTGCTCGGCACCCTGGACTCCAAGGCCAGCTACTGGCCGGTGGCGATGTTGCTGCTGGTGCAGGGACCCCCCACTTACCTGGGGTTGGTCTGGCGCAGCCGCCTGCTCAACGAGGGCCGCTTGCGCGGCTTGGCGGCCAAGGTGACGGACCCGCTGACCGGCCTGTCCAGCCTGGCGGTGCTGATCGACCGGCTGCGGCCGGCCGTCAACCGCGCCCGCAAGCTCAACCACGGCGGCGCGCTGTACCTGATCGCCATTCAGAACTTTGGGGGGCTGGTCAACGAAATGGGCGCCGACGTCAAGGAAAAACTCATTCTGGAGGCAGCTAACCGTATCCGCCGCGCCATCAGCGACAGCGACACCGCTGCGCGCATCAACGAGCAGCTGTTTGCGGTGGTTGCGCAGGATCTGGAAGACGATGGACAGGTTGACTCGCTGGCCACCCGGCTGCTGGTCAGTGGCTTGCGCATCGAGAGCGATTTCCTGCCGGGCGTGTCGCTGCAGTTCCGCGTGATTGCCTCCGGCCTGAAGGTTCAGCCCTTGCCGGACATCGCGGCAGCACAGAACTGGCTGCGCGGCCTGATTGGCTACTTCGGCGCCTGGCCCGATACCCACCGTTCGCGCAACATCCTGCTGCTCTCGAACGGGCAGATTCGGCGACCGCAAACCGCCTCGGCTAACAGTACTTTCTGAGCGGCTGACCGCACGCCGGCGGGGCTTCTCTTTCCCCAGTTTATGGACCTGCGATACCCCTGACACGATGGACGATCTTTTCACTCCTCCCCCACCTGCCTCACCTGATCTGCCCGATCAGGAGTCGCTGGCCGCTTATGCCCAGCGCGCCTACCTTGAATACGCACTCAGCGTGGTCAAGGGCCGGGCCCTGCCCGATGTTTGCGACGGCCAGAAGCCGGTGCAGCGCCGCATCATGTACGCGATGGCGCGCATGGGCCTGGGCTTTTCAGGTGCCGGCGGCGCCAAGCCGGTCAAAAGCGCGCGCGTGGTCGGCGACGTGCTGGGCAAATACCACCCGCATGGCGATCAGGCGGCGTATGACGCGATGGTGCGCATGGCCCAGGACTTCAGCCAGCGCTACCCGCTGATCGACGGCCAAGGTAACTTCGGCTCCAGGGACGGCGACGGCGCAGCGGCCATGCGTTACACCGAGGCTCGGCTGGCCAAAATCACCACGCTGCTGCTCGATGAACTTGACGAGGGCACGGTTGATTTTGTGCCCAACTACGACGGGTCGTTTGAAGAGCCGAAGCAACTGCCGGCGCGGCTGCCCTTCACGCTGCTCAACGGCGCCAGCGGCATTGCGGTCGGCCTGGCCACCGAAATCCCCAGCCACAACTTGCGCGAAATTGCCGATGCCTGCATTGCGCTGATCAAGACGCCCAAGCTGTCCGACGGGGAGCTGTACACACTGGTTGCGGGGCCCGATTACCCGGGCGGCGGCCAGATCATTTCGACGGCCGCCGACATTGCGGCCGCCTACAGCACCGGCCGTGGCTCGCTCAAGGTGCGCGCGCGCTGGAAGATCGAGGACCTGGCGCGCGGCCAGTGGCAACTGGTGGTGCAGGAGTTGCCGCCCGGCGTCAGCACCCAGCGTGTGCTGGAAGAAATCGAAGAGATCACCAACCCGAAAATCAAGGCCGGCAAGAAGGCCCTGAGCCTGGACCAGGTCCAGCTCAAGCAGACCGTGCTGGCGGTGCTCGACGTGGTGCGGGACGAGTCCAGCAAGGACGCGGCTGTGCGCCTGGTGTTCGAGCCCAAGACCAGCCGCATCAGCCAGAGCGAATTGATCACCACCCTGCTGGCCCACACCAGCCTGGAAAGCTCGGCCAGCATTAACCTGACCATGGTCGGGCTGGACGGCCGCCCCACCCAGAAAAACCTGCGGCAAATGCTCAATGAGTGGATCAGCTTCCGCCAGACCACGATTGAGCGGCGCTCGCAATACCGCCTGGACAAGGTGCTGGACCGCATCCACATCCTCGAGGGCCGGCAACTGGTGCTGCTCAACATTGACGAGGTGATTGCCATCATCCGGCAGGCGGAGGAGCCGAAGGCGGCGCTGATCGCGCGTTTTAATCTGAGCGACCGGCAGGCCGAAGACATTCTTGAAATCCGCTTGCGCCAGCTCGCGCGGCTGGAAGCTATCAAGATCGAACAGGAACTCAAAAACCTGCGCGAAGAGCAGGGCAAGCTCGAAGAAATCCTGGGCAGCCCGGCGGCCTTGCGCCGCCTGATGATCAAGGAAATCGAGGCCGATGCGAAGCAGTTCGCCGACCCGCGCCGCACCTTGATCCAGGCCGAGAAAAAAGCCGTGCTCGAGGTCAAGGTGCTGGACGAGCCGGTCACCGTGGTGGTCAGCGCCAAGGGCTGGGTGCGTGCACGCAGCGGCCACGGCCATGACGCGGCCAGTTTTGCTTTCAAGTCCGGCGACGGCCTGTACGGCACCTTCGAATGCCGCACGGTGGACACCCTGCTGGTGTTCGGCACCGCGGCCAAAGGCACGGGGCGTGTGTATTCGATCCCGGTCGCCATGTTGCCCGGCGCGCGCGGCGACGGGCAGCCGGTGACCACGCTGATCGAGCTCGAAACCGGCACGCATCCGGCGCACTATTTCGCCGGGCCGGCGAGCGCCACGCTGCTGCTCAGCGGCAGCGGCGGCTACGGCTTCCTGGCGACGGTCGAGAACATGACCGGCCGGCTCAAGGGCGGCAAGGCCTTTATCAGTTGTGCCGAGGGCGAGGCGATTTGCAAGCCCTCGCATGTGTCGGGCAGCAGCGGCGCGGCGCCCTTGAACCCGGCCACGCATGTGGCGTGTGCTTCGGCGGGCGGCCGCATCCTGACTTTCGAGATCAGCGAACTCAAGACCCAGCCGGCCGGCGGCCGGGGCCTGGTCCTGATCGACCTGGACGCCAAAGACACGCTGGCCGGCGCGGCAGCCTATACCCGCAGCGTGAAGATAGAAGGCATTGGCCGCGGCGGCAAGGTCCGCGAGGAAACGCTGGAAATCCGCAGCCTGAACAATGCGCGGGCCGCGCGTGCGCGCAAGGGCAAGGCGGCCGATTTGGGCTTCAAACCGTCATCGGTGTCACGGCTGGAATAATGATCCGCTGGATGCTGGTGATTTTCCTGGCGCTGATCCTGATCAGCTGGTTCACACCTTTGTTGCAAAGGCTGGGCTTTGGAAAATTGCCGGGTGACTTCCGCTTCAAGTTGTTTGGCCGCGAATGGTTTATTCCTCTGACCACCACCATTTTGCTGAGCGCGTTGGCCAGCCTGATCAGCAAACTGATTTGAACCCGGAGAACGGATGCCGACGGACCCCCTGAAAGCACAGGCCATGAACGCACGCGACGGGGTGCCGGATGTGCGCCTGCCTGCCGGTGCGGCGCCGGTGGCCTGCGTGGACATCGGTGGCACCAAGGTTGCCGTCAGCGTGCTTGACTCGCGGGGTATTCGGGGCCGGCTGGTCGAGCCCACGGCCACGGAAG
Organism: Pseudomonadota bacterium; assembly: GCA_040385775.1. GTDB lineage: Bacteria > Pseudomonadota > Gammaproteobacteria > Burkholderiales > Burkholderiaceae_C > Polaromonas. Next base: position 6,756 of record JAZKGR010000059.1, read on the forward strand.
GTGACCCTGACGCGCTGGCGCTGCAGGTGCTCCGGATGCTTGACACCAGTTGCGCGGCTGTGCAGGTCGGCCAGGGCGACCTGGCCGCTGTTGGCGTCGCGTCTTGCGGACCGTTTGTCCTGAACCAGGGACGCATCGAGCTGGCGGCGCCCAACATCTGCGGCGGCCTGGCCGGCGCGGCGCGTGGCTTACCCAATAGCTGGACGACAGCCGCGCTGGAGGCACCGTTGCGTGCGGTCTTCCGACAGGTGCGCATTGAAAATGACGGCATTGCCGCGCTGGAAGCCGAGCGCCGCTGGGGCGCGCTGCAGGGCCTGGACCATTGCGCCTACGTGACCTGGAGCACCGGCATCGGCGTCGGCCTGTGCGTCGATGGCCGGCCGCTGCACGGAAAAATGGGCAACGCCGGCCATGCGGGCCACATGTTTGTCAGCGACAACGAAGACGCGCTGTGCGGCTGCGGCAACATCGGTGACCTCGAAGCCCTGGTTGCAGGCAACGCGATGCCGAGGCGCTTTGGAAGTCGCGGTTATCCGGATGCGGCGAGCCTGCTGGAGGCGGCGCGTGCTGGTGATGTGCAGGCGGCGCTGCTGGTGGACGATCTCTGCCGGGTCATGGGCCGCGCGCTTTACAACCTGGTGGTGACGCTGGACCTGCAACGCATCAGCATCGGCGGCAGCGTGTTCTGGCACCACCGCGATTACTTGCTGCCGCGCTTGCAGGCGCAACTCAGCGGCAGGCTCCCAGCCTTGACAGATGGTGTTGAACTGGTGCCCGCCGGGCTGCAAGACAAGGTCGGGGACTACGCGGCACTGGCACTGGTGGCCTGAGCATTCAGGCCGCCTAGGGACCCTCTGCATAACTCGCGCCGAGCGCGGCGGGGCTTTTGCGGGATGAGCCGTAAGGCGCAAAACCCAAGGCAAGGCTTTCTGCCTTGCCTGGTTTTGTAACGAAGCGCTGGCAACCGCGGTCGCGGTTGCAGCCCTTTGAGCCCTCATGGGCAGGCACGGCCTTCAGCCGTGCGTGCCCGCAAAACCACGCCCCTTCGGGTTCGGACCAAAACGGGCGCTTTTCTCACCAAACCCCTTGCGTGTGCTTCAGCACACGCTGCGTGGTGTTGGCAAGCAAATCATCCCGTTGTGGATCCGAACGCGCAGGCGGGAGTTATGCAGGGGGTGCCTAGGGCAGCAGCTTCCACTCATGGGTGCATTTGCGGCACCGCACCAGCAGCTGGCCGTTGCGGCGGTCTTCTTCCACCACACTGAGGCGGCCGTACTCCGCGCATTGCGGGCAATTGGCCTGATCGGCCACGGTTTCTGCATGTGACAGCAGGTAGAGGTAGCGGCGCAAGGCCCAGAGCGCCAACGCGCCGCTGACGATAAACAGGCCGGCGTTGACCAGTTTGTCGCCAAAGGTGCCGCCCTGGAACAGCTCCAGCGTGGCCATCAGCGCAATCGTGCTGAGCAGCGCCAGCAACATATGCGCATGGCTGGACAGCAATTCACGCTCATACCATTTGCGAAAACCGATGGTGCGTATGCCCTCGGCCAGTGGGCGGTTGAGGTAGTTGCGTTGTGTCATGGCCGTTCTGGATGAATACAGAATAGTTACACACTTCCTGTTTTCCTGCCGGCGCCCGCCAAAGGCCTTCAGCGGCGATTCAGAGTCGGCCTCAGCCGGGCGCCATGTCGGTGAGCGTCTGCAAAAAGGCCTTGCGCCACCAGTGCACGTCCTGCTGGCGAATGCGTTCCAGGAGTTTCTGGTGACGTTTCTGGCGTTCGGCCAGCGGCATCTGCAGCGCGACCTGGATGCTTTCGGCGGTGCCGTGGGTGTCGTAGGGGTTAACCAGCAGCGCTTCCTTGAGCTGCTCGGCCGCGCCGGCAAAACGCGAGAGCACCAGTACACCGGGGTCGGCCGGATCCTGCGCCGCAATGAATTCCTTGGCCACCAGGTTCATGCCGTCGCGCAGCGGCGTGACCAGGGCCACGCTGGCCGCGCGGTAGAGGCCGGGCAGGCGCTTGCGCGCGACGTTGCGGTGAATGTAGCGAACCGGCATCCAGTCGAGCTCGCCATAGTCGCCGTTGATGGACCCGCACAGGCTTTCGAGTTCCTGGCGCAGGCCGGAGTAAGTGTCCAGCGCCTCACGGCTCGGGGAAGCGATCTGGATCAGCGTGGCGCTGCCCAGGTTTTCAGGGTACTGCTGCAGCAACTGGCGAAACGCGCGCAGGCGCTGGGGCAGACCCTTGGAGTAGTCGAGCCGCTCCACCCCCAGCAGCAGACGGCGACGGGAATACTCGTCCTTCATGCTGTCGAACATCTCGCGCGCATCCTTGCCGTGGGTCAGCGCGGCAAATTCATCGACGTCGATGCCGATCGGAAAAGCCTGCGCATGCACGGTCCGCCCGAACGCCCGGAACTGGTGTTTGTCCATCGCTTCGGCGCCGACTTCCTGGCCGACGTAACGCGAGAAGTGGTCCACATCGGTCTGGCTTTGCAAGCCCACCAGGTCGTAGGCAAACAGCGAGCGGATCAGCCATTCGTGCTGCGGAATCGCCGCCAGGATCAATGGCGGCGGCAACGGAATGTGCAAAAAGAAACCGATGCGGTTTTTGCAACCCATGGCGCGCAGTTCGGCCGCCATCGGGATCAGGTGGTAGTCATGCACCCAGATGATGTCGTCGGGTTTGAGAAGCGGCATCAGCTTGCGCGCCATCATCTGGTTGACGCGCCGGTAACCGCCGATGAAGCCGGCGTCGAAGTCCGCCAGGTCCAGCCGGTAGTGAAACACCGGCCATAACACGCCGTTGCTGTAGCCCAGGTAATAACTGTCGTGGTCTTCCCGGCACAGGTCCACCGTGCTCAGGGTGACGTTGCCGGCCTGCTGGGTGTGCATCTCGCCCTCGCCGGGCGTGCCGTCTTCAACAATCGTACCGCTCCAGCCGAACCACAGCCCACCCATGGTGGACAAGGCATCACCGAGCGCCACGGCCAGGCCACCGGCCGCCGTCTTGCGCGGATCGGCCACGCGATTGGAAACAACAACCAGCCTGCTCATACCTGACTGTCCCAAGGGGCGGATAAACGGACAGCTGCGTTGATGATGCCGACCATAGAGTAGGTCTGCGGGAAGTTGCCCCACATCTCGCCAGTCACCGGATGCGTGTCTTCCGACAGCAGACCGACATGGTTGCGCGCGGCCAGCATGGTTTCAAAAATCTCGCGCGCCTGCTCCTTGCGGCCGATGCGGGCCAGCGCATCGATGCGCCAGAAGGTGCAGATATTGAAGGCTGTTTCGGGCTTGCCGAAGTCGTCGGGCGCCTCGTAACGCCGCATGTAGGGGCCGTCGCACAAATGTTTTTCCAGCGCATCGACGGTGGCGACAAAACGCGGGTCTTTCGGGTCGATGAAACCGACTTCGATCATCAAGAGCACGCTGGCGTCCAGGTCGCGGCCGCCGAAACTTTCGGCAAAGGCCTGGCGCTCCTCGCTCCAGGATTCGCGCAGGATGCGCTCGCGCATGGTGTTGGCATGGCCGTGCCAGTAAATCGCGCGCTCCGGCTGCTTCAGGGTCACGGCGATCTTGCCGAGGCGGTCGCAGGCGGCCCAGCACATCAGCGCCGAGGAGGTGTGCACGCGGGCGCGCGTGCGCAGCTCCCACATGCCGGCGTCAGGCTTGTCGTAGTTGCGCACAGCCTGCTCGCCGACCGCTTCCAGTCGCAAAAACTCGGCCTCACCGGCACGGTGCAGCAGGCGGTGGTCATGGAAGGCCTGGGCTGCGCCCAGCACCACGTTTCCGTAGACATCGTGCTGGAAATGCTCCTGCGCCTGGTTGCCGACGCGCACCGGTCCCATGTTGCGGTAGCCACCCAGGTGGCCATACGTGGCTTCCGGCAGTTCGCGCTCCAGGCCGATACCGTACAGCGGCTGGATGTGGCCGCCGCCGGCCTGCACCACCACATTGCTGAGCCAGCGCAGGTAGTCCTCCATGGTGCCGACTTCGGACAGGCTGTTGAGCGCGCGCACCACAAAAAAGGCGTCGCGCAGCCAGCAAAAGCGGTAGTCCCAGGTGCGGCCGCTGTTGGGCGCTTCCGGGATGCTGGTGGTCATGGCGGCAACGATGGCGCCGGTGTCCTCGAACAGCGAGAGCTTGAGCGTGATGGCTGCGCGGATGACTGCCTCCTGCCACTCCAGCGGCAGGTGCAGACGCTGGCTCCATTTGCGCCAGTAGGTCAGCGTCTCCTCTTCGAACAGACGCGCGGTGTCGGCAATGCCATCGGCCAGCGACTCGTCGGCGCCGAGCAGGAAGTTGTGCTCGCGCGTCAGCACAAAGGGCTGGCGCGACAGCAGATGGGCAATCGGCGCGTCGGTGTTCAGGCGCAGGGTCAGGGCGTCACCAACGTAGCGCAGGTGGTTGCTGCCATGCGTGATGGCCGGCTTGCTGCGGCCCCAGTCGTAGCGGATGTCCAGGGCCACGCGGATGCGCGGCGCGCCATGGATGGGACGCACGCGGCGCACCAGGGTCATGGGGCGGAAAAAGCGCGAGCGCCGGTAAAAGCGCGGCGCAAAGTCGGTGATTTCTATAGCCTGGCCGCTGGTGTCGAACAGCTGGGTGCGCAACACCGCGGTGTTGTGTTCATACCATTGCTTGCTGTGCGAGAAGTTTTCGATTTCGATGGCAAAGGCGCTGCCGTTGTCGCTGGGGTCCAGCAGGGCATTGAAGACCGGGTCGCCGTCGAAGCGCGGCAGGCAGCACCAGACAATGCGCGCACGCGCATCGACCAGCGCGCTGAAGGCGCAGTTGCCGATCACGCCCATCGAGAGGGACGGCGACGCCGGCGCTGCAAAAGTGCGGGCGCCATCGACTGCGGCAGATGCGGAAGGAGGGGAAGGACTGGACACACTCATGAGGGCAGACTTTCAGCACGCGAAGCCAGGGAGGGGACAAGGGCCGACTGCAACCAGGTGGCCATCTCGGGCACACCGGCGCAGCGGTAGAGCGCACCGGTAGCGCCGGGGCCGACCTTGACCGCATGTCCGCCGGCATCCTGAACCGCCCGGAAGCCGTCTTCGTCGGTCACGTCGTCGCCGGCAAAGACCGGAACACGCCCGGCAAATGGCGCCTCGGTCATGAAAGCCGCAATCGCCGTGCCTTTGCTGAAGCCTGTCAGCTTGAGATCGATCACACATTTACCCTGCATCAGCTGCAGGCCGCTGCTTTGGGCCACTGCCGCCTGCATCACCTGCAGGCACAGGGCCTCGAGTTCAGGCGCGTGGCGATAGTGCAGGCTGAGCGCCAGGTTTTTGTGCTCGAGCTGCAGGCCGGGGTACTGCCGGACCAGGCCCTCGGCAGCGGCGAGTACATGGCGCAGGTCGGCGGCTGGTGCGCTGATCAACTGGCCCCGGGCGTTGCGGCGCTGCGCGCCGTGTTCGACGGCCGCAGGCAGTTGCAGCGGTGCGAGAAAACCATCCAGATCGAGCAGGCGGCGCCCCGACACCAGTGCCAACGCACCTTCAAGCTGGCCGTAGAGGGCTGCCAGCGTGCTGGTCAGCGTCGGGGAAATCGTGACCGCGTCGGGCTGCGACGCAATCTCCACAAGCGTTCCGTCGAAGTCGAGAAAAAGCGCCGTGCGGGGTGTGATGCGGGGGAGCATTTCTTGAGGCATTTGCATTGAAGCTACCTTAGCAGAAAGCTTGCCAGCGACATGTAGGCCGGCACCGTGTTTGGCCCCGCCAGTGCTCAGTCCGAGACGGTATCCAGCCCTTGCTGGACCGCTCGCACACGGGCGGCGTGGATCATCTCGCCGATCTTTGCGCCCGACAATCCGGCTGCCTGCGCGGCCTGGGCCACCGGCTCGGTCGCCACTGACTGCGCCGCCTGCAGGACCCGGCCCAGGCGCTCGCGCTGGGGGTAGGCTGTCTCTTCCAATCCGAGCCGGCCGCGCGCGTCGCACTCGCAGGCCAGCAGCACCTCGCCAAAACGCTGCGGCTTGCGAAACGCATCACAACGCTCCAGCAGCCGCACCAGCGCGGCCGCGCCGAACTCCGCGCTGCGGTGAATGTTGCCGTGCTCGCGCGCCACCACCTCGCCGAGTTCGCGACAGTCCATCGGCACACGCAGGCGCTCGCACACGCCCTTGAGCAGGCGCGCACTGCGTTCTTCATGGCCGATGTGGCGCGGCAACACGTCGGCCGGCGTCGTTCCCTTGCCCAGGTCGTGGCCGAGGCAGGCAAACCGCACGGCCAGGCCGGTATGCAGGCGCGCGGCCATGTCCAGCACCATCATCAGGTGGACGCCGGTATCGACTTCGGGGTGGTACTCGGCGCGCTGCGGCACGCCCCACAGCCGGTCAACTTCGGGCAGCAACTTCTTGAGCGCGCCACAGGCGCGCAACACTTCGAACATGCGCGAGGGCGTGTTCTCCATCAGGCCGCGCGCCAGCTCCTGCCAGACGCGTTCGGCCACCAGCGCATCGGCCTCGCCATCCGCGACCATTTCGCGCATCAGCGCCAGGGTTTCCGGCGCCACGGTGAAGTCTGCAAAGCGCGCGGCAAAACGCGCAACCCGCAAGATGCGCACCGGGTCTTCGCGGAAGGAGTCCGTGACATGGCGCAGCACTTTGGCCTTCAAATCGCCGTGTCCGTCCCAGGGGTCAATCAGGGTTGCATTTTTTATGTCGAATTGACCTTCAGCCCCCGCCGGTCGGGCGTGTACAGCTATTGAATTGATAGTGAGGTCGCGCCGCGCCAGGTCTTCCTCCAGCGTCACCTCGGGGGCCGCGTGGATCTCAAAACCGCGGTAGCCACGTGCGGTTTTGCGCTCGGTGCGCGCCAGCGCATATTCCTCGCGTGTCTGTGGGTGCAGGAATACAGGAAAGTCCTTGCCGACCGGCAGAAAACCCTGGGCCACCAGTTCCTCGGGCCTTGCGCCGACCACCACCCAGTCCCGGTCCTGCACCGGCAAGCCGAGCAAGGCATCACGTACTGCGCCGCCGACCAGGTAGATGTCCATGGCGCAAGTGTAGGGGCAGCGCTTGCCCAGGCTCCTAAACCGCCGCCCAAAAAACCGCGAACCAGTCCTTGGGATCGGTCCAGTAGTTGATCTGCGTGAAACCCGCGCGCCGCAGCAGGGCGGACATGGATGCCAGCGTGTATTTGTAGGAGCTTTCGGTGTGAATACGCTCCCCGCCGCGAAAGGACCGCTCACCGCCCGGCCAGCGCACGCTCAGGTTTTTCTGCGCCTGCAGGTGCATCTCGATGCGTGATTCGGCCTCGTTGAAGAGCGCCAGGTGGCGCCACTGGCGCATATCAAAATCTGAACCGAGCAGGCGGTTGATGTGGCGGAGCAGGTTTTTATTGAAAGCGGCCGTCACGCCCAGCGCATCGTCATAGGCGGCCTCCAGCGTGGTCTTGTCCTTGACCAGGTCGATGCCCAGCAGCAATCCGCGTGCGGCGCCCTGGGCCGGATCCGAGATGCGCTGTAAAAATGCCAGCGCCTGGTCCGGCGCGAAATTACCCAGGCTGGAGCCGGGGTAAAAAAACACCCGGTCGTCGGCCTGGACTTCGGGCGGCAGCACCAGCCCGGCAGAAAAATCCATGCCGACACCGACAATGTCCAGCGCGGGGAATGTGCTTTGCACCTGTTCGGCGGCGCCCCGCAGGAAGTCGACCGATATGTCCACCGGCACATATTGCCGCGGCTGCAGGTGCGGGATCAGGCTGCAGGCCTTGGCGCAGTTGCCGGCACCCAGGTCGATCAGACAGGGCCGGCGTATGCCCGCATCGGCCAGCGCACCGGCCATCTGCGCATGGGCCGTCTCGAAAATACCGGCTTCTGTGCGCGTCGGGTAGTACTCCTCGAGCTGGGTGATGGCTTCGAACAGTTTGGAGCCGAGCGCGTCGTAAAAGTACTTGGGCGACACGCTGGCTGCCACCTGATTCAGGCCGTCGGCGAGTTCCTGCGAGGCACTGCGAGACGGCCCGCCCGGCGTGTCGCTGTAGCGGTTGATGAACTGGGGGGAGGCGGGCGCCAGCGCCAGACCGGCAAGCTTGAGAGGTAAATTCAAAATGAATTCTTCAAAGGAGATGGATGGACTGTAAAAGAAACCGGCTTGCTGCGTGTGTAGGACTGTTTCGCTTTGCTGGAAACGTGTCCAACGGCCACCTGCGGGAAAGACCCGCGCCTGTTACCGTGAAGCGCTCCCTGCTAAGCTTGGTCGCAACCATGCCCACCTTCTTACATCCGATTCTCGCGCGCCGCAAACTGCTGCAGGCTGCCTTGCTCGCGGCCGGCGGCGCATTGCTGGGGCGCCCCGTGCAGGCCGCGCCGGAGCTGGCTTACACCGTGTCACCATGGCAAGGGGCAGCGCCCGCTTTTGAAGCGCTCGACACCACCGGTAAAACCTGGCGCCTCGCTGACTTGAAGGGCCGCGCGGTGCTGATCAACTTCTGGGCCAGCTGGTGCGAGCCTTGCCGCGCCGAGATGCCGACCCTGCAGCAGATCGCTGACCTCTACGGCCCCGAGAAATTGCTGGTGCTGGCATTGAACTTCAAGGAACACCCGAACCGCGCCATCCAGTTCGCGGCGACCACCGGCCTGAGCTTGCCCGTGTTGCTGGACCCGCAGGGCCAGACTGCGCGGGCCTGGGGTGTCAAGGTGTTTCCGACCACGGTGCTGATTGACCGCCAGGGGAGGCCGCGCCAGCGTGTGCAGGGCGAGGTGGACTGGACCGGTGCGCCGGCGGCGAAGCTGATCGACGCGCTGATCGCCTAGCTGGTTGCGGCGTCAGGCCTGGGGAAGCACGACGTCCGTGGTTCCAGGATGTACCCAGCGCGCAAACTCGCGGGTGGTGTCCAGGCAACCGCCGTCCAGGTAGACGCCGCGCGGCTCGCGGTAGCGCTGCATCAGGGCCAGGATGCGTTCTACCTCGGCGGGTTCAAGCAGGGCGGCTGCCACCAGCGCTTCCACTTTCGCTTCATCCATGCGCGTATCGCCACCGGCGTCCGTATAGGTGGCGTGGCGCCAGTGAAATATTTCCAGGCATTTGTCGGCCAGTGTGTAGGGCTGGTCGTGTTTCCAGAAGTTGGTGAACAGGCCGGCGCCAAGATAAATCACCCAGGACCCTTCGTAGCCCGATGCATCGGCCGACGCCTCGTCGGGGTTTCGAAACCAGACCCGGTCACCCGGCACGAAGTATCGCGGAGGCAGCGGCGCCTCCATCGTCCCCTGCTCGCGCAGAAAGACTTCGTGGAACTCACCGGACATGATGGGCCGCTGTGTCCACTGGGTCTCCAACTGGTGGAACAGCACCGGGTGGCAGTGCGCGAGCTCTTCGGCAATGCCCAGCAGGATCACATACTCGGTGGCGCGGTAGCAGGAGAAGGCATACAGCGTGCCGGACACCTCGGGCTGCGTTGCCTTGGCCAGCGCGGCGGTCAACGAGACGCCGGGCAGGATGACAAAACCGCAGTCCTCCTTGTAGGTCCAGCAGTCGGCGGGTCGTTCCGCCTGGCTGGTGTGGAAGGACAGCGTGGTCTTGCGCGCCGCCTGCACGATGTTGCGGCGGATGTGCACGGCCGATACCAGTTCGTCCAGGCTGGGAAACTCTATGGCGACCGGCGTCACGAGCAAGGCCAGCACGATTTCACGGACCAGGTCGGCCGGGCGGTGGGCGGGCGCCAGTTGCAGCTTGCGGGCCAGCGCCAGCGTGTCGTAGCCGGGCGCCCAGTCGGCGGCCAGGTCTGCAGCAAGGCTGAAGCGCAGGAAGCTTCCTGCTGCATCCATGCCCTCGCTGACGGCCACCGATGCGCTGAGCTCCTCTGCTTCAAGGCGCGCCAGCAGGGTTTGCAGCGCCTGCGCAGCGCTGCTGCCCGGGTTCCGCCTGAGCACGATGCCGCCTTCCAGCTCGGTTGGGGTACCCGATGGGTTCATGCGTTGCAACTCCTCGGCCGGTTTTTTTTACCTGTTATCCAGCTTCCCGGGCGAGCTCCGTACCCGGTTGCGGGTCAATATAACCCAGGCGCAGCGGCCTGGGGACCATTTGCACAACTCCCGCCATGCGCGTTCGGGTCCACAACGGGATGATTTGCTCGCCAACACCCCGCAGCGTGTGCTGAAGCACAGGCAAGGGGTTTGGTGGGCAAAGCGCCCGTTTTGGTCCGAACCCGAAGGGGCGTGGTTTTGCGGGCGATCCGCTTCGTTACAAAACCAGGCAAGGCAGAAAGCCTTGCCTTGGGTTTTGCGCCTCACGGCTCATCCCGCAAAAGCCCCGCCGCGCTCGGCGCGAGTTGTGCAAAGGGTCCCTAGGGCTAACCCGCAGGCCGGCGCTGGCGGCCTGCCTGCCGGTCATGCGATTGCGGCGATAATTGGCGCGGCCAGCAAGCTTTCTGCGCCGCATCGACATCCTGCGCACCTTGACATGCGCAGTCACGTCGGCCCCACCACCTTCCGGAGATCCTTTCATGACCACCGTACGTCGTACCTTTCTGAAAAATACGGCGGCCGCCGCGATGGCTGCCGCATTTCCCGCCCTCAACTTCGCGCAGGCGCCGGCCCGCCGCCACTTTGCGCCACAAAGCGGCGCCTGGCGCACTTTCGAGGTCACCACCCGCGTGGACATCCTCAAGCCCCAGGGCGTGACCAAGGTCTGGTTGCCGATTCCTTCGGTCAACAGCGACTACCAGCGCTCGCAGGGCAACAGCTTTTCCAGCAACGGCGCGACCGACCTGACCGACGACGGTGTGGACGGCGCGAAGATGCTTTATGCGGAGTTTCCTGCCGGGCTGGCGCAGCCTTTTGTCGAACTGACCAGCCGGGTGCAGACCCAGGGCCGTGCCATCGACTGGTCGCAGAAAACCGCCACGCGTGAGGACGCCGACACGCTGCACCACTTCACGCGCCCGACGAAGTTTTTGCCGACCGACGGCATCGTGCGTGAGACCGCGCAAAAAGCCATCGCCGGCGCCCGGACCGACGTCGAAAAAACCCGGAAAATTTACGACTGGATCGTGGCCAACACCTACCGCGATCCCAAGGTGCGCGGCTGCGGCGAAGGTGACATCAAGACCATGCTGGAAACCGGCAACCTGGGCGGCAAATGTGCCGACCTGAATGCGCTGTTTGTCGGCCTGTGCCGCTCGGTCGGCATCCCGGCGCGCGATGTCTACGGCATCCGCCTCGTGCCCTCGGCCTTTGGCTACAAGGAGCTCAGCGGCAACCCGGCCAGCCTCAAGGGCGCGCAGCATTGCCGCTCGGAAGTCTTCCTCAAGGGTTACGGCTGGGTGGCGATGGACCCGGCCGACGTGGCCAAGGTGATGCGCCTGGAAACCGCGGACTGGATCAAGAACACCACCGACCCGGTGGTCGCACCGGTGAACAAGGCGCTGTTCGGTGGCTGGGAAGGCAACTGGATGGCTTACAACACGGCGCACGACATCGCGCTGCCGAACTCGAAGCAGGAAAAGCTGGGCTTCTTCATGTACCCGGTGGCAGAAAATGCCGCCGGCCGTTTTGATTCCTACTCACCCGATGATTTCAAGTACCAGATCACGGCCAAAGAGATCAAAGCCTGAAAGCCCCCACGTTCGCTCACTGCGAGCCTGCGGCAGCTCTCTGCCCCTTGCACTGAAACAGGGGCGCTGCGCCTGCGGCCCGGCAAAGCCGGTTCCGCGGCCCCGGCTTGACTAAGATCCCGTGGCCTTCACCGGGAACTCCAGCCGCCGCTTGCTGCTGAACTGCCTGCGCTGGCCGGTAAACGGGTCGTCGAAGCTGATGGCCTGCGCCAGCAGTTGCAGCGGGAAGTTGTAATCGTCTTCGGGCGTCGGATCCAGCGGGGGATACACGCGGTCGTTGACGATGGGCAGGCCCAGCGCATACATGTGCACGCGCAGCTGATGTTTTTTGCCGGTCACTGGACGGAGGCGGTAACGCGCCAGCGGTCCGCGTGCTTCAAGCAACTCGATGACTGTTTCGCTGTTGGGTGGCCCGTCCACCTCGGCCTGGCGGAAAAAGGGCTGGCCTTCGACGATGCGGCTGCGGCTCACATGGGGGAAGCTCAAACCGGTACGCGAGGATGCAATTGCTTCATACACCTTGTCGACCGTGCGCTGGCGGAACAGGTCCTGGTAGGCGGCGCGCTCCTGCGGCTGTACGGAAAACAGCACGATGCCCGCGGTCTCACGGTCGATGCGGTGGATCGGGCTCAGGCTGTCCAGGCCGAGACGGTTTTTCAGGCGTACCAGCAGCGTCTCCTGCAAATAGTGGCCGGAAGGCGTGACCGGCAAAAAATGCGGCTTGTCGACCACCACGAGGTGGCCGTCCTGGAACAGCAGTTCTTCGTCGAAGGGGATACGGGTTTCGGGCGGCAGCGCGCGGTAGTAGTACAGCCGCATGTGGCCACGGTAGGCGCGCTCCTGGGTGACGGCTTCGCCGAACTCGTCCACCACGGCGCCGGCCGCCATGCGCTGCAGCCAGACCTCGCGGGAAATATCCGGGAAACGCTGGACCAGAAAATCGGTGAAGGTCGGCCAGTCGCCGCCGGGAAGACTCACGCAGCTCGGGCTGACCCCTGCAAGGACGGGAAGCCCGCCGAGCGCGAGGCGCTCTTTTTTCACACGCGTTCGAACACCAGGTCCCAGACGCCGTGCCCGAGCTTGATGCCGCGGTTTTCGAACTTGGTCAGCGGCCGGTAGTGCGGCTTGGGCGCGTAGCCGCCGTCAGCGGTGCCGGCGGTGTTTTTCAGCAGCGGCTCGGCCGCCAGCACATCCAGAATCTGCTCGGCATAGGGCTGCCAGTCGGTGGCGCAGTGCAAGTAGCCGCCGGATTTGATACGCGTCACCAGTTGCGCAACTAACGGCGACTGGATCAGCCGGCGCTTGTTGTGTTTTTTCTTGTGCCAGGGATCGGGGAAAAAGATATGCACGCCGTCCAGGCTCAGCGGCGCCAGCATGTGCTGCAGCACTTCCACCGCGTCGTGCTGGACGATGCGGATGTTGGTCAGGCCCTGTTCGCTGATGCGTTTGAGCAGCGCGCCCACGCCGGGGGTGTGCACCTCGCAGCACAGGAAGTTTTTTTCCGGCATCAGCGCGGCGATGTGGGCCGTGGCTTCGCCCATGCCGAAACCGATTTCGAGAAGGGTGGGGGCGGTGCGCCCATACACCGCCGAAAAGTCCATGGCCCCGGGTGCGTAGGGCAGCAGGTAGGCCGGGCCCACGTCCTCGAAGGCCTTGGCCTGGCCAACGGTGGTGCGCCCGGTGCGGCGCACAAAACTGCGGATGCTGCGGTGGTGGGCGACATCTGTCGCGGGGGAAAGATCGTCGCCGGGGGGAGTTGTTTCAGTCACGGGACTGATTTTACGGGCGTGTACAGGGTTGCCCATTGCTGCACTGCTTGCGCCAGCCAGCCCGCCACTCCGCCGCGAGCAGACACCTGCAGGCCCAGCACCTGCGCTGCGGCATTCAGGCTGGCCAGCGGCGCACCGGTGTCCAGCGGCTGCGCCCCGTTCTGTTTGGACAGTTTGTCGCCGTCTGCGCCCCGCACCAGCGGCACATGCAGGTAGCGCGGTGCCGGCAGGCCCAGCGCGCGCTGCAGCAGGATCTGCCGTGCGGTGTTGTCGGCCAGGTCCTCGCCGCGCACGATGTCGGTGATGCCCTGCGCGCCATCGTCCACGACCACGGCAAGCTGGTAAGCCCACAGCCCGTCTGCGCGTTTGAGCACAAAGTCACCCACGGCCTGGCTGACGTTTTGCTGCTGCCCGCCCAGGCGCCGGTCGCTCCATGGGAGATTGCAGGATGCTATCGAATACATAGCTGCATCCTCCCGTCCGACAGGGGCGGGAGGCTGATTTTGTTCAATATTCTGGGTCAGAAAACGCCAGGAGCGCGCGGGGCGGCCCTGTAGTCCATGACGGCAGGTGCCGGGGTAGACCAGCTCGCCATGGCGGGGTTTGGGCTGTCCCGCTTCGGCCAGCGCCTGCGCGATGTCCTGCCGCGTGCAGCCGCAGGGATAGGCAAGTTGCCTTCTGAGGAGGTCGTCGAGCGCGGCCTGGTAAGCCGTGCCGCGCTGCGACTGGTACAGCGGCGGTGCATCGGGCAGCAGCCCGCAGGCCGCCAGTTGCTGCAGGATCAGGGCGTCGACGCCGGGAACACAGCGCGGCGTGTCGATGTCCTCGATGCGCACCAGCCATTGGCCGCGGTGGGCCCGCGCGTCCAGCCAGCTCGCCAGTGCGGCGACCAGCGAGCCGGCATGCAAGGGCCCGGTGGGGGAGGGAGCGAACCTGCCTGTGTAGGCAGAAGGCTTGTTCAGCGCCGTATTCAATGAATGGTTTGCCGCGTTATCGCGGTGCGATGAGGGTGGCAGGCTGACCTGTTCAGACCAGCGAGAGCGCCATTTCCAGCCCCGAGAGGAAACCATCCTCGACCCGGTGGCCGGTGCACCAGTCGCCACAGGCGCCGATGCTTGATTTGGCGTCCCACAAAAACGGCTTGCCCAGCACCTCGGTGGTCTGAGCGTAACGCCAGCGGTGCACCGCTGCATGCGGCGGTTGTGCACGTATGCCGGTGACCTCGGTGAATGCCTTGAGCAGTTTGGCCTTGACGCGTTCGTCGTCGTCCTCGAGGTGGCGCTCCGACCATTCGGGGCTGGCTTGCACGGTCCAGCGTTCGATGGCGCTGCGGCCGGGCTTGGACGACTCGCGCGCCAGCCAGGCGATGCGGTGGTGCGTGCTGCGCGCGGCATTCCACTGCGGTCCCAGGTGCGGCAGGGTCGGCTGAAGCGCTTGCGGGAAGGCCAGCATCAGGGTCCAGCACGGGGCGATGCTGACCCCGGCAAGTGCGGGCATCAAGGCCTTGCCCTGCTGCGAGCTCAGCAGCAGCGCGTGGGCTTGTGGCGAAGGCAGGGCGAGGATCACGGCATCAAAGCCCGAATACACGAGGCTGCGGGCGCCGGGTCCTTCGGTCTGCAACTGCCAGCGCTCGGGGTGCAGCTTGTCCGCTTCCATGCGGATGACCTGGGTTTCCAGCACCAGCGCATCGGCGGCAGCCAGCGGCTGGGCCCATTGCTTGACGAGTGCGTTCATCCCCGGCGTCGGCACCCAGTGCGCTTCCTTGGGCGGTAGGGAAGAGGCGACCACGCGGCCGGCCTCGTCAAGAATGCGCACGGTGTTGGCGCTCCAGGGGCGCACCAGGCCGCCGCTGGTGGCCAGGGCTTTTTCGAAACGTGCATCGCGCACGGTGAAGTACTGGGTACCGTGGTCGAAGTCGCCGAACTCGGTGTGGCGCGTTGCCATGCGGCCGCCGGGGCTGCGGCTTTTCTCAAACACCGTGACGCGGTGGCCGGCCTGCATCAGCGTGCGTGCGCAACTGATGCCGGCAATGCCGGCGCCCACCACGGCATAGTGCCGGGGGGCGGCCGGGGCCGCGGGAGGTTTGGAGGGTTTTTTGCCGGGTTTTGTTTTTGCTGTCATGGCTGCACTCTACACGCTGTGGTGACGCTCCAGCAATGCCAGTTGCGTGAGCGGGCTGGCCAGTTGCTCCAGCCACCAGCTCAGTGCCCGGCCCGGTGCCCCGGTCAACGCTGGCAGAACTGCTGTCTTCCCGCTTTTTTTGACGGGCGGCTGGGTGGCGCCGCGCCAGGCATAGCTCATGGCCACCGGGCTGCGCGGCCGATCCACCGTCTTCACCACCAGCCGCCCGGCGGCGATGTAGGGCCGGGCCAGGCACTCCGGCAAAAAGCCGCAACCCATGCCGCGCAATTGCGCTTCCAGCTTGTGCTGCATGGTGGGCACGGTCAGCACGTCCTGCCCGCCCAGCAGCCCGACGCTGAGGCCGTTGCCGCGCACCGTGGTGTCGGCTACGGCCACCGCACGGTGTTGCTGCAGCAGTTCATCGCTGATGCTGCCCTTCACGCCGGCCAGCGGATGGTGCGGCGCCACCGCATAGACAAAAGCCAGCTGGCCCATGGGCCGGTTCAGGATGCCGCGCGACTGCGTGACTTCGACCACGCAGCCGACGGCCAGGTCGGCCTGGCCAGAAACCAGAGTTTCCCAGGTGCCCGAGAGTGTCTCGGAGCGCAGGCGCAAGCGGGTCGGCGGGTTCAGCGCGTAAAAGGCCTCGCAGAGCTCAAACAAGGTGGTGCTGGACACCACACCGTCGGCGGTGATGGTCAGTTGCGGCTCCCATCCGGTGGCTACGCGCCGCACGCGGTGGGCCACGGCGTCGAGTTCGATCAGCAGGCGGTTGCCCTCGCGCAACAGCTCGTGGCCGGCTTCGGTCAGCCGGGCCTGGCGCGAGGAGCGGTCAAACAGCAACACGTCCAGCGCGTCCTCCATCTGGCGCACGCGGTAGGTCAGTGCGCTGGGCACCACGCCGAGCTCGCGCGCCGCCGCGGCGAGGCTGCCGGTGCGGTGTACGGCCTCGATCAGGCCCAGGGCTTCAGGGGTCAAAACGTCGCGGATGCTGGGCATAGGGCGCTGAAAGCTTTGCGGCTAGATTCAAATAATTTGAATGATGCCATCAAACCGCAACAATTATCAAGCGCTGGCGCGAACCTACATTGGAGTCACCGGGAACAATCAAACCCCTCCCTGAAAGGAAGCCCCACCATGATCACCCTGAGAAAATCTGCCGAACGCGGTTATGCCGACCACGGCTGGCTCAAGTCGTACCACTCGTTTTCCTTTGCCGGTTATTACGATCCGGCCCACATGGGCTTCGGCAACCTGCGTGTGATCAATGAAGACCGCATTGCGCCGGGCTCCGGCTTCGGCACGCACGGCCACCAGAACATGGAAATCATCAGTTATGTCATGAGCGGCGCCATCGGGCACAAGGACAGCATCGGCAACGGTGCCTCCATCCCGCCCGGCGACGTGCAGCGCATGAGCGCCGGCCGCGGCATACAGCACAGCGAGTTCAACCACGCGCTAGACGCCACCACGCATTTCCTGCAGATATGGATCGAGCCCAACGTCACAGGCATCACACCCGGTTACGAGCAAAAAACCTTTGCCGCCGATGAAAAACGCGGCAAGCTGCGGCTGGTGGCATCGAATGACGGTGCCGAAGGTTCGGTCACGGTACACGCCGATGCCAAACTGTATGCCGGACTGTTTGACGGTGATGAGCGCGCGGAACTGCCGCTCGACCCGCAGCGCAAATCCTATGTGCAACTGGTGCGCGGCGAGTTGCAGGTCAATGGACAGACACTGGCAGCCGGCGATGCCGCGAAGCTGGAGGGCGAAAGCCGCCTCCAGCTTTCAGGCGGCAAGGATGCGGAAGTGCTGGTGTTTGATCTGGCACCATAACAAGCGCAGTCGCGAGGAACTTTCTGCACCATGGCGCACACTGACTTGCGCGCCACGGCGCTTGAGTTCATTATTTTCTTTATTCATTCATAACTTATCAAAGAGGGCTCACCATGCTTAACTCACTGCAAACTCCGTTTTCCCTGCTTGGGCGTGTGCTTATCGCCTTGCTGTTCATTCCGGCAGGTTTCGGAAAAATTGCCGGTTTTGCCGGTACCGCTGGTTACATCGCGTCCAAGGGCGTGCCACTGCCCGAAGTCGCTGCGGCGATCGCCATCGCGGTTGAACTCGGTCTCGGCCTGCTGTTGCTGGTGGGCTTTCAGACCCGTTGGGCGGCGCTGGGCATTGCCGTCTTCACCGCCGTCATCACTTTCATCTTCCATGCCTATTGGAGCGTTCCGGTTGAGCAGGTCATGATGCAAAAGCAGGCCTTCTTCAAGAACATCGCCGTGGTCGGTGGTTTGCTGACCATCGTCGCCTGGGGTGCCGGCGCCTGGAGCGTGGACGCCAAGCTCAACAAGGGCTGATCCTCCTCCGCTGATTGTTGATTCCGCAGGCCAGCCCATCGTGCTGGCCTGTCTTTTTTGAGCCAAGGACAAAACAATGACAACAGTTGTGGTGCTTTACCACTCCGGCTACGGCCATACCCAGCGCATGGCGCAGGCGGTGGCCGAGGGCGCCGGAGCGGCATTGCTGGCCATCGATGCCGATGGCAATCTGCCGGAAGGCGGCTGGGAGACCCTGGCTGCGGCCGATGCCATCGTCATGGGCTCGCCGACCTATATGGGCAGCGTGAGCTGGCAGTTCAAGAAATTTGCCGATGCATCATCGAAGGTCTGGTACACCCAGGGCTGGAAAGACAAGCTGTTTGCAGGTTTCACCCACAGCGCGGCGATGAACGGCGACAAGTCTTCGACCTTGAACTACCTGTTCACGCTGGCCATGCAGCACGGCGGCCTGTGGGTCAGCCAGGGCGTGATGCCGAGCAACAGCAAGGCCTCGCAGCGCAACGATCCGAACTACCTCGGCTCCTACAGCGGCGCGATCGGACAAGCCCCGGCAGACGCTGGCGCTGGTGACATGCCGCCTGGTGATCTGGAATCCGCGCGCGTTTTCGGTGAACGTGTGGCCGCGATCAGTACACGCTTCAAGGCCTGAGCGACACTGCGAAAATCCAGTGCCTGCCCACACATTCAAGGAGATGCCATGCCTGTTGAACTGACACGCGAAAAAGGCCACGAGCTCGCTCAAGCCGTGGCGATCAACCGCCACACGCTGATCGCCGATGCCACGCTTGCGGAGGGCGGCGACCAAGCCGGTCCCAGCCCGCATGATTTGTATGACGCGGCCCTGGGGGCCTGCAAGGCGATCACGGTCATGTGGTACGCCCGCAAGAAGGGCATCCCGGTAGAGGACGTCAACACCGTGGTCACACGCGACGATTCCGGAGAGCGCGCCGGCATTTACAAGCTGACCGCGACGCTGCAGATCCGCGGCGCGCTCAGCGACGCGCAGTTGCAGGAGCTCGAAGCGGTCGCCAAAAAATGCCCCGTGCACAAACTGATGGCAACGGTGACCACCGAGATCAGCACGCAAGTGCGGAGGCTGGCATGAGCCACCTAGCGAGGGGCCCCGGCAAAGCCGGGGATCGATGGCAGGCGAATGCCAGCAAGGAGCCGACGCTTTGGGGCGCGCGCTTTCGTTGGCGTACGGGAGGTGACACATGAGTGTGCTGATGACCCTGGGCGGCCATGACAAGGACCTGGGAGGCGGCTTCACCGTCCGGCGCTTGCTGCCTGCAGCACAGCGGCAGTCGGTGGGCCCCTTCCTGTTTTTCGACCACTTCGGGCCGGTCACGATCGCGCCCGGTGGCTCGCATGATGTGCGTCCGCACCCGCACATCGGCCTGGCGACAGTGACCTATCTGTTCGACGGCGCCATCATGCACCGCGACAGCCTGGGCTTCGAGCAGCGCATTGCGCCCGGCGCGGTCAACTGGATGACGGCCGGCCGCGGCATTGTGCATTCGGAGCGCGGGCCACAGGATCTGAAAACCAGCAGCTACGTCAATCACGGCATCCAGCTGTGGGCCGCGCTGCCGCGCGAATTTGAAGAGGTGGCGCCTGACTTCGAGCACACGCCCGCCGAGGCGATCCCGTCCCTGGTGCTCCACGGGACACCGGTGCGTGTGCTGATCGGTGAAGCCTTCGGCAAAAAGTCGCCCGTCAAGACCTTCGCCCCCACGCTGTACCTCGATGTGCAATTGGTCGCTGATGTTGCGTTCGAGCTGCCGCCACTGGCACAGGAACTGGCGGTTTACGCGGTGGATGGCGACATCACCATTGATGGAGAAAATCTGCCGGCTCACAGGCTGGCGGTGTTGACCCCCGGTGCCGCCGTGACGCTGCGGGCCGCTCAGGCCACACGGCTGATGGTGATAGGCGGCGAAGCGCTCGATGGGCATCGATTCATGTGGTGGAACTTCGTGTCCAGCCGCAAGGAGCGCATTGTGCAGGCCTCGCGCGACTGGGAGGCCCAGACCATGGGCCAGGTGCCGGGCGATCCGGAGTTGATTCCCTTGCCCGAGCGGCGTTTTACCGCAGAGTGAGCTCCAGACTCAGGTGATGTCGCGCGCCAGGCGCAGCCCGCTGAACTGCCACTGCGCATCCGGCGGAAAGAAGTTGCGGTAACTCGCGCGCAGGTGGCTCAGCGGCGTGGCGCAGGAGCCACCGCGCAGCACAAACTGGTTGCACATGAACTTGCCGTTGTATTCGCCGACCAGGCCTTCCCAGGGCTTGTAGCCGGGGTAGGGGTTGTAGTTGGACTGGGTCCACTCCCACACATCGCCGAACATCTGCGCCGGGCCCGCGTGTTGCTGCTGCTGCGGGATCGGGTGGTAAGCGGCATTTTCGACAAAGTTTCCCTGCACCGCTGCACTGCGTGCGGCCAGTTCCCATTCAAACTCGGTTGGCAACCGGGCGCCGGCCCAGCGGGCGTAGGCATCGGCTTCAAAATAACTGAGGTGGCAGACCGGCGTGTGTGCATCGACCTGCACCTGGCCCTGCAAGGTGAAGTTCTGGTAGCCGCCATCGGTGCGCGCCTGCCAGTACAGCGGCATGGCAGTGTGCGTGGCCTGCACCCAGTCCCAGCCCATGGACAGCCACAACTCGGGCCGGCGGTAACCCCCGTCCTCGATGAAGGCCAGCATCTCTCCATTGGTCACCAGCCGGCTGCCGATCTCAAACGGCGCGATGTAGACCTTGTGGCGCGGGGTTTCGTTGTCGAAGCAAAAGCCGCCGTCACGGCCCGCTTCGAAACCATGCGCCAGCAGACCGCCTGCAAAACCCATCCAGCCCATCGGCTGCGGGCTGATGCCGGCCAGTGGCCACTGGCGCGCATACGCCGGGCGCGAGGGGTTGAAGGACAGCGCGTGTTTGATGTCGGTCAGCAGCAGTTCCTGGTGCTGTTGCTCGTGGTGCAGGCCCAGCGTGACCAGCTTTGCCAGTTCTGCATCGTCGGGATGCCGGGCCAGCACGGTCAGGATGCGCTCATCCACCTGCGCGCGGTAAGCCATCACTTCGTCGAGCGTGGGGCGGCTGATCAACCCGCGCTTCGGACGCGGGTATTTGTCGCCGACGCCGTTGTAATAGCTGTTGAACAGCACCCGGAAACCGGCGTCAAAGGGCTTGAAGTCAGGCTCGAAGCGCTCGAGGATGAAGGTCTCGAAAAACCAGGTCAGGTGCGCCAGGTGCCATTTGGCGGGACTGGCATCGGGCATGGACTGCAGCTGGCAATCTTCGGCACTCAGCGGTGCTGTCAGCGCCACGGTTTGCCTGCGAACCTGAGCGAAGCGGCTGGACAGGGTGCTTGCCGGGCCGTCTGCAGGCCGGGTGTGCCGAACGGGGCGGGTAGAAGGAGAAGGCATGGCGTCCACCGGTGGAGTCTTTGAACCGTCAGCTTTTCACGGTTTGCGCACCCTGGCTGTCGGACAAGGCCCCGACATCTACTTTGGGCGCCAGCGCGGCGTCCACAGCCCGGCGCTCGTCGAAAACAAAACACTCGCCATCGAAGTGTGCATGACCCTCGTCCTCGAAATATTTGAGGATGCCGCCTTCCAGTTGGAACACGTTATCCACACCCGCTTCGCGCATGAAAACCGCGGCCTTTTCGCAGCGTATGCCGCCGGTGCAAAAACTCACCACGGTTTTCCCCGCCAGTTCATCGCGATGCGCCAGCAGGGCTTGCGGAAACTCGGTGAATTTGGTGATGCGCCAGTCGATCGCATTCCTGAAGGTGCCGACATCGGCTTCAAAGTCATTGCGCGTGTCCAGCGTGACGACCTGCCGGCCTTCATCGTCGTGGCCGGCGTCAAGCCAGCGTTTCAGGGTTGCCGCATCCACCGACGGCGCGCGGCCAGCCGCTGGCCGGATGGTCGGGTGGTCCATGCGAATGATCTCGGGCTTGATCTTGACCAGCAGCTTGCGGAAGGGCTGGGCCTTGGACCAGCTTTGTTTGATTTCCAGGTCCTGAAAACGGACATCGCTGCGCAGCCATGCCAAAAAATCATGAATGTCGCTGCTGCCGGCCGCCAGAAACAGGTTGATGCCTTCTTCAGCCAGCAGGACCGTGCCGCGCAGGGCGCGGCTTTGCGCGGCATCACGCAGCGCGGCCTGCAGCGCCGGCAGGCTGTCCAGGGCGATGAACTTGTAGGCTGCAATGTTCAGAATCTGCATGATGCAGGCCATTGTAGGCAGGGCCTGTGCGGCGAGCAGCGCACCGATGCCAAAGCCCCGGCGGACTCAGCCCTAGAATGAAGCCATGTTTGTCCACTTACGTCTTCACACCGAGTTTTCCGTCGTCGACGGCACCAACCGCATCGATGAAATTGTGCAGGCCGCAGCGGCCGATGGACAGCCGGCGCTGGCCATTACCGATCTGGGCAATCTGTTTGGCACGGTGAAGTTTTACAAGGAAAGCCGCGGTGCCGGTGTCAAGCCGCTGATAGGCGCCGACGTCTGGGTGCAGGTGCCCGGCAAGGAGGCCACAGCGCCACCGGCGCGCCTCTTGCTGCTGGTGCAGAACCGCCAGGGCTACCTGAACCTGTCGGAGCTGCTGACACGGGCCTGGACCCGTGGCGTGGTGCGCGACCAGGCCGTCATCAGTCTGGAATGGCTGCAGGAACTCGGCGAAGGCCTGATTGCGCTGTCGGGCGCGCAGGGGGGTGCGGTGGGGCAGGCGCTGGTGCAGGGTGATGGCGCACGGGCGCTCGAATGTGCGCTGTATTTTGCGGGCCTGTTCCCGCACCGTTTTTACATTGAGTTGCAGCGCGCCCAACGCGTCGACGACGAGCAGCACGTTGTCGCTGCGGTGCAGCTCGCGGCCCGGCTCAAGCTGCCGGTGGTGGCCACGCACCCGGTGCAGTTCCTGGGGTATGAGGATTACGAAGCGCACGAGGCCCGCGTCTGTATCGCCGGCGGCGAAATCCTGGGCAATGCGCGGCGTGTGCGCAAGTTCACGCGCGAGCAGTATTTCAAATCCTCGGCGCAGATGGCCGAGCTGTTTGCCGATCTGCCCTCGGCACTCGCCAACACGCTGGAGATCGCCAAACGCTGCAACCTCAAGCTCGAACTCGGCAAGGCCATGCTGCCCGAGTACCCAACCCCAGAGGTCAATGGCGTGCGCATGCCGCCCGACGAGTATTTCCGGTATGCCTCGTTCGAAGGGCTGGAAGAGCGGCTGACGCACCTGTACCCGAATGAGGCCGTTCGCAACCAGAAAAGGCCGGAGTACGTGGAGCGGCTGGAGTTCGAGATCAACACCATCCTGAAGATGGGCTTCCCGGGCTACTTCCTGATCGTCGGCGACTTCATCAACTGGGCCAAGAACAACGGCTGCCCGGTCGGGCCGGGCCGCGGCTCTGGCGCCGGATCGCTGGTGGCTTATTCGCTGAAGATCACCGACCTGGACCCGCTGCAGTACAACCTGCTGTTCGAGCGTTTCCTCAATCCGGAGCGGGTGTCCATGCCCGACTTCGACATTGATTTCTGCCAGACCAACCGCGACCGCGTGATTGACTATGTGAAAGACAAGTACGGCCACGCGGCGGTGAGCCAGATCGTGACCTTCGGCACCATGGCCGCGCGCGCCGCGATCCGCGACGTGGGCCGCGTGCTCGATTTCTCCTACGGCTTTTGCGACGGCATCTCCAAGCTGATCCCGAACAAACCGGGCCAGGCCGTGACGCTGCAACTGGTGCCGGCCGATCGCAAGAAAAACGACAAGATGGTCTACGCGCTGGAGGCCGAGCCGGTGCTGGCCGAACGCGAGGCCAAGGAAGAAGATGTGCGCACCTTGCTGGAGCTCGCGCGCAAGCTGGAGGGCCTGACGCGTAACGTCGGTATGCATGCCGGCGGCGTGCTGATTGCGCCGGGCAAACTCACTGATTTCTGTCCGCTCTACCTGCAGCCCGGCAGCACCTCGGCCGTCAGCCAGTTCGACAAGAACGACGTCGAGGCGATTGGCCTGGTGAAGTTCGACTTTTTGGGCCTGGCCACGCTGACCATCCTGGAGCTGGCGCGCGAATTCATTGTGCAGCGCCATCCGGCACAAAAAGATTTCAAGTTCGAGAACCTGCCGCTCGATGACCAGCGGGTCTACGCCTTGTTTGCCGAAGGCAAGACCGAAGCCGTGTTCCAGTTTGAAAGTATCGGCATGCAGCGCATGCTCAAGGACGCGCGCCCGAACCGTCTCGAAGACCTGATCGCGATGAATGCGCTGTACCGGCCGGGTCCGATGGACCTGATCCCGACCTATATTGCGCGCAAGCAGGGCAAGGAAACACCCGAGTACCCGGACCCGCGCGTCAAGCCCATCCTCGAAGAGACCTACGGCATCATGGTCTACCAGGAGCAGGTGATGCAGACCGCGCAGATCCTGGGCGGCTACTCACTGGGCGGCGCCGACATGTTGCGCCGCGCCATGGGCAAGAAGGACGAGAAGGAGATGGCCTCGCAGCGGGAGATTTTCCGCAAGGGCGCCGGTGTCAATGGCTTGAGCCAGGAGAAAGCCGACGAGGTTTTCGACCTGATGGAGAAGTTTGCCGGCTACGGCTTCAACAAGTCGCACTCCGCCGCTTATGCCTTGCTGGCCTACCACACGGCCTGGCTCAAGCGGCATTACACCGCCGAGTTCTTCTGCGCCAACATGACGGTGGAGATGGGCGACACCGACAAGTTGCGGATACTTTTTGGCGATGCGCAGAAGATGGGCGTCAGCTTCGAGTCGCCCGACGTGAACCGCGGCCACTACCGTTTCGAGCCGATCAGCAACACCAGCATCCGTTATGGCCTGGGCGCGGTCAAGGGCACCGGCCAGCAGGCGATTGCGGCCATCGTGGCGGCGCGCGAGGCCGGCGGACCCTTCACCTCCCTGTTCGACTTCTGCCTGCGTGTCGACAAAACCAAAATGAACAAACGCACGGTCGAAGCGCTGATCAAGGCCGGCGCTTTCGACAACCTGCAGTTGAACCGCGCCTCACTGCTGGGGTCGGTGGACCGGGCTTTTGAATTTGCGGCCCAGGCCGAAGCCAACGTCAACCAGGGCGGCCTGTTCGACATGGACTCGCATGCGGCGAGCACGCAGGAGCCGCCGCTGGTCGAGGCTCTGCCTTTCGGCGTCAAGGCCCGGCTGGTGCAGGAGAAAACCGCGATCGGCTTTTACCTGTCCGGCCACCTGTTTGACGAGGTCGAGACCGAGGTGCGGCAGTTCGTCAAGCGCAAGATCGACGACCTGATCGACTCGCGCGACCAGACCCTGCTGGCGGCCATCGTCAGTGACCTGCGCGTGATCAACGGCAACCGCGGCAAGCTGATCATCTTCAAGCTCGATGACAAGACCGACACGCTGGAGGCTTCGGTGGACGAGGCGACCTTCAATGCCAACCGGAATTTGCTCAAAGACGATGAGCTGGTGATCGTGCAGGGCACTTTGCAGCCGGCGTCCGAGCGTTTTGGCCGCCGCTTCAAGGTGATCCAGGTGTGGAGCCTGGAGTCGGCGCGT
This sequence comes from Pseudomonadota bacterium, assembly GCA_040385775.1. GTDB lineage: Bacteria > Pseudomonadota > Gammaproteobacteria > Burkholderiales > Burkholderiaceae_C > Polaromonas. Next base: position 32,111 of record JAZKGR010000059.1, read on the forward strand.
TGCCGCTTCGGCAAGTACCTGCGTGTGGCTGTTAACGGCAGTGCGCCGGACGTGCAGCGCATCGTGCGCGACTTTCCGCCGCGCAAGGAGATGTCCGAGCAGGGCGAAGTCAGCCGCGGCCTGCCGGTGCGCCTGAGCCTCCGGCGCAGCAGCGTGGTTGCCGAGTTGCAGCTCGGTGAAGCGGCGAAGTTCTTCCCGACCGACGCCGCACTGGCCAGCTGGATGGCGCAGGCCGACCAGGGGCTGGCGCAGATTGTTTATGAATAAAATCGGCCTCTAGCCCCCGACTGGCGGGGGCGAGTAGCTATTTTATTGATAGCACGCACTGCCCCGGCGTGGGTGGGCGAGGCCTAGTCTTTAGGCCGGAACTCCAGGATCATCGGCGTCGGTACCCGGCCGTCAGTGTCTTTCGGCATGGTCTCGGTGCGGATGATGGCCTTGATCACGGCATCGTCCCAGGCTTTGTTGCCGCTGGGCTTGATCAGGCGCTGGCTGAGGATGGTGCCGTCGGGGCCGGTGCGCACCTCCACTTCGGCGGTCGGGTTGCCGGCGATGTCTTCGGTAAACACGATGTTCGGTTTGACCTTGGCCCGCACCTTCCCGCCGTAGCTGGCTGAGGGGCCGCTGGCCTTGAGCGCGGTGCCCTTGGCATCGGCCCCGCCGGTGGCGCCAGCCAGGCCCATGGCGCGTTTGATGTTGTCCTGGCGCAGCTTTTCCGCTGCAGCATCCGCCAGTTTTTTCTTCTCCGCATCCTTCGCGTCGGTTTTTTTGTCTTCTGCCTTTTTGGCCTCAAGCTTCTTCGCTTCCTCGGCCTTGCGTTTGGCCAACTCTTCCTTCGCCTTCAGTTCTTTTTCCTTTTTGGCCTGAAGCTCTTTCAGTTTGTCCTGCTCGGCTTTGGCTTTGGCCAGCTCGGCTTCCTTTTTCTTCAGCTCGAGCTTGCGTTTTTTCTCGCGCTCGAGCGCGATGTCCACATCCGGTGCGGGCGGTGGCGGCGGAGCTGCCTTGACCACAGGCTCGGGCGGTGGGGGAGGGGGCGGCGGCGGGGCAGGCGGGGGTTCCACCAGCTTGGGTGCTGCTTCCTGCGGCACGCTGGACCACAGTTCGGCCTCAAACGACAGATCCGGGTCGCTGTGTTTCCAGTTGATGCCCCAGGTCAGCGCAGCGATCAGCAGTCCATGCACCAGCAGCGCCAGGCCAAAGGACCGCAGCGCACCGGGATCGGGTTGCGGTGCAAGGTCGAGGCGGTCAGCGGCGCTGGGCATTGATGGAAGGCGCCTCGGTCAGTTGCCAGTTTGCACCGACAGGCCTACGCGCGCGACGCCGGCTTTTTGCAGCGCGTCCATGACCTGGACCACGGTTTCGTACTTGATGGACTTGTCGGCGCTGATCACCACCGGGGTGACCTGCTCGCCGGCCGGCACCGATGGCTGCAAACGCTTGACCGCCGCGCCGACTTCCGCCAGGCGTGCCGGTACCGACTGGCCGTCCGACTTGATCTGGATGACTTCGTCCTTGCTGATCTCGATCTGGATCGGCTTGGGCGGCTGGCCCGGCGCCTTTCCAACCTTCGGAAGCGCAATCATGCTGGGCGTGATCAGCGGCGCCGTCACCATGAAGATGATCAGCAGCACCAGCATCACATCGATGAAGGGCACCATGTTGATTTCGCTGATGGTGCGGCGGCCGCGGCCGCGAGATGAAACTGCTGGCATGGCTGTCTAGTGGCCTGAAGGGGACGTCGCGCCAAGGTTGCGCTGCAGGATGTTGGAAAACTCTTCAATAAAAGTTTCCAGTTTGTTGGCAACGCGGTCGATGTCGTGGGCAAAACGGTTGTAGGCGACGACGGCCGGGATGGCGGCGAACAGGCCGATGGCGGTGGCCACCAGCGCTTCGGCGATGCCCGGTGCCACCGAGGACAGCGTCACCTGCTCAAGTGCGGCCAGGCCGGTGAAGGCGTGCATGATGCCCCAGACCGTGCCGAACAGGCCGACGTAAGGGGATACCGAGCCGACCGTGGCCAGGAAGGACAGGTTGGATTCGACCGCATCGACCTCGCGCTGGTAGCTGGCGCGCATGGCGCGGCGGGCGCCGTCGAGCAGGGTGCTGGGGTCGGCCATGCGGCGCTCACGCAGCTTCTGGAACTCGCGCATGCCGCTGGCAAAAATACGTTCCATCGGGCCGCTGGTTTTGGCGTTTTGCGTGGCCGCAGCGTACAGGTCGTTCAGGCTGGTGCCGGACCAGAACTCGCGGTCAAACTCGTCGTTGAGCGACTGCACACGTTTGAGCGAGATGATCTTGCGGAAAATCGCCGCCCAGCTTGCAATCGACACGCCGACCAGCAAAGCCACCACACCCTGGACCACCCAGCTGGCGTTGAGGAGGAGGTTGACGATGGATAGATCCTGATTCATGTTGTGGTTTCCAGACGGTCAAGGAGGTCAGCGGGAATGCGTGCAGGTTTCAGGCCAGCGGCGTCAACCCAGCCAATGCGTATCGTTCCCTCGCACAGCAAAACGGGCCCATGCTCTGATTTTAATAGCGCACTCTGCCCGATTATCAGGGACGCGCGGCCTTTTTCAATCAGACTGGCGGTAACAATCAGTTCGTCATCGAGACGCGCTGGCCGGTGGTAACGCACACTGGTCTCGGTCACGACAAACATGCCGCCGGTGCTCTCGCGCAGCGCGTGCTGTTCAATGCCCAGTGATCTGAGCCACTCGGTGCGTGAACGTTCAAAAAATTTCAGGTAGTTGGCGTAGAACACGATGCCGCCGGCATCGGTGTCTTCCCAGTACACCCGCAGCGGCCACTGGAATGCCGGCTTAGCCAAGTACGGCCTCCAGCCGCGCGACGGCTTCCTTCAACTGCGACATCGAATTGGCCGTGGAAAACCGGATGTAGCGCTCGGGCGCCATGGTTCCGAAATCGCGACCCGGCGTCACCGCGAGGTGGGCGCGTTTCATCAGTTCGAAAGCGAAGTCCCAGCTGCCTGACACGTCCAGCCGTTTCGTGGCGTCTGTGCAGTCGGCATAGGCGTAAAACGCGCCGTCCGGCATCACCGGCACCTTCAGACCCAGGCGATTGAGTTCCGGGATGAAGTAGTCGCGCCTGGCTTTGAACTCGGCGCGGCGGTGTTCGTATTCGGCCAGGCTTTCGGGCTCAAAGCAGGCCAGCGCCGCATGCTGGGCCACGGTGCTGGGGCAAATGAACAGGTTCTGCGCAATGCGCTCGATCACCGGCGCGAGTTCTTCGGGCACCACCAGCCAGCCCAGGCGCCAGCCGGTCATGTTGAAGTATTTGCTGAAGCTGTTGATGCTGATGATGCTGTTACCGAGACCGTCGGCCATGGCCAGCGCGGTGTGGCCAAAACGTTCTTCGTAACTGAGGCCGAGGTAGATCTCGTCGATCAGCGTGATGCCGCCACGGCTCAGCACAAACTCATGGATGCGGCGCAACTCGTCGGGCGCGATCGAGGTGCCCGTCGGATTGGACGGCGAGGCCAGCAGGACGCCGCGGGTCTTGGCGGTCCACGCGGCCTGAACTTTGGCCGCGCTGAGCTGGAAGCGCTCTTCGGCGGTGGTCGGTACCAGCACCGCATTGCCATCCGCAGCGCTGACAAAGTGCCGGTTGCAGGGGTAGCTGGGGTCGGGCATCAAAATCTCGTCCCCGGCTTCGATCAGCGCAAGGCAGGCGAGCTGCAACGCCGCCGAGGCACCTGCAGTGATGATGATGCGGCCGGGCGCCACATCGGCCTGGAACCGTGTGGCATACCAGCCGCTGATGCGTTCACGCAGCTCGTGCAGGCCGGTGGCCTGGGTGTACTGGGTTTTGCCGTCATGGATGGCGCGCGCCGCCGCCTGCTGGACCAGCGGCGGCGCGGTGAAATCCGGCTCGCCGATGTTCAGGAAAATCATGGGGCGTGAGGTCTGCGCCACCTCTTTGGCCATGGCCGCCGCAGCCTTGGCGACCTCCATCACATAAAAAGGCTCGATGCGCTGGGCGCGCCGGGCAATTCGCAGGGAGGTCATGCTGTGGTTCAGGCTTTTTTATCGGCAGCCACTTCAGCCGCGCGAAAGCCGGGCGCCAGCTTGTGCAGCACGCCGTTGACGTATTTGTGGCCATCGGTGCCGCCGAAGGCCTTGGCCAGCTCGATACATTCGTTGATGACCACGCGGTAGGGCACGTCCAGGCAATGCTTGAATTCATAGGCGCCTATCCACAACACCGCGTGTTCGACCGGCGATATCTCGGCCATCTTGCGGTCCAGCAAGGGCGTGAAGCTTTCGTCGAGTGCAGAGGCTTCGCCGATGCAGCCGTGCAGCAAGGCGTCGTAATGGGCGGAGTCGGCCTTGTGAAAGCCGACCAGGTCGCGCGTGAAGGCGTCGATGGACTCCGCCTCGTTGCGCCCGACCAGGTGCTGGTAAAGCGCCTGCAACGCAAATTCGCGCGCGCGCGTGCGGGCCGATTTGTCGGCTGCTTTTTTGACGCCGGTGTCGGTCAGGCCGGTGCGCGTTTGCGGCGGGCGTTTGGGTTTGAGGGGAGGGGTGTCGGACATGCGCGCCTGGTGAATGTGTTGCGGTGTAGTCAGGAGAGTTCGTTCAGCAGGTTGGCCATTTCCACGGCGACCCGCGCTGCGTCACGGCCCTTGTCAACCTGCCGGGCTTCGGCCTGGGCGACGTTTTCAACGGTGAGGATGGCGTTGGCAATCGGCAACTGGTAGTCCAGCGCCAGCCGGCTGACAGAGGCGCCGCTTTCATTGGCGACCAGCTCAAAATGGTAGGTCTCTCCGCGAATGATGCAGCCCAGCGCAATCAGCGCATCGTACTGGTCACGCTCGGCCAGGGCCTGCAGCGCAGACGGAATCTCCAGCGCGCCCGGCACCTTGACGTGGTGGATGTTTTTTTCCTCGACGCCCAGCGCAAGCAACTCCTGCCAGCAGGCCTGGGCCAAAGCATTCGTGATGCTTTCGTTGAAGCGCGCCTGAACAATCCCGATCGAGAGTTTTTTGCCGTTCAGATGATCGGCTGAGCCTTTTTCTGCACCAAACACGTTTTATTCCTTCTTGTTGGCGATATAGCCGGTGATCTCAAGCCCGTAACCGGTCATGCTGGGCATGCGGCGCGGGTTGCCCATCAATTCCATCTTGTGGACGCCGCACTCGCGCAGGATTTGCGCGCCCACGCCGTAGGTGCGCAAGTCCATGCGGCCCCGCTCGGGCGCCTGGCTGGCGCGTGCCGTGCCTTCGAACTGCGCCAGCAACTGGGCTGCGCTTTCCCCGCAATTGAGCAGCACCGCCACACCCTTGCCGGCCTTTGCAAGATGCGCCAGGCTCTGGTCCAGGCTCCAGGAATGCATGGAGCGACCAGTTTCCAGCGCGTCCAGCACCGACAGCGGCTCATGCACGCGCGCGGCCACAGTTTCGTCTGCGCCCCATTGGCCCTTGACCAGCGCCAGGTGCAGGCCCTGGCTGGGCTTGTCCTTGAAGGCATGCACGGCAAACTCGCCGAAGGCGGTCTGGATGGTGCGTTCACCAATTTTTTCAATCAGCGAATCGTGGCGGCTGCGGTGTTCGATCAGGTCGGCAATCGTGCCAATTTTCAGGCCGTGTTCGGCGGCGAATATCTGCAGGTCCGGCAGGCGCGCCATGGTGCCATCGTCCTTCATGATCTCGCAGATCACGGCGGACGGTGAGCAGCCAGCCATGCCGGCGAGGTCGCAGCCGGCTTCGGTATGGCCGGCGCGCATCAGCACGCCGCCGTCAACCGCCTGCAGCGGGAAAATGTGGCCGGGCTGTACCAAGTCTGTGACTTTGGCGTCCCTGGCCACGGCGGCCTGCACGGTGCGCGCCCGGTCTGCTGCGGAGATCCCGGTGGTCACGCCTTCGGCTGCTTCGATGGACACGGTGAAGGCCGTGCCCATTTTGGTTCCGTTGCGCGCCACCATGGGTGGCAATTGCAGCCGTTCGCAGCGCTCGCGCGTCAGCGTCAGGCAGATCAGGCCGCGGCCGTAACGCGCCATGAAGTTGATGGCTTCGGCGCTGACATGGTCCGCAGCCAGCACCAGGTCGCCTTCGTTTTCGCGGTCTTCTTCGTCGACCAGAATCACCATGCGGCCGGCACGCATGTCGGCCACGATGTCTTCAACAGGGGAGATGGCAATCGTCATGGGTTCAGGTGTTCTTTCCGTTTTGGAGCATGCGTTCGACATAACGCGCGATGAGGTCGATTTCAAGGTTGACCTGCGATTGGACGCGCAGGTGGCCAAGTGCCGTGTTCTGCACGGTGTGAGTGATCAGGTTGATGCTGATCTCGCAGCCGGGCGCTGCGCCGCCGAGGTCGGCCACCCGGTTGACAGTGAGGCTGACGCCATTGACGGTGATGGAGCCCTTGTAGGCCAGGTATTTGGCCAGTTCGCCGGGCGCCAGAATCCGCAATTCCCAGCTTTCTCCGACCTGCGCAAAATGGGTCACGGTGCCGACACCATCGACATGGCCGGCAACGATATGGCCGCCGAGACGGTCATGCGCGCGCAAGGCTTTTTCAAGATTGATGGGGCCGGGTTCGGCCAGGCCGCTGGTTTTGTCCAGCGATTCCGCCGAAATTTCAATGGAAAACTGCTTGTTTTCGGGTGTCAGCGTCGTGACCGTCATGCAGGCGCCGTTGAGGGCGATGCTGTCACCCAGGCCCACGTCGTCAAGGTAACCCGCAGGCACCTCGATGTCGAGGCGCTTGCCGTGGTCCAAAGAGCTGCCCAGGCGATGGACAGCGACGATGCGCCCCACGCCGGTAATGATTCCGGTAAACATGGCGGTATTTTCGCAGAGATTGGCGCGGTCCATGGCGCGCCCGCCAATCAGGGGCCTAAAACAGCTCGCGCCCGCGCACCCTGGCCACAATCCGCAGGTCAGGGCCGAGTTGTTCAGTGGACCGGAAATCGAGCTCCACGGCCTGTGACAGCGCCGTGATGGGCCCAAAACTGGCCATGCCCGCACCCTGGCCAATCCATTTGGGCGCCAGGTAGACCACAAACTCGTCCACCAGGGCCTCGCGAATCAGCGATCCGTTGAGTTTGTGCCCGGCTTCCACATGCACTTCGTTGATCTCGCGCTGCGCCAGATCACGCAGCATGGCCGCCAAGTCCACCTTGCCATTGGCGCCGGCCTGGTAAATAACGGTGGCGCCGCGCGACTCCAGCGCTGCCTTTTTGGCGTCATTGGGTTCTGCCGCGTAGATGTAGAGGGTGCGTCCGGGGATGAAAAGCCGGGCGTCCAGCGGAGTTTCCAGCCGGCTGTCGACCACCACCAGATGCGGCTGGCGTGGCGTGTCCACCAGCCGCACATCGAGCTGGGGGTCGTCTTCCAGCACCGTGCCAATGCCGGTCAGCACGGCACATGAGCGCGCCCGCCAGGCATGCCCGTCCGCGCGGGCAGCGTCCGAGGTGATCCACTGGCTGATGCCGTTGTCCAGCGCGGTCTTGCCGTCGAGTGAGGCGGCGACTTTCATGCGCACCCAGGGCGTTTTGCGGATCATGCGGCTGAAAAAGCCGATATTGAGTTCGCGGGACTCGGCGGCACCGGGGCCGACTTCGACCTCTACGCCCGCAGCCCGCAGCCGCGCAAAGCCTCGACCCGCGACCAGCGGGTTGGGGTCGGCGATGGAGCCAACCACCTTTTTGATGCCGGCTGCAATCAGCGCGTCGCAACAGGGGCCGGTGCGGCCGTGGTGGGCGCAAGGCTCCAGCGTGACCCAGGCCGTGGCGCCGGTGACCGGGTTGCCCCGTGCCGCCGCATCCCGCAATGCCATGATTTCGGCGTGCGGCCCGCCGGCGCGCTGGGTGTGGCCTTGGCCGAGAATACGGCCGTTGGCGTCTGAGATCAGGCAACCCACGCTCGGGTTGGGTGGACTGGGCAGTCGTGCGCGCGAGGCCAGTTGCAAAGCTTGCTGCGTCTCGTTGGTCAATGCAAGATGGGTGGAATTTGTCATTTGCCGCTTGGCTAGGTGCGTTAACCGTTCGTCGGTACTGTACCCGCTGGCCTGCCTCGCTTGCGTAACATCCTCTGTATGGATGGAGAAACTTCGTTTGGGTGGGATGATATGCGCCCGCAATCGCAAATCAGACTTTCGCCGAAGGCCGGGTGGTTTTCGGCGGGATTTACTCTTATTGAGGTGATGGTAGTCGTCGCTATCGTGGCTATTTTGGCAACCCTGGCAGCACCGTCTTTCTCCGAAATGTTGCGCCGTAATCGTCTTTCCACAGCGGCATCCGCCTTACAGGTCTCTCTAAGTCTAGCCAGGTCGGAAGCTGTCAAGCGCGGTTCCGACGCGCGAGTCACGGTAGCAGCAAATACTGCAGCGGGTGGCTGGACCAACGGCTGGACGGTGTTTGTGGATGGGACGGGGACCGCCAACGCGGGGGTGGCTCCAACGGCTGATACGACGGGCGCCACAGGCGTGACTCGTGTGGAGGTGGTCGCAACGCCATCCGGACCCATCAGCACGGGGCAGACGGGAACGCTCAATTACTTTACCTATAACGGAGTGGGGCGATTGATCACCACGACGGGAGCTTCTGCCAATCGGTCCTTCTGGTTTTTTGACGCTGACAGCGAGAAATACTGTCTTGTGCTTAACGTGTCAGGTCGTGTGCGAACAACCCGTGTGGCCAGCGGTGCAAGCTGCCCTACAGATTAGATGTGTAAAAGCAATCTCAGTATGAAAAACGTGTCTCACTTCTTTTTACATGCGTCAGTACGCACTAATAAGGCGAAGGCTAAGCAAGTGGGATTCAGCCTGATTGAGGTTTTGGTCACCATGGTGATCCTGTCGTTTGGATTGTTGGGCGTAGCTGGACTGCTGGTCAAGGGTGTGTCCAATGCGGCGGCGTCCGAGGCCATGTCCAAAGCCAGTCAACTGGCTGCAGACATGGCTGACCGCATCCGTGCCAATCCGGTGGTGGCATTGTCTGCAACCAGCCAATACATCACGGCCTACGCAGATACGCCGCCTGTTAGTCCCACAACAATTGCCATGAAGGATAAAAAAGAGTGGCTGGAGGCCTTGGCAGCTCAATTGCCGCAGGGCGACGGCAAAATCACCAACACGGTATCCAGTGGCTCACGCAAGGTGGAAATCGAGGTGCGCTGGTCCAGTTGCCTGGGAACGCTCAGTGATACGGTGACTACCGCGTGTACAGACAATTCTGCTGCAGCTTTCCAGACTTTTGTTTTTGAGTTGCGACTATGAAAGCATTTCCAAGTGCCCGGCGTCGCAGTGGGCAGCGGGGGTTCACGCTGATCGAGCTCATGATTTCGCTCGTGCTGAGCATGGCCGTGCTTATAGGGCTGTCTTCGGTGTATGTGGCGGTAAAAAGCGCCTTTCGCTTTCAGGAGAGTACAGGTCGATTGCAGGAAGACGCGAATTTTGCCCTGGATACCATTTCAAGAGAGCTTCGCATGGCTGGTTTTGCGGGTTGCGCCGGCATTCAGACGCAGACGGTGTCGGGGGTGACGACTCGCTATCCGGGTAATGTCCTGGCATCGTCAAATCCGAACACCATCAGCGGCCCTAATCCGCTGGCAACTGTTGAGTCCGGCAACGCGGAGGTGACGGTTCAGCCCTTTACGCCGCTTAATTTCATCCGTGGTTTTGACAGCGTGCCAAGCACGATGTTCGCGTCTGGATCTGTCCCTGCCTCCAGTGGGACAGACAGCCTGTTTTTTGCGGGAGGTAGCGCCAATACGGTTGGCGTCACCGTGGATATGCCGGCGGGCAATTCACCGCTGACCATTTCTTCCAATGTGTATGGCTGGAGCGGTCCAAACACCATGATCGTTTCTGATTGCAATTCATCCAGCATTTTTGAGGGAACGGTGAGTACCAGCGCAGGCGTTACAACCATTGCCCACGACGGAACCGGCAACAGTGCGGACACATTCACCAACAGCTATCAATTTGGTCCTCCTATCACCTCCGGCGCGAGCGCCCGAGCTGGGGCGATTGTCATGTTGGCGCAATGGAACTTTTTTTATGTCGCAACCCGAAGTGGTGCTTCAACGCCCAGTCTGTATCGGATTACTTTCAACGGCGCATCCAGGTCCAATGCCGAAGAGCTTGTCTCCAACGTAGAAAGCATGCAACTGCATTATGGTGAAAATACTCAGGTAGATGCCAGCGGTGCCGCTACGCGTGTCGCTGACGAGTGGCGTACTTCTGCTGCAGATGTGACTGACTGGGCACGCATCGTTGCAGTACGTGTAGGCCTGATGATGGTCAGTGCAGAGGACAACACCAGTCCCGATGTTGTATTGACGACACCCACTTTGTTGGGACAAACTTATTCTCTGCCTACCGGTGCATCGACCAACCGGCTCCGTAAAGAGTTCTCCACTACCGTGGTTTTGCGCAACAGTGTTGCAGCACGATAAGGCGACGGAGAGACCACATGCCATATCACCGCATCGCCAGTATTTTCCGTAGAAGCCAGCACAGTGTGGATCTGGTGCGAAGAAGCTCCCCGTGTTTTTCCAGTCTCCGGCGGAAATCGCAGCGCGGCATGACCTTGATTGTTGGTTTGATTTTATTGGTCATGCTCATATCAATCGGGATGATCGGTTTTCGTAACACTACCCTGTCCGGGCGCATGACCGGTAACGTGCTGGATCGAAATGTGTCCTTTCAGTCCGCCGAAAGTGCTGGCAAGGAAGCTTTGCAGGTTATTGAGAGCGGCGGATTTCTGACGACCACACTCGGCCACTACGACCCGCCATTCAGCGAGGGCGACAACGGAAATTTCTGGACGCAAGGCCCTGGTGCGACGGTGGCGGCGGCAGCATGTTCCGCAACGACCCCCTTCAGCTGGACAAGCTGTGCCGCATCTGTGAGCACGCCTTATGCCAACAACTCAGAGAATGCGAAATATGTGATTGAGTTGGTGAGTACTGTCGCGGGTGCTACCACCACTGCTCGCACATTCAGAGTGACCGCACGCAGCATTGGCGGATCAGGCGCGGCGGAGTCAATCGTGCAGGTCATGTATATCCAGACGACAACGCCGTAGCAATTTTTAAGGGGTTCACCATGAACAAACCAGCCATTTTTTCGGAGCACAAGCATGTGATTGGCATGGGTCTGAATCCCTTTTCGGTGGGGGCTGCGCCAGTGAATTGTCGGCAATGGGTCATGTCCGGCGCCTGGTACTTTGCAGCGCTGCTTTTAGTGCTAGCGATGGGCGGCCTGCCGCTGAAGAGCGCGAACGCGCAAACCACTGTGAATATCGCAAACGTACCGCTGTTGGCTCTGAAAAGTGCGCCTGGTCTTGTCATGTTGACGATGAACAAGGACCATCGACTTTTTTATGCCGCCTACAACGATGCCAGCGACCTGAACGCGGACGGTATACCTGACGTTGGATTTAAGCCGTCCATTACCTACTATGGCAACTTTGCTTCTGATCGCTGTTACGCATATGACTCAGGTAACTCAAGATTTAGTCCTAAAGATGTTTCCAAGAGCGGTGACGGGTGCTTAACTGCGGCATCCAGTGCGCGGTGGCATGGGAACTGGCTGAATTGGGCCGCGACATCCCGTATGGATGCGCTCCGAAGGGTACTTTACGGCGGGCATCGCGTGTCAGATCCGACCTCCGCGTCAGGCGTCACTGTTTTACAAGGGGCATTCATCCCTCAGGACAGTCATGTCTGGGGCAAAGAGTACAGGCCGGTGACAGGTCGCGACAGCTATAACATTACCCACTACACGCCCCTCGCCGCGCCTGCCGCTGGCAAACAGCATCTGTTTGCCGTGAGAAGCCCTGCTTACGCATCCGGGACTACGCCAGCCAATGCCGGCTCGGGCACCTATCCATTTCCTATGCCGGCGCCGGCGCTAAGGGTGATCCTTGATGCCGATCAGGTGACCGACCGCATCTGGAACTGGACTTCTGCAGATGGCAATGCAAATATTGCTGCAGATTCCGCCTTTGGTAAGACCAGCACTGCGTATACGCTCCGAGTTGAGGCCTGCGTAACACTGAGCGGCGCTCGGGAAGCAGGCTGCACCGGATATCCCGCGGCGGCGCCAACCAGATGGAAGCCGACGGGGGTTCTGCACGACTATTCGGTGAACGATCAGCTAAAGTTTGGTCTCCTCACTGGTTCATTCAGGAACAACTATTCGGGCGGGGTTGTCCGTCGGAACATTGCCAAATTTACTGACGAAGTAAATCCTACCAATGGTGTTTTCAGGCAGGTTACCGAGGGCACAGCCACGGTTGACGGCATAGCCCGAACGATTGATCGCATATCCATCTATGGCTGGAAAGGGGACGGATATTACTGCGACAACAATTTCAATTCGCTGCAGATAGAAGGTGCCTGCCCTTCATGGGGTGCTCCTATCGGCGAAATGATGTACGAAGGGCTTCGTTATTTTGCGGGGAAAGGCTCGGGGTTTTCTGCATATTCGAATGGCGTGAATGTCAACAACTCGCCAGACTCAAGGCTTCAGTTGCCCTTGATGGGCACTGGCTCATCACCGTGGCAAAACCCTTTCAGGGCCAAGGCGGATGGCGGAAGTCCTATTTGCTCGCGCCCCGTACAGATGGTGATCGCCGACGCTGTGACAACATTTGACAATGACGAGCTTCCGGGGGCCTACTTTCCGGTACAGGCGCAAATGGGTAACCCGCTTGCTCCTCCGCAAGGCGACCTTGCCGGGGTGAATGTGACCACAGAGTCAAATATTATCTGGGGCCCACCGCCAGTGACTGTGCCTCCTACCAAATCGGAAAATTTGGGGTCCCGCAACGTTTTTATTGGCCAGTCCGGAACACTCAGCGACGGAAATCCTACTGCGAAACCTGCAAGTTCTTTTGCGCAGCTTCAAGGGCATGTGCCGGATGCCACGCAGTCGCGCGGGAGCTTTTACTCTGCGGCGATAGCACGCTTTGGAAAAACGACGGGCTTTGCTATTGGCAATCCTCCCTCGGTACCCATGACTACGACCAACGCAACAGTAGATACCATTGCTGTAGCGCTTGGTAGCGTCGTGCCGAAAATTGAAATTTCATACGGCGGCAAGACTGTGTCCTTGGTTCCTGTTTCCAAATCGGTAGGCCCCAGCAACTACGTCAGCAGTGCAGCATATGGTGCATTTCAGCCAACAGGTTCGATAACCGGCTTTTATCTGGACACTTTTAACAATACCAGCGGAACCACGGGTCCGGACTACAACGCAGCCATCAATGGTGGCCGGCCCACGATGTCTTTTGTGGTGAATTTTTCGGACACGGATGCTGGCGGGGACAATGAAACCGACGCGGTTGTCGGCTATACCGTCAGTGTGAATGCTGCTGGCAAAGTGGTCGTGGCCTTGTCTCCCATCAACACAAGTGCAGCAGACATTGAAATGCACCTTGGCTACACCATCACAGGAACGACCAAGGATGGGCTGTACCTGGACATGTCCAGCAGGCCCTTGATAGGTGGCGTACGACGCGACCCTCAGACAAAATATTACCTGGATACTCTTCTGACTCCCACTGTTCAGGATCCGGCTCCAGCGACTGGGCGAGTTAATGCTACGGTGTTGCCGCATACGGCTACCTCCCGCGCCCTGGATTTTGCAACCAGTGCTACGGTCTCTGGTTATATACCGCACGACACGTTGTGGTACGCCGCCAAATACGGTGGCGCGGGGCTTCTCGATTCCAATGGCGACCCGACCAACTATTTCAAAGTCAACAACCCGGCCAATTTACCTGACCAGATGGCCAAGGCCTTCAGATCTGCCGCTGCATTGGCGGCGGTAGCCAGCACCAGCGTGGTGGGTGTGGGGCAACGGAGTTTGGGTTCAGCTGCCATTTACCAGGCAAATTATGATTCCTTGACTTGGACCTCACGCCTGTACGCTTTTTCAATTGCTACAAGCGGCGCGGTATCAGACACACCTATTTGGGAAGTTTCTACAAAAATCCCTGTCCCGGCATTGCGCACCAAGTTGTTTCTGGGTCAGGGGGGAGCAACTGCACCTCTTGCTTTGACTTCTGGTGCCTACGCCACATTGCCCGGCGCCGTCCAGACTGACTTTGTTAACGCCGCAACTTATGAATACCTCCTTGGGGACAAAACCGGAGAGGAGCGCAAGGGCGGGAATTTTCGCAATCGCGGAAGTACGGCGGCTGCTGATTACGGGTCGGTGTTGGGCGATATTGTCAATTCTGACCCGCAAATCATTTCAGCGAAAAATCTGGACTACGCAGCGAGTGACTCCACTTACACGAGCTTTTTGAGCTCAATCAACTTTGAAACACTCGCGGTCGGGACGAACAGCGGGTTTTTCCACATCTTTGATGCGGAGCCGGACGCAACTGGCGGCGGCGAGTTGCTCGGTTTTATGCCGCAGGCAGTGAGGAGCAGTGTTAAAAATTTGGCAGACCCGGGCTATCAGCACCAAAATTTCATTGACGGCTCGATCGCTGTCGGGCACGCGAAGATCACCGTGCCCGGTGATGCCACGACCAATTGGCGCACCGTGGTGGTTGCTGCTGGCGGTAGCGGCGCCCAAACCGTGTTTGCCATCAATGCCAGTTCAAAAACATTTTCGGCCAACAGTATTTTGTGGGAAATCAATTCGGCCACTTCTGGCGTTGGAACGACATTCGGCAATATCATGGGACGGCCTGGCATCGGCAAGCTGGCAGACGGAACCTGGGTTGCTATTTTTGGCAATGGCTACAACAGCAGCGCTGGTACAGCAAACCTTTACGTCGTGAGACTAAGTGATGGCAATATTCTCCGGATCATACCGACCAACGCTTCCCTCACGAGCAATGGTATGGGTGCGGTCGAGCTGGTTCGAAAAACGTCGGGCAACCGAGACACGATCGAGTACGTGTATGGCGCGGACTACAAAGGAAATATCTGGCGCTTTGACCCAAGTTCTGGCAGTGCCGGTGCTCTGATCTACACCACCCCGACGGGAAGACCCATTACCGCCGAGATCAAGGTCGGTGCGGCGCCTTCGCACGCCAACACGACGGGTGGCAAGATGATTTACTTTGGAACGGGTAGCTATTTGAGTGCTGCGGATCCTGCCATTACGACAGTGCAGGCCTTGTATGGGATTTATGACGACCTGCTGCATAACCTCAGTTCCACGCCGGCCGTCATAGAGTCGACGCTGTCGTCGATGACCATCAATATGCCTGCCCCGGTCGGGGGTGTCACCAGCGATGTCCGCACCACCTCGGCGGGGGCTACGCCTGACTGGTTCACCGTTGTAGGTAAAAAGGGGTGGGTGGTACCCTTGACAGGCACCAATGTAACGGCAGGGGAGCGGGTGATAGCTCCGCCGGTACGTTATACCGTCTCCGGTGTGGTGGATGCGTTTCTGTTTACCTCGATTGTGCCGAGCGTGGATGATTGCGAAGCCGGATTGGATGCGTGGATCACAGGAGTGGATGCCTTGACGGGGGGGTACAAGAAGGTATTTAGCGATATCACGCCAAACTCGGTCCGCATTCGCGGTGGTTCTCCCCGAGGTGTTTTTGTGCTGCAGGACAACGGTCCGCCAGCTTTGTATATCAGTCAGACTATCTTTAATGACGCCATTTCGACGACGACCTTCTCGACCAGTGTTGGTGGTCAACAAACGGTCTGCATCAATGGGGTCTGCGGAAAGACTCAGGTGCTCCAGATCAATCTAAGGCCTTCCACCACCTCAGGTACCAGCGGCGGTCCGAGTCGGCAGATCTGGCGCCAGCTCAAGTAAATACCTTACTAAAGATGTTGCCGTTTTAATTTAGCAAGAAGGATCAAACTTGAAAACACACAAACACACGGGTGGTTTTACGCTGATTGAGTTGATGATTGTTGTGGCCATCGTCGGTATTTTGGCTGCGATCGCAGTCCCATCGTACAGATCCTATGTTGAGCGTGGGCACAGGGCCGGCGCGAAAACCGTATTGCTGGAAGCGGCGCAGTTCATGGAGCGGTATAGGGCGGTCAATTTTCGGTATGTTGACAGCGGTGGGGCTGCCCCCGCTTTGCCAACTGCGCTGACCCTGTCGCCGACTGAGGGTGCAAAACGATATGACGTGGCATTGAGTGGAACCACAACGGCAACATCTTTTACCCTGACAGCAACACCTTTTGGCTGGACGGACACTGTGTGTGGCAATTTGACGCTGACCAATCTTGGCGTGAAGGGGCAAAGCGCGGGAGATACCGCCAGTTGCTGGAATAAATAGTGCTTGCGGGCTAGCGGCGCACCTCGTCGACCAAAGTCTTGAACTCGTCAATGTCCTCAAAGCTGCGGTAGACGCTGGCAAAACGCACGTAGGCTACTTTGTCGAGCTTTTTCAGCTCGCGCATCACAAGCTCGCCGAGCCGGGTGGAGGGCACCTCGCGCAGGCCGAGGTTCAGCAGCTTTTCCTCGATTCGCTCAATCGCTGAGTCCACCTGTTCGGTGCTGACGGGGCGCTTGCGCAGCGCCAGGTTCATGGAGCCCAGGATTTTGCTGCGTTTGTACTCGATACGGCGGCCGTCCTTTTTGACAATCGCCGGAAAGTTGACATCGGGCCGTTCGTAAGTGGTGAAGCGTTTCTCACACGCGCCGCACTGGCGGCGGCGGCGTATGAAGTCGGCGTCTTCCGAGACACGGGTTTCGACAACCTGGGTCTCCAGATTCCCGCAAAACGGGCACTTCACGGCGTGCTGCCTGGAATCAAAGACAAAATTGGCCTCCAGCCCACACCGGGCGGGCGCAAGCAGCTATGAAAAAGATAGCTACTGCGCCGTACATGGCTTAACGGTAAACCGGGAACCGGCTGGTCAGCGCATTGACTTTGTCGCGTACCGCCTCGATGTTCGCCGCGTCGCGCGGCTTGTCGAGCACGTCGGCGATCAGGTTGGCGGTGATACGTGCTTCTTCGTCCTTGAAGCCGCGTGTGGTCATGGCCGGTGTGCCGATACGTACGCCGCTGGTGACCATCGGTTTTTCCGGGTCGTTGGGAATCGCATTTTTGTTGATCGTCATGTGGGCGCTGCCCAGCACGGCTTCGGCTTCCTTGCCGGTGATGCCCTTGGCACGCAGGTCCACCAGCATCAAATGGCTTTCGGTGCGGCCACTGACGATGCGCAGTCCGCGCTGTGTCAGGGTCTCCGCCACGATTTGCGCGTTCTTCAGCACCTGTTGCTGATAGGTCTTGAACTCGGGCGCCAGCGCTTCCTTGAACGCGACGGCTTTCGCGGCGATCACATGCATCAGCGGGCCACCCTGCAGGCCGGGGAAGATGGCGCTGTTGATGGCTTTTTCGTGCTCCGCCTTCATCAGGATGATGCCGCCGCGCGGGCCGCGCAGGCTTTTGTGGGTGGTCGATGTCACCACGTCGGCGTGCGGCACCGGGTTGGGGTAGACGCCCGCTGCCACCAGGCCGGCGTAGTGGGCGATGTCCACCATGAAGATCGCACCGACGGCCTTGGCCACCTTGGCGAAGCGTTCGAAGTCGATGCGCAGGCTGTAGGCCGAGGCGCCCGCGATGATGAGTTTGGGCTTGGACTCGTGGGCCTTGCGCTCCATCGCGTCGTAGTCGATTTCTTCCTTGTCGTTCAGGCCGTAGCTGACGACGTTGAACCACTTGCCGCTCATGTTGAGCGCCATGCCGTGGGTCAGGTGGCCGCCTTCGGCCAGGCTCATACCCATGATGGTGTCGCCGGGTTTCAGAAAGGCCAGAAAAACGGCTTCGTTGGCCGATGCGCCGCAGTGCGGCTGCACGTTGGCGGCGTCGGCGCCAAAGATCTGCTTGATGCGGTCGATGGCGAGTTGTTCGGCGACGTCCACATGTTCGCACCCGCCGTAGTAGCGGCGGCCGGGGTAGCCTTCGGCGTATTTATTGGTGAGTTGCGAGCCCTGCGCGGCCATCACGGCGGGGGAGGCGTAGTTTTCGCTGGCGATCAGCTCGATGTGGTGCTCCTGGCGTGCGTTTTCAGCAACGATGGCAGCCCACAGTTCGGGATCGGTTTGTTCGACGAGAATATTTCGGTTGTACACGGCAGTCCTTCAAGACGTGGTCCCTGTCCTGGCACGAGGTGCATGAAACAAGGGCTGCCCAGGCGAACGGCTGAACGCCGCTGTCACCGATGACAGCCGGCGGTGCGCTTCCCAGTGGTATCCCACGTCGGCCTTGCCCCTTTGGTCGGGGGCCAGCCTATCGCCAGTCGCGCACGGTCCTAGTGTAACGGAGTCGGTGCCTGGCTCTGTCCAGGGCGCTGCCCAGGATTATCAGGAGACCGACAGGCTGGCGACTTTTTCGCTGGCTTTGGGGCCGGACAATTCCGGGTTTTCAGAATTGACTGGCATGGAGGCCGGGATGGCCAGCGGCGGTCGCACCGGGGCGTAGGCCGGCGCGCGGCCATTGGCAACGGCCTGCAGGCGGGCGTGCTCGGCCATGACCTTGGCGGCATAACCGCCGTCGGTCTCAAGATTGGCTGCACCGACGTAATACTTGAGGCCCGCTTCGATCGAACCGGCGCGGGCGATGCATTCCTGCAGCACCTTGACGCCGACGCGCAGGTTGGTCACCGGGTCAAAGGCGGCCAGCTTGCCGCCGAAGTTTTCATACTTGTCGTGGTGGATTTTGGTCATGACCTGCATCAGGCCCTGCGCGCCCACCGGGCTCTGGGCAAACGGGTTGAAACCCGATTCGATCGCCATGATGGCCAGGATCAGGGTGGGGTCGAGTTTGGCTTTCTGGCCGATCTCGAAGGCTTCGGCCACCAGCACGCTCAGTGGCTCGGGCGCGACGCCGTATTTGCGGCTGAGCCAGAAGGCCACGGCGGCTTGCTGCTTGGGCAGGTCCTTGGGGTTGGCGGCCGTGGCGCGGTCAATCGCGTCGGGCTCGGTAAAACCGATGGCTGCTTCCTGGCGTTCCTGCAGCCAGGTCATCAGGCGCGATTCACCCGCCTGACGCAGGTCGGGCCGGGCGGTGAGGGTGATCACGGCAAACACCACGGCCAGACCGACCAGGGCGAAGCTGTTGTGCGTGATCTCGAAAAAGCCTTGGGCAATGTCGTCTGCGATGCTTGCAAGACTGTTGCCTACATTTTTCTGGATGGCCCGCAAGGTGGCCGCGGGGCTTGATTGTCCTAGCGCTGTCATAGCACTCCTTTCTACGCGCGGCGGCTTTTTGAGCTCTCACGCTTTGATTGGGTCGCCATCAAACCAAGGCCGTGCCTTGAGGTGTTGACCCTTGTCTGACTTTGCCGGGTTCGGCAGCGGGTTCGGGTTGTCCCTTGGTTTTCTCCGGGACGGCGAATTCTATGAGCTGTCTAAATAACTTGTCAATAATATAAAAGTTGATTTATATATTTAGATATGGATTAAATACTGAATTTCAAGCCAGAGACCACCTGTTTTTGCCGTTTCGGCCGATTTTTGGGCGCTCGCTCTACTTGGGTCGGATTTTGGAGATTCAGGAAATAAGCTGTACGTTTTTCCAGTAAATCCAAGCAGCTCAAGGCCTTGCAGCGTTTTTGCAGAAAGTGCTGGAGCATGAGAACCAGGCGAAAAACGCTGTGCACGGTGGCTATTCCTGTCTGCCTGTAGGACAAATTCCCGACATGTAAAGCTGCCAAGAAAACAGCAATCGCGCGCTCTTTTTTGATTACAAATATTGACTTGCCCGCAGCGCGCCTGAGGGTTAACCTGCAATTGCTTGAGTACCTCAAGCATTCGCCGGGTAACCAATCCCGGTAAACCTGAGAGCAATCACTTGCTTTCATCGCACTGAAGACGAACTTCTCTTCTTTTGCGAAGCCCGACGGCATGAACATCATGTTCGCCGTCAGCCCCGGTCGGCCTAGCTGCCCGGGGTTTTTATTTGTGTGCCCTGATGGCATCGCCGTAAAAATTCATTTGACCTTTGTACAAGGGCGCGAAAGACTCGACGCCTATGACAAGCAATGTTTGGAAAAGACGGACCCCGGATGTATGGCGGGTCATGTCGGAGGGCGTGGTCAAGCTCGCCCGGTCACCGCGCTGGCACCGCCGCGCTGCCTGGGCCCTGGGAGGCGTGTTGTTGTTCTGGGCTTTGGCCTGGTGGGCCGTGCCTTCAATTCTCAAGTCGCAGCTTGAAAAAGGCGTCTCTGAAAAGCTCGGGCGGCAGGTCACGGTGGGGGCGATCGACTTCAAGCCGTGGTCACTTGAACTCACGCTGAGCGACCTTGCCGTCGCCAGGGCGGGCGCTGAGGCAGGCACCTCCACCCAGTTATCTCCGCAACCCTTGCTCAAGGCATCTCCCCAGAAAATCCCCCAGGTCAGCATCAAGCGCATATATATAGATGCCGAGTTGCAGTCCCTGCTGCGGCTGGCACCCGTGGTGGACGCCATCCAGGTGGAGGAACCGCTGCTGTTGCTGACGCACTTGGGAGAGGGGCGCTACGACATCGACGACATCCTGGCGCGCCTGCAGCCTGCAGCCGGTGAGCCGGCCGGCAAGCCGCAGCGTTTTGCCCTTTACAACCTGGTGCTCAGCGGCGGCAGGGCGGACTTCAATGACCTGGCCGTGGGCAAGCGCCACGAGCTGAGGGACCTGAACCTGTCTGTGCCTTTTTTGAGCAATCTGCGCTCCCAGCGCGACGTGAAGACTGCCCCGCACCTGACCTTCACGCTCAACGGCAGCCGCTTTGACACCGCCGCCGAAGGCACGCCTTTTGCCCAAACCCGCAAAACCGACGCGACTTTCCGGCTCAGTGCGCTGGACCTGCGGCCTTACCTCGGCTACCTGCCGGCCAGCCCACTGCGGCTTCAAAGCGGGGTGCTCGACGCCGACCTCAAGGTGGCGTTTGAGCAGACGCCCGAGACCGTGGTCAAGCTCTCCGGCACCGTGACCGCCGAGCAGGTCCGCTTGCTCAGCGCTGCGGGCGGGTCGGCGCCCATGCCTGAACTGCTGGCTTTTGAGCGCCTGCAGGTCGTGATGGACGATGTGCGTCCGCTGGAGCAAGCCATCAAGCTGTCGTCGGTCGTGCTCACGTCGCCCGTGCTGAACATCACGCGCGACCGCGCCGGGCAGTTGAACCTGCTGACCGCCGGCACCCCGATTGCTACCAAAAACATAGCTGTTGACCCTCGTCCGGTAAGGGCTGGAGGCCAGAATGATGCATCGTCGCAGGCCCCCGCTGCGCCTGCAAGCGCTGCCCGCCCCGCGCCCGCCGTGGCACTTGCTGCCAAGCCCTGGAAAGTTCAGGTCGCCAGCGTCGCGGTGCGTGGCGGCTCGGTTAACTGGCTGGATCAAAGCCTGGCTTCGCCCGCGCAGATCCGGCTGAACGGCCTGGTGCTCGACGCCTCGGCGATTGCCCTTCCATTTGCGGCCAGCGCACCGCTGCAGTTCAAGGGGTCCATAGCGCTGGACGCCGCTGCCGTCGCTGCCACCGCGCCGCCGGCGGCGGCCCGCAAAAAAGCTGTCCAGGCCGGGCTGGCCGCGCCGGCGCCGGCAGCCACGCCAGCGTTGCTCAGCTTCAGCGGCAGCGCAACCGACCAGGCGGCCCAGGTGCAAGCCATCCTGGCGGCCTGGCCGCTGAACATGGCTGCCAAATACATCGGTCAGTTTCTGTTGCCGGCCCTGAACGGCCAGCTCGACGCGGAGCTCGGCATCAACTGGCAGGCCGCCCGGGGCGACAAGGCGCAGGTCCTGCAGCTCCGCGCGCCACAACTGTCCGTTCGCGACATCCTGCTGGCCGAAGGCAAAACCTCGCTGGTGTCGGTGCGTCGGGTGGATGTCACCGGCATGGACATCGACGTGGCTGCCCAGTCTTTCAAGGCCGAAAAAATGCAGCTGAGCCAGCCCAGGGCACGCGTGGACCGCGATGCCGACAAGCGCTGGATGTACGAGCGCTGGATGGCCGGTTACGGCCTGGGGCAACAGCCAGTCGCAGCGCCTGCCAGCAAAACCACCGCTTCCAACGCGTCGACCTGGCGTGTCGCTATCGGCGATGTGTCGCTGGACGGCGGCGCCCTGTCGTTCTCGGACAAGGCCAGCGTCAAACCGGTGGCCTTCGAGGTCACCGGCGTCAAGGCGCAACTGCAGGGGCTGCTGCTCGACGACAGGCCGCCGGCCCATGCCCAGGCCGCCAAACCCATGCCCTTGAGCGCGTCGCTGCAGTTGGCAAGCGGGCGCGTGGCGCCCGGCAAGCTGGACTTCAAGGGCAGCCTGGGACTGGCGCCGGTGCAGGCGCAGGGCCAGCTCGTGCTCCAGCGCCTGCCGCTGCAGGCCTTCGAGCCTTATTTTGGCGAGCAGCTCAATGTCGACTTGCTGCGAGCCGATGCCAGCTTTCGCGGCGGTATCGCATGGCGCCAGACGCCAGCCGGCCCGAAGGCGCAACTGGCCGGTGATGTGGCGCTCGAAGAGTTCCAGGCCAATACCCTGGCGCCCAGCGAAGGGCTGCTGGCGTGGAAGGCGCTGAACTTGCGCGGGCTCAAGGTCGCGCTGGAGCCGGCCCAGGCCACGCGTGTGGACGTGCGCGAGACCGTGCTGAGCGACTTTTTCGCACGCGTGATCGTCACGCCCGAGGGCCGTATCAATCTGCAGGACCTGCTCAAGCCGCCGCCGGGCGCTGGAGGTGCTATCAAAACAGGAGCTTTTGACCCCCGTCCAGAAAGGGCTACAGCCCAAAATAACGCACCAACAGAGGCCCCGGCGGCGGCACCCGCACCGGTCATCAATGTCGGGCCAATGACGCTGATCAACGGCCGGGTGCTGTTTTCCGACCGTTTTGTCAAACCCAACTACTCGGCCAACCTCAGCGAGCTCAGCGGCAAGCTCAGCGCGTTTTCGTCGGTGGCTGGGGCTGGCGCGCCTGCCATGGCCGACCTGGAATTGCGCGGCCGCGCCGAAGGCACGGCCTCGCTGGAGATCACCGGCAAACTCAACCCGCTGGCCCAGCCGGTGGCGCTGGACATCCAGGGCAAGGTGCGCGATCTGGAGTTGCCGCCGCTGTCGCCCTATGCGATCAAGTATTCGGGTTACGGCATCAATCGCGGCAAGCTCAGCGTGGACGTCAACTACGTCGTGCGGCCCGACGGCCAGCTCACGGCCCGCAACAAGGTGGTGTTGAACCAGCTCAGCTTCGGCGACAAGGTCGAGGGCTCGACGGCCAGCCTGCCGGTCAAGCTGGCGGTGGCCCTGCTGGCCGACCGCAATGGCGTGATCGACATCGACCTGCCAATCAGCGGCTCGCTCAATGACCCACAGTTCAGCCTCGGGCCCATCATCGTCAAGGTGATTCTCAATGTCATCGTCAAGGCCATCACCGCGCCTTTCAGCCTGCTGGCCGGCGCTTTTGGCGGCGGCGGGGAAGAGCTCGCCAGTGTCAGCTTCGCACCCGGCAGCGCCCGCCTCGCGCCCGAGGCCCAGGCCGGGCTCGACAAGGTGGCCAAGGCGCTGACGGACCGTCCCGCGCTGCAGCTCACCGTGGTCGGTACCAGCAGCCTGGAGGCCGAGCGCGAGGGCTTCAAGCGCGAGCGGCTGGACCAGTTGCTGCGTGCCGAGAAGCGCCGCAGCCTGCTGGCGCAGGGCGGCACAGCCTCGGCCGGGGTCACCGTCAGCCCCGCTGAAGCGCCGGCGCTGCTCAAGGAGGTCTACAAACGCGCCGACATGCCCAAGCCGCGCAACCTGGTCGGGCTGGCCAAAGACCTGCCGGTCGCCGAGATGGAAAAGCTGCTGCTGGCCGACATCACCGTCAGCGAGGATGCGATCCGCGAGCTGGCCGTCCGGCGCGGCGTGGCCGTGAAGGACTACCTGGCGAGCCGGGACCTGGCACCGGCGCGGCTCTTCCTCGGGGCCGTCAAAACCGTGCCGCCCGAGCCCGCGTGGACACCGCGCGCGGAGCTTAATTTGGCGATGCCGTAAAAACAGCGAAAATACCCGCAGTGCTTTATTT
>JAZKGR010000060.1:0-6093 GCA_040385775.1 Pseudomonadota bacterium
GGCGCTCAATATAACGCGCAACGGGCTCGGGAACCAGCCGGGCCAGGCCTTGCGGCGTTGCAGCGCCCGACGTGATCTGCCGCCGGATATCGGTGGCACTGTCGGGCATCAGGGGCAGTTGCAAATGCATCAGCGGCTGGGGAAGCTGGATTTGAGGGTCAAATCCGGCCTCAGCCCTCGCCGGATCTGTACGATCTGCTATACAAATTATAGCTATCTGGACCAGGTCCTGCCAGCGGTGCCAGGTCCTCAGCGCCGCGAACTGGTCTTTGCCAATGATCAGGTAGAGCTGGGCGCCGGGATTTTCAGCCTGCAGCGCCTCCAGCGTGTCGATGGTGAAGCTCGGCCCTGACCGCTGGAGTTCGCGCGTATCCACCTCCACCCGCTCCAGGCCGTCGAAGGCCAGCCGGCTCATGGCCAGCCGGTGTTCAGCCGCGCTGAGCGCCCTTTCCTTGTACCAGGCCAGGCCGGTGGGAATAACCAGCAGGCTGTCAAGCTGCAACTGGGTGACCGCCGTCTGGGCCAGCGCCACATGGGCCCGATGCGGCGGGTCAAACGATCCGCCGAACATGCCGATGCGCCGCGCGCTGGCAGCCGACTCGCTCAAAGCCAGTCCCGCCGTATCAAAAACGCCGTGTTCAGGCTCTCTTCGGCCGAGCCAGCTTCCACCGGCCGCTGATAAGACCAGCTCACCAGCGGCGGCATGGACATCAGGATGGACTCGGTGCGCCCGCCTGACTGCAGGCCAAAATGGGTGCCGCGGTCCCAGACCAGGTTGAATTCGACATACCGGCCCCGGCGGTAGAGCTGGAAGTCCCGCTCGCGCTCGGCGTACGGCATGGCCTTTCGGCGCTCGACAATCGGCAGGTAAGCTGGCAGGAAGGCATCGGCGACCGATTGCATCATGGCCAGGCTGCCGTCCAGGCCCAGCTCCTGGAAGTCGTCGAAGAACACGCCGCCTATGCCGCGCTGCTCGTCCCTGTGTTTCAGGTAGAAGTACTCGTCGCACCAGGTCTTGAAGCGCGGGTACTTGTCCGCGCCAAATGGCGCCAGCGCGTCGCTGCAGGTCTGGTGAAAGTGCCGCGCATCTTCTTCAAAGCCGTAATACGGCGTCAGGTCCATGCCGCCGCCAAACCATGACACCGGCGCACCCGACGCCGGCGTGGCGGTCAACATGCGCACGTTCATGTGCACCGTCGGCACATAGGGGTTGCGCGGATGGAACACCAGCGACACGCCCAGCGCTTCAAAAGGCGCACCGGCCAGCTCGGGCCGGTGCTGGGTGGCCGAAGGCGGCAGGCGCGGACCACGCACATGCGAAAAGCCGCAACCGGCGCGCTCGAACACCTCGCCCCCTTCCAGAATCATGGTGATGCCATTGCCCTGCAGCGGCTCGCCAGGCGCCTTCTCCCAGGGATCGACAGCAAACACGCCACCGTCGATGGCGGCGATGCTGGCGGTGATGTGCTGCTGCAAGCCCAACAAGTAGCTGCGGACAGCGGAAGAATCGGTCATGGTCGTCATTTCACAATGGTATCGGCCTGGGGACGGCCCGAATTGATCAAGCGCACCGGGGCAGCGCGATCCTGATGCAGGCCCCGGCAATCCTGCAGAGCCAGCGCCAGGCGTGCCATGTCATGTTCTTCGTCGCCCGTCAGGCGCACAAAATCCAGAAACACCAGGCGCTTGCGCGAATAGTCGAGGCCGGCCAAACCCACGGGCAGATCGGCCTGCAGCGCCAGCCGGTAAAAACCGCTGCGCCAGCCCTCGGTGCGGCGGCGCGTACCTTCGGGTGCCAGCGCCAGCCAGAAATACTCGCCGCGGGCTTTTTTCAGTTGCATCAAGGCGGTCATCTGGCCGACCACCCCCTGGGGCTCACAGCGGCTGATGGGCACGCCGCCGACCCAGCGCAGCCAGGACCCAAAAAGGGGGACACGAAACAAGGTGTCCTTGCTCCAGAACTGCACCGAAATCCCGACAGCCCATTTCAGCAGGATGCCGATCACAAAATCCCAGTTGGAGGTGTGCGGATAGACCACGATCACGCCTTGCTTGCAGGGCAGGCCTTCGAAGGCAATCTGCCAGCCTAGCAGGCGCAGCGCCGCCCGAGCCAGCCCGCTCCCCTGAAACTGTACGGGATGCGGCGGCGGGAAATCCATGCGCATCAGGGCTTGATCGCCCGGAATCCGATGTCCTTGCGGTATTGCGCGCCGTCGAAGTGGATGGTCTTCGCGGCTTCGTAAGCCTGGTGCTGGGCCTCTTTGACCGAACTGGCCAGCGCTGTGACACACAGCACCCGCCCGCCCGAGGTCAGCACGCTGCCTTTGGCGCCGCCCTCAGCGGTGGCCGTGCCGGCATGAAACACCACCGTATCTTCCGCCTCCGAGGTATTGACCGGCGGCAGGCCGGTGATCACATCGCCCTTGCGCGGCTGTAGCGGGTAGCCGTGCGCGGCCATGACCACACCCAGCGCCACACGGCGGTCCCAGTCGAGCTCGACTTCATCAAGTTTGCCGGAGGTCGCGGCCATCATCACGTCAAAAAGATCCGACTTGAGCCGCATCATGATGGGCTGGGTCTCGGGGTCGCCCATGCGGCAGTTGAACTCCAGCGTCTTGACCTTGCCGTCGGGCGTGATCATCAGGCCGGCGTAGAGAAAACCAGTGAAAGGAATGCCGTCTTTTTCCATGCCCTTGATGGTCGGCAGGATGATCTCGCGCATGGCGCGGGCATGCACCGTGGGCGTGACCACCGGCGCGGGCGAATAGGCGCCCATGCCGCCGGTGTTCGGCCCTTGGTCGCCGTCGAGCAGGCGCTTGTGGTCCTGGCTGGTCGCCATGGCTGCGACGTTTTTGCCGTCGCACATGACGATGAAGCTGGCTTCCTCGCCATGCAAAAACTCCTCGATCACCACGCGCGCGCCGCCGGCGTTGTGCGTGACGCCCAGCGGATTGAAGCTGGGGTCGGGCGCCAGCATGAACTCGATGGCCTCATGCGCCTCGTGCAGGCTCATGGCCACGACCACGCCCTTGCCGGCCGCCAGGCCGTCGGCCTTGACCACGATAGGCGCGCCTTTTTCATCGACATAGGCGTGGGCCGCGGTCGCGTCGGTGAAGGTTTCGTACTCCGCCGTCGGAATGCCATGGCGCTTCATGAAGGCCTTGGAAAAAGCCTTGGAGCTTTCCAGTTGCGCTGCAGCTTTGGTCGGGCCAAAAACCCGCAGGCCATGCAGGCGGAACTCGTCAACAATGCCCGCCGCCAATGGCTGCTCGGGGCCGACGACCGTCAGCGCGATCTTTTCAGCCAGCGCCCATTCGCGCAGCGCCTTCACATCGGTGATAGGGATATTTTCAAGCCGGGCGTCCAGCGCCGTCCCGCCGTTGCCGGGCGCAACGTACACCGCCTGCACCTTGGCGGACTGGGCGAGCTTCCAGGCCAGCGCATGCTCACGGCCACCGCCGCCGACCACTAAAACTTTCATGCGAGAACTTTCATTGTTGGATTGCCTTATTCTGAAATGGCTGCGTTGTGAAAGACGTCCTGGGTGTCGTCCAGGTCCTCCAGGATGTCCAGCAGGCGCTGCATTTTTTCGCCCTCTGCGCCCGACATCTCGATCATGTTGTCGGCGCGCATGGTGACTTCGGCCACCTCGGGCTTGAGTCCGGCGGCTTCCAGCGCGTTCTTGACGGTTTCAAAGTCGGTGTAAGGCGTCAGCACCTCGATGGCGCCATCCTCGTGCGTGATCACGTCGTCGGCGCCGGACTCCAGCGCCACTTCCATGATTTTGTCTTCGCTGGTGCCGGGCGCAAAAATCAGCTGGCCGCAATGTTTGAACTGGAAGGCCACCGAGCCTTCGGTGCCCATGTTGCCACCGTGTTTGGAGAACGCATGCCGGACCTCGGCCACGGTACGCACCTTGTTGTCGGTCATGCAGTCCACGATGATGGCCGCGCCGCCTATGCCGTAGCCTTCGTAGCGCACTTCCTCGTAATGCACGCCTTCCAGGCTGCCGGTGGCCTTGGCAATGCCGTATTTGACGTTTTCATTGGGCATGTTGGCCGCCTTGGCCTTGTCCACCGCCAGCCGCAGCCGCGGGTTGGTTCCCAGGTCGCCGCCACCCATGCGCGCCGCCACCATGATTTCGCGCATCACGCGGGTCCAGATACGCTGGCGTTTTTCGTCCTGCCGCCCCTTGCGGTGCTGAATATTCGCCCATTTGCTGTGACCGGCCACGGAAATCCTTTGGAATTGATTTAATCTACAAACCGCATTTTACTTTTTCACTTCCAGGACACCCCATGGCCGAACCTTTCCTGATTGCCAAGAATGCTTCCACCACCTGTGAACTGCTTCCGGCGCTGGCCAACCGCCATGGCCTGATCACCGGCGCCACCGGCACCGGCAAGACGGTGACCCTGCAGACCCTGGCGGAAAACTTCTCGAAAATCGGCGTGCCGGTCTTCATGGCCGACGTCAAGGGCGACCTGGCCGGCATCAGCCAGGCCGGCAGCATGGGCGAAAAAATGGGCGCGGTGCTGAAAGAGCGCGGCATAGCCAAACCCGAGCCGCTGGCCTGCCCCACCACCTTGTGGGACGTGTTCGGCGAACAGGGTCACCCGGTGCGCGCCACCGTGTCCGACATGGGCCCGCTGCTGCTGGGCCGCATGCTGGGCCTCAACGAAACCCAGGCGGGTGTCATCAACCTGGTGTTCAAGATCGCCGACGACGCCGGCATGCTGCTGCTGGACCTGAAAGACCTGCGCGCCATGCTGCAGCACGTCGGCGACAACGCCAGCAAGTTCACCACCGAATACGGCAACATCAGCGCCGCCAGTGTGGGCGCGATCCAGCGCGGGCTGATGCAGATCGAAACCCAGGGCGGCGACAAGTTCTTCGGCGAGCCCATGCTCAACATCAGCGACTTCATGCAGACGGTCGATGGCAAGGGTGTGATCAACATCCTGGCTGCCGACAAACTGATGAACTCGCCGCGCCTGTACGCGACCTTTTTGTTGTGGATGTTGTCCGAGCTGTTCGAGCAGTTGCCCGAAATCGGCGACCCGGACCAGCCCAAGCTGGTGTTTTTCTTCGACGAGGCGCATTTGCTGTTCAACGAGGCGCCCAAGGCGCTGATTGAGCGCATCGAACTGGTGGTGCGGCTGGTGCGTTCCAAGGGCGTGGGTGTTTATTTCGTGACGCAGAACCCGCTGGACATTCCCGACTCGGTGCTGGCCCAACTCGGCAACCGCGTGCAGCACGCACTGCGCGCCTTCACGCCGCGCGACCAGAAGGCCGTCAAGGCGACGGCCCAGACCATGCGGCAAAAGCCCGGGCTGGACATCGAAACCGCGATCACCGAACTGGCGGTCGGCGAGGCGCTTGTGAGTTTTCTCGACAGCAAGGGCCGGCCCAGCGTGACCGAGCGCGCCTTTGTGCTGCCGCCCGGCAGCCAGATCGGCCCGATCACGCCGCAACAGCGCAATGTTCTGATCGCCGGTTCGCTGGTCGCAGGCGTTTATGAAAAAGCCGTCGACAGCGACTCCGCCTACGAAATGCTCAAGGCCCGCACCGAGGCTGCGCAAGTTGAGACCGCCAAGGCCGCCGAAGCCTCGGGCGGCCTGATGGGCGGCATCAGCGACGTGTTGTTCGGCTCCAAGGGTCCGCGTGGCGGCGCGCGCGACGGCCTGGTGCAACAGGTGCTCAAGTCCGAAGCCCGCAACCTGGCGCGCCAGGTGCTGCGCGGCGCGCTGGGCAGCATCCTGGGCGGCAAGAAGCGCTAGGGGTAGTTGCTTTTCCGGCACAGCCCTTGCAAGCCTCGGATGTCATCGGTACATTCGATTTTTTGAAGGGTTCCCTTTATGCCTGCCGAGCTTGCCAAGCCTTCTGACACGGTTGCTGCACCGACCGCTTCGAGTCCTTCCCCCCGCCACATACGGCTGACCTCGCACGCGGGCGGTCAGGGTGCACTGCCCATCCGCTGGGCGGCGGCTACCGCCACCGAGCGCGGGCCGGTCATCGGCACCACCACCAACCGCAGCCACCGCAACGTGATCGGCACCCACAGCGGCTCCTACAGCGTCTACCGCGCGCTGG
>JAZKGR010000061.1:0-18429 GCA_040385775.1 Pseudomonadota bacterium
TCAAGCGCGGCCAAGCCTTCAAACGTCACATCTTGACCAAGAAGACCACCAAAAACAAACGTCACTTGCGTGGTTCAGTTGCTGTTCATGAGACCAACATGGGTCACATGGCACAGATGCTGCCCGGCATGGGCATTTAATTAACGACGAACAAGGAGTACTCACATGCCTCGCGTCAAACGTGGTGTAACGGCTCGCGCCCGCCACAAAAAAGTTCTCGCCCTTGCAAAAGGTTTCCGCGGCCGCCGCGGCAATGTCTTCAGGATCGCCAAAGAAGCGGTGATGAAGGCCGGGCAATATGCCTACCGTGACCGCCGCACTAAAAAGCGCGTGTTCCGCCGCCTCTGGATTGCGCGTATCAACGCGGCCAGCCGTTCGTTTGGCATGACCTACAGCCAGTTCGCCAACGGCCTGAAAAAAGCTGGTATCGAGATCGACCGCAAGGTTCTTTCCGACATGGCGATCCATGACAGCGCCGCTTTTGGCGCCATCGTGGACCAGGTCAGGGCCAAGCTGGCTGCCTGATTTTCAGGGCGAGATGCTATTGAATCAATAGCGGCTTACCTACGAAAATAAAGGGCTGGAGCTTGAAAAGGCTCTGGCCCTTTTCCATTGACGGGGCAGCAACCGGGGCTGCCGCAGTTGGCAAGTTACACACAAGAAATTTATGAACGAACTTGATGCTCTGGTGGATTCGGCAAAGGCCGGTTTTGCGCAAGCGGGCACACCCGCCGACCTGGAAAACGCGAAAGCCCAGTTCCTCGGCAAGGCCGGGCGCATCACGGAGCTGATGAAGGGCCTGGCGGCCCTGCCGGTAGACGAGAAGAAGTCCCGTGGCGCGGCGATCAACCTCGCCAAGCAGGCCATCGAGGCTGCGCTGAGCGCGCGCCGCCAGGCGCTGGCCGACGCCGAGCTTCAGTTGCAGCTCAAGGCCGAAGCGCTTGATGTGAGCCTGCCGGGTCGCCAGCGGCCCCAGGGCGGCCTGCATCCGGTGTCGTTGACGCTCGAGCGCATCGAGGCGATTTTCGGCTCCATGGGGTTTGACGTGGCGCAAGGCCCCGAGATCGAAACCGACTGGTTCAACTTCACCGCACTGAACACGCCCGAGGACCATCCGGCGCGTTCCATGCACGACACCTTTTATGTCGAGGGCGGAACCGACACTGCCCCCAATCTGCTGCGCACCCACACGAGCCCGATGCAGATCCGCTACGCCGTGCAGCATGTCAAGAAGCACCGTGCGCTGATAGACGCCGGTGGCGTGATGCCCGAAATTCGCGTGATTGCGCCGGGTCGCACCTACCGCGTCGACAGCGATGCAACACATTCGCCGATGTTCCACCAGTGCGAAGGTTTGTGGATAGGCGAGAACGTGAGCTTCAAGGACCTGAAGGTGGTGTTCACCGACTTCTGCCGGACGTTTTTTGAAAGCGACGACCTGGTGCTGCGCTTCCGTCCCAGCTTTTTCCCGTTTACCGAACCCAGCGCCGAGATTGACATCCAGTTCCAGACCGGTCCGCTGGCCGGCCGCTGGCTGGAAGTGGCCGGCTCCGGCCAGGTGCATCCGAACGTGGTGCGCAACATGGGCCTGGACCCTGAGCATTACATCGGCTTTGCCTTCGGCATGGGGCCGGACCGGCTGACCATGCTGCGGTATGGCGTCAATGACTTGCGGCTGTTCTTCGACGGCGATCTGCGTTTTCTGTCGCAGTTCCAGTAACCCACCAGGCTTGATCCAAACATGCAATTCCCCGAATCCTGGTTGCGCGAATTCTGCAACCCGCCGCTGAGCACCGAGGCCCTCGCCGAGACCCTGACCATGGCTGGCCTGGAGGTCGAAGAACTCAAACCGGTGGCACCCCCGTTCAGCAAAATTGTCGTCGGCGAGATCCGCGAAGCGGTGCAACATCCGGACGCTGACCGCCTGCGCGTCTGCCAGGTGGATGTGGGGCAGGGCGCCCTGCTCAACATCGTTTGCGGCGCGCCGAATGCGCGTGTCGGCATCAAGGTGCCCTGTGCGCTGGTCGGCGCCGAATTGCCGCCCGGCGATGACGGCAAGCCCTTCCTGATCAAGGTCGGCAAGCTGCGTGGCGTCGAAAGCCAGGGCATGTTGTGTTCCGCCCGTGAACTCAAGTTGTCTGAAGACCACGGCGGCCTGCTGGAGCTCGGCTCGGATGCACGGGTTGGTCAGGACATCCGTGCGCACCTGAATCTCGATGACACGCTGTTCACCCTGAAGCTCACGCCCAATCTCGCGCATTGCCTGAGTGTCTACGGCGTGGCCCGCGAAGTCGCTGCCTTGACCGGTGCGCCGCTGAAAGCTCCGGCCTTTCCGCCGGCAACCGTGTCGGGCGCGGACAAGCTCCCCGTGACCATCAGCGCGCCTGATCTGTGCGGCCGTTTCTCCGGGCGTATCGTGCGCAAAGTCAACACCAAAGCCACCACGCCTTCCTGGATGGTCGACCGCCTGGCGCGTTGCGGCCAGCGCAGCGTTACCGCGTTGGTGGATATTTCGAACTATGTGATGTTCGAGCTGGGCCGGCCCTCGCATATTTTCGACCTCGACAAAATCCACGGCGGCCTGGATGTGCGCTGGGGCAAGGCGGGCGAATCGCTCAAGCTGCTCAACGGCAACACGGTGACAGTCGATGAAAAAGTCGGTGTGATCGCCGACGCCAGCCAGGTGGAATCGCTGGCCGGCATCATGGGTGGTGACGCCACTGCGGTGTCGGACGCGACAGAAAACATCTATGTCGAGGCGGCCTTCTGGTGGCCCAAGGCGATTGCCGGGCGCTCGCGCCGCTACAACTTTTCCACCGATGCAGGGCACCGCTTCGAACGCGGCGTCGATCCCGGCCAGACGGTCGAACACATTGAGCGCATCACGCAACTGATTCTGGAGATCTGCGGCACGCCGGACACAGTCTGCGGACTGATCGACGACGTGCGCGTCAACATGCCGGAGGCCGCTCCCGTCACTTTGCGGGTGGCGCGCGCCGTCAAGGTGATTGGCATGCCCTTGACGCAGGTCCAGTGCGCTGACGCGCTGCGCCGCCTGGGCCTGCTTGTGACCGAGGGCGAGGGCACGCTGACAGTGACGCCACCGAGCTACCGCTTCGACCTGCAGATCGAGGAAGACCTGATCGAGGAAGTGGTGCGCCTGGTCGGTTACCAGCAACTGCCGGCGACACCGCCGCTCGCGCCCATCACCGCGCGCATCCGCCCGGAGTCGCAGCGTGGCGCCTTTGCCGTGCGGCGCGCACTGGCGGGTCTGGGCTATCAGGAAACCATCAACTTCAGCTTTGTCGAGGAGCGCTGGGAGCATGAACTCGCCGGCAATCCCCATCCGATCAAGCTGCTTAATCCGATTGCCAGCCAGATGAGCGTGATGCGTTCGTCCCTGCTCGGCTCGCTGCTGCAGGTGCTGAAATTCAACCTCGACCGCAAGGCCGCCCGTGTCAACGTGTTCGAGTTGGGGCGCGTGTTTTTGCGCGACCCGGCCAGCCAGAACAGCGACACCATGGTGGCGGGTTTTGACCAGCCGATGCGGGTGGCGGGACTGGCTTACGGCCCGCGCGAAGGCTTGCAGTGGAGCCTGTCCGACAAGGGTGTGGATTTCTTTGACCTCAAGGGTGATGTGCAGGCGCTGCTGGCGCCGCTGCAGCCGGTGTTCACGGCCGCCAGCCATCCCGCCATGCACCCTGGGCGTTGTGCGAGCGTGAGCATCAACGGGAACGGTATTGGTTTTATCGGCGAGTTGCATCCGCAGTGGCGTCAGTCCTATGAACTGGCGCAGGCGCCCATGCTGTTCGAACTCGATCTGGATGCGCTGCTGCAAAGGCCGGTCCCCGTGTTCCAGCCGGTCAGCAAGCTGCAGCCGGTCGAGCGCGACATTGCCGTGATCGTGGCCGAGGGGGTGACACACGCCGCGCTGATGGCCGCCATTCATGGCGCCGAAACCCAGGGCTTGCTGAAGTCGGCCACCCTGTTTGATGTCTACAAACCGCAACAAGGCAACACCGCCATGCAACTTGGGGAAAAAAGCCTGGCGGTGCGCTTGGTCCTCGGCAGCGACGACGCTACACTGACCGACGAACAAATCGAAGCGGTTACCCAGGCGGTGCTGGCCAGTCTCCAGCTTCGGTTGCAGGCGCGTTTGCGTGCCTGAGGGTTCCAACAACAATAGTTATCAGCGAGGAGTGCAGCGTGGAATTTTCCGTTGAAAGTCTTGAAAGCCCCGCGCTCACCAAAGCCCATCTTGCCGAATTGCTGTTTGAACAGATCGGACTGAACAAGCGCGAATCCAAGGACATGATTGATGCTTTTTTCGACCTGATTTCCGACAGTCTGGTTGAAGGCAATGACGTGAAGATCTCGGGCTTCGGCAATTTCCAGATTCGGACCAAAGCCCCGCGCCCGGGCCGCAATCCCCGCACCGGGGAGTCGATCCCCATCCAGGCGCGTCGTGTGGTGACTTTTCATGCCAGCCACAAGCTCAAAGAGCACATCCAGGGGCAAACGGCGGGTGCCGCCGAACCGCTGCTCGTCACCGGCAAATAGTTGCCTGGCATCCGTGGCGGCCACCCTCTGGCGGGGGCAGGGACTGCATGTCGGCACGAACCGGCATGGGACCGAAACAACACATCTGAAATATCTTTTTGTAACTATTTGCGCTAAGTTTGGACTTAGAGTAGATTTGTAGCTTTACCGCTTAGCGCATTGATTTAATTGGAGAAAACTCTCCCCCCCATTCCCGCCAAACGCTACTTCACCATCGGTGAAGTCAGCGATTTGTGTGGCGTCAAACCTCATGTGCTCCGTTATTGGGAGCAAGAGTTCACGCAGCTGCGCCCGATGAAAAGGCGCGGCAACCGTCGCTACTACCAGCACCATGAAGTGCTGATGATCCGCAGAATCCGGGATCTGCTCTACGACCAGGGCTTCACCATCAGCGGGGCGCGCAACAAGCTCCAGGAAATCGTGCAGACCGAGCGCGACAAGCGCCGCAATGGTGAGGTCATGCTCGAAGGCGTGGATGTGATGGAGGGCGGCGATTCCATCCTGGACGACTTCGGCGACTCGGCGGATTTCGAGGACAGCGCGATGGACAGCGTTCTGGACATTGCCCATTTACCCGACAGCAGTGCCGCGCAGCAGCGGCTGCAACTTGTACGCCGCGAATTGTTTGAAATCCGGGATTTGCTCAGTGCGACCTACTGAAGTGGCCAGAGGAAGCGCGTTATAATTTAAGGCTCGAAACGGTGTGTGGCGCAGCCTGGTAGCGCACTTGCATGGGGTGCAAGGGGTCGAAGGTTCGAATCCTTTCACACCGACCATTAGACAGTACAGAGGCCTTCAAGGAGCGATTCTTGAAGGCCTTTTTCATTGGTAAATCAAGCACTTACGATGCAATGGCGTACAGCAAGCGATATTGACTGCTAGCCCGACATGGGGGTACCAACGGGGTACAGGCAGAGAGATTCTGGAGAAAGCGGGGGTACCCTGTTTTCCCCAATGAAAACCAATGTTTTGCACCCCCGCCATGTAACAAGCTGGTGAATAAGGCTGCGGGGATAGAGGCTGGCCAGCGTGCCGCCCTTGCGCTGCCCCGGCAATCCATGCTGACCGTGGCTCAGGCGGTGGCTGCAAACGCCCTGCGAGGCGCCGCAGACCATCACGCGGGGTATGAACGGGTCAAGCAGTCTTTGCAGGTGCTGGCCG
Organism: Pseudomonadota bacterium; assembly: GCA_040385775.1. Classification (GTDB taxonomy): domain Bacteria; phylum Pseudomonadota; class Gammaproteobacteria; order Burkholderiales; family Burkholderiaceae_C; genus Polaromonas. The sequence goes on from JAZKGR010000061.1 coordinate 5,722, forward strand.
CCGTGACGCAATTGGAGCACCGGCCATGAAGCCCCTGCAGGCGTTTTGCTTGCGGCTGTGGCTGATGCCTACCTTTGCCTGGATTGCTTCGCTCAAGCGGCACTGGAGGGCTTTGCATGGACCGCGCTAACTTCAAGGGCAGCAAGACACGGAGCCCTCTGTCGGGATCGTGCGCAGCGTGTTTGAGTACCCGGCCTTTACCGCGCTCAGCGCACACGCCTGCAAACTGCTTCTGGAGCTGGCTGGGCAGTATCGCGGCGATAACAACGGTGACCTGACGGTGGCATGGTCAGTGGTGAGCAAACGGGGCTGGAACCCACAAGGAGCAACATGGCCACGACCAAGAAACCAGTCCAGCCCCTAAAAAGCCCACGACCGCGAAACCGTATGTGATGACCCCGGCAGCCAAGGCGCGCATGGCCCTATTGCCATCGGTCAACGGCGCGACAGTGATTGAAGTCTTTCAAGGCAACGTGATGGGCAAAGATACCGATATGAACGTGTTGATCGAGCGGCTGCGCGACACCTTCATCGAAGTCAAGGGCGGCGATCTGCACACCCTTGAGGCCATGCTGATAAGCCAAGCAACGGCGCTGCAAACCATTTTCACCAGCCTGGCACGCAGAGCGCGGACGCAGGAATACCCAAAAAACCTGGAGGCGTTTTTGGGGCTGACCCTGAAAGCGCAGGCACAGAGCCGGGCAACCATATCGGCGCTGGTGGGCCTGAGGTATCCCCGGCAAGCCACGTTTGTGAAGCAGGCCAACATTGCCAATGGGCCGCAACAGGTGAACAACGGCGGGGCTGCTGGCGCTGATCACGCGCAGTACGCGCAGGCGCGCACACACGGAAAGATCAGCACCCGAGAAAAACAAACTATTGGATGGAAAAGGCGAACGTTTTGGGGGCGCGTGAAACTACCACAAGCCGTCCAGGCTTTTCGGCCGCCCGGTAGCTGGCTTTAGATTGCGGTGAGGCTGGGCGCGGTCGATAAAGCGGAACTTATCTTGGGACTTTTTTCAGTTGTTCGATCAGATCATTGACAACGTAGCTGCTACCGTAAATGGATAAATGATTCGTGTCTCCCATAAGAAGTTTCGAATCATTAAAGAGCTTACATTTCCCGTCTTCCGAACACAGTGCATTGCGCGGGTCGTAGAACACTACGGATGGAAACTCGGCTTGTAGCCGTGCTACAAACTTAAGATACTCTGGCCGCGGCATTAAGTCCGCGTCAGTTGCACCATCGCAAAAAGCTGGATAAGTTTTCATCCTTGTTCTAATCTTAAACGGCGCAGGGACGCATTCCTCAGCCGATTTTTTAAGAGCGGGGTTATCGATAACAAAGACAATCTTTACTGTTTTTTTGCCAGCATTTGCTGCGTCAAAAGTTTTCCGATAACCTGCAATAAGCTTATCGCTCCAAGGAGAGTTTGCCTGGTCTATATAGGTGTAATATGCGCCGACGACTAAGTATTTGATTGACGTGGTTCTCGCAACCTCCGCCATCGCTATTTCATTTAATTGATTGCAACCGACCCGCGTATCAACACCAAGAGCGGGAGGGCAGTTGGCACCAATAATGGCAAAAACTTTATTGAACTCAGGATCGCCGCTCGTCACAAAGCCGTGAAGCAACTGGCCGCCATGGCTATCTCCCACAATCGCAACCGTTGCGGGAGACTGCGTTTTTGCACAATAACCGTCTACCGTAGCACTTACGATTGACGAACAATCCTTTGTACCTGGGACTTTAAGAGTCCATTGACGATTTGCATAGTCGTTCGGCTGAACATATCTAAAAGTTAATCCCTCCAAGTAAAACGTAATGGCACCAATACACGCCACCGTAGCCAAACCAAGCGAGAGCATTGCTGTGCTACCACGCCGGTTACGACCTAGGCGAATGGGCTTTTCAATGAAGCGATACGTCAACCATCCGAGAGCTACTGAAAGGATGATTGCTGTGAGTCTGACTGGTCTAGTTGGCTCATCCCCAAAAATTATTCGAGTAAAGTAAAGGATTGGCCAGTGCCACAAATAAAGCGGGTAGCTGATCATGCCAAACCAGACAAGCGTCGGGTGCGAAAGAATTACTTTATTCACCCAGGCACTTCGACCTGCACATATAAGAAGTGTGGCACCAGCCACTGGGAGTACCGCCCACCAGCCCGGAAAAGCTTTTTCTTTGGATATGAAAACAAGAGAGCAGCCCACCAACAGTGTTCCTGCTATCGCCTGAACGTTCGGGGTAATCTTGCCAAGGTTAACCTTGACATTGTTCAACGCAGTTGTTGTCCAAAAAAAGCTCTGGGATATGTTGGTTCTAATCGGCTCTGCAGGGGGTAATGTCTTCGTAAAATATGCCAATAGACCGCCAGATAACAGTTCCCATGCTCTTGTGGCGGGTGAGTAAAAGGCCGCAAGAGGGTGCCCACGTAATGTTGCGATGTTTAAATAGAAGGAAACTAAGGCAATGAAAAGTGAAATTATGAAGAGATTTAGTTGCCTCTTGTGAGCGAACCAAAGTACAAGAGGCCAGAAAATGTAAAACTGCTCTTCAATACCTAGCGACCACAAATGCAGCAGAGGTTTAGCTTCCGCAGCTCGATCAAAATATCCTCCCTCATTCAAGAGAGTGAAGTTTGATAGAAAAGCTGCTCCGGCAAGCATGTGTTTACCGAGATCTCTATATTCATCTGAGTACAAAGTAAACCAACCAAGGATGTAGCTTGCTGCAAAAATAGCTATCAGCGCAGGAAATATTCGACGCACCCTCCGACTATAGAAATCTGCGATGCTAAAGTGTCCATCCGATAAACTACGTAGTAGGACATTGGTAATCAAGTATCCCGAGATAACAAAAAAAATGTCAACGCCGACGAAACCGCCTTTGATTAACCCTGGCGTGAAATGAAAACCGAGAACGGCTAGGACTGCGACAGCTCGAAGCCCATCGATGTCGGGGCGATAGCCGAAGGCCTCATCCGGAAATTGGGAATTTGTTGGCTGATTGACTGCGTATCCTGTACCTTGCAGTTTTTTATTGAGCGTTCTCAAAATTTCTTCCTGCCAAGGGCCATGGCACCCATATGTGTGGCGTTTGTGATTTCACGGATTTATTGTTCCATGCGTGATTTCACCATGACTACGGTCGAGCCTTGCTGCATTGTCAAACTCTTGATCAAGAACCCGCGCTTGGTGGCGTATGGGATGTAAGCCAACATAGCTAACGCTGCAATAGGTCAACATTGGCGGGTTGGCTGGCCCTTATTCTGCCCAGTACACGCACGCACGCGGAAAAATTCGCACCAGAGCAAAACAAACTATTGGAGGCAGAGCATGGGCAACCCGGCGGCGGGATGGACATCAGAACGCCGCAAACGGCAGAGCGATGCAATCAGGCGGTGGAAGCCGTGGAACCAGTCCACCGGGCCAAAAAGGCCCGAGGGTAAGGCGACGGTATCGGGTAACGCCTGGGCCAGTGGCCACTGGCGGAAACTGCGACAGACCATCAAGGCATTGAATCAGGCCATGCGGCAGCAAAAGGACTGGCTAGGATAGCGGCGCGACTGTGGCGGCACCAAAATTTCAAGGTCGCCTATGAAGGTTGAGAATCAATGCGTCCCATAGAGGTCATAATGTTTTTATTCGCCGTTTGAAACCTATCTTTTCGCCTAGCGATGTTCCAAATTTTAGGGCGGGAAGCTCAATCAACCTGTATCCGGCGTAGGACACGGCTATGGCCAGCCCGCAACCTGCAAGAAATATCTGAGGGCTATTGGCCGGGAGATAATTTTTGAGTACCTCCAGCAGTAGGAACTGTGGCAAATAAATCCCGTAGCTAATCGTCCCCAAAAAGACCATCAGTCGGTTACCAAATACCCATCGGTAAACCACCGCCGACTGGCTGCCGAACACGATCAAGGTTGCAGTTATCAGCGAGGAGAACACGACTTCGTCATAGGCAAGCCTGAGGACAGCCTCCCGATAAGCAAGAAACCCGACGCAAGTCAGTGTGACTGCGATAAATACCGCATTGCCGTGCCGCTGCAGCTCTGGCATTACTTGCCGCAGCCTATAAGCTCCAATCCCCAAGCAATAGCTGGCCACATATGGCAGCGGCGACCAGTGCATCGCAAGCCCCACGTCGTACTTGTCTTCTACCCAGGTGGTGGGCAGCCAAGGTAAGTAGGGTGGGTATTCGGTAAATTTCCAATACCAGTAGAGCGAGGCGATCACGGCAACCGCCACAAGAATGCGGCCACGGATAAAAAACAGGAGTAACGGGGCGAGGATGTACCAGAAAACCTCAATCGAGATCGACCACTCAACGCCAAGTATCGAGTTCGTGACTCTGTAATCCATGAAGCTGAGGAATGAAAGGTGCATCCAGACATTTCGGGCATCTATCGAGGTAAGCGCCCCGTGATTTCCCGAGATTGGGGCGAAGCCTGAAAGTATTGCTACAGCCAGCCAGAAATAGTAAATAGGTGCAATTCGCCAGAGTCTTCGATTTAAATATCGCAAGTAACTCGCAGAGGTTTGATAGGAGGCTGAAATGCTGTAGCCGGAAATAACAAAGAAGGCATATACGCCCGTCCTGCCGAATTCGATTAGGTGAATCCCAAATTGCCCAAAAGCGTCCAGACCGGCGCCACCAAAATGGATGAGCAATACACCGAACGCGGCAACTGCTCTCATTCCCGTGATGAAATTGGTATCTCCGTAGTCTTTCTCTATTTGCCCCATCCAGCCACTCCAGTAATCTCAATTATCAGGGCATTGCTAGAAACGCCCGATTCGGCAGCGCAGGGAGGCTTTGGGGGATTGAATCAGGCTTTGCTTGAGCAGAGCGGCTGATGGAGGGGGGGGCTGAAAAGTCCGGAGTTTGTCATGCTGGAAACCACACCGTATCTCACGCAGAGAAAAAATTCCCAGTCCTGAAATAAATCAAATAATTAACGAATGATTCGGAGGTATCAAAGGCAAAGTGGCGGTACAGACGGGGTACAAATTCACTTTTGATTTTGTGAAACTTAGTATTCATGCGGGTTTCAAGCTATCTTTCAAGCGGTTTCACAAAAAACCCCGGTCAGCATACGCTGACCGGCTTTTTTCATGGCTTGCTTCGGGATTGGCCGGACGCCTTATGCCGCAGCCAGTTGCTGCGTCTGGCTTTTTGGCGATGCATCGTTGTTCAGCTCGCCGCCCAACGCCTCCAGAATGTCCGGGATCATGGCCGACAACTCGCCGGTGAGAATGGCCGCATCGGTGTCAAAACCGTCGTCGTCCTTGCCCCTGTCGCCGATGCCGTCGAGGACGACATCGAGCAGTTTGAGTTTTTTGATTTGCCCGGCATCGCTCAGCACAAAAGAAACGCGATCATTCCAGGTCATGGCCAGCTGTGTTGGCACCTTGCCGGCCGCGATGTGTTCCGCCACTTCGTCGATTTCCAGCGTGTGGCGTGAATAACGAACGGTCGATTTTTCGTCATCGGGCGTTTTGAGCTCGCAGTCGCGGTCCACCGTGAAGCCGACCGGCGCCTCGCGGCTGGACAGCCAGTGCGCCATGGACGCAGCGGCCGACTGGCTGGTTTGCACCGGTTGTGCCTTCAGGCCTGCGGCACCGGGAATGCTGCTGAGGGCTTCGACCAGAAAGCTGACCACTTTGTCGGCCCCCGTCAGGCTGCCGGAGTCCACCACGATAAATTTATGGACGGGATCCAGCCACAAGGTGGTTGACGATTGTTTGGTGAAAGCACGCGGCATCAGGTCCACCAGCACTTCCTCCTTGAACTCCTTTTTCATTTTGGCACCGACGCGTTCGCGGCCGGTTTCCTGTTTGTATTTCTCGATGCGTTCCTCGACGGCTGCCTTGATGGCAGAGGCGGGCACGGGACGCCGTTCGGTGCACAGGCGGACGATGAGCTGGCGGTTGACGGTTTCCACGAGTGCCGTGCTTTTGTTGCCGCGCGGGGCCACCCATCCGCTGGATTCAGGCTGTGTGGCGCCACAGGGCAGAAAGCGTGTGGCCTGCAAGGCTTCTTCAAGCGCCTCCAAGGGTGGGAGTACAAAATCATCTGCAATGCGAAAGAAAGACGCGCTTTTGAACATGAAATTCCGGGGAGAGAAGGGGGAGGCGGAGTAGAAGAAGAGCGAATGGCGCGAGGCGCCATCCGATGAAAGAAGTTTAAGGCACACGAGAGACGTGCCATGCGCGGTGTGTTGGCGGCGCTAGACGATGTCCAGTATGTGCATGCCGTAGCTGCCCTTGCGCCTGTCGGCGAAGTAACACTCCAGCGTTGTCTTCACAGTTTTGAAGGCAATCTCGTCCCAGGGAATGTCAGCCTCGGCGAACAGCCGGGCCTCAATCGTTTCATGGCCGGGCTGGAACTGGTCGCTGAGCAACCGGGCGCGGTAAAACATATGGACCTGGCCGACGCGCTCGACATTGAGCAGGCTGAAAAGCGGCTCCAGTTCAAACTCTGCACCGGCTTCCTCAACGGTTTCCCGTGCGGCACCCTGGGAGGTGGTTTCGTTCAGCTCCATGAAGCCTGCGGGCAATGTCCACTTGCCCCAGCGCGGCTCGATATTGCGCTTGCACAGCAGCACACGATCTTCCCAGTGCGGGACCGTGCCGACCACGTTGAGCGGGTTTTCGTAGTGGATGGTGCCGCAGGCCGGGCAGACGGCACGCTCCTTCACATCCCCGTCGTCGGGCACCCGATAGGCCACGGCGCTGCCGCAGTTTTTGCAATGTTTGATCGGACTGCGGTACATGCGGCCAAGTGTAGATTGAAAAGTAGAAAGGGCTCCTCGCGGAGCCCTTTGCAATGCCACAACCAGGATCAGGCTTTGGTGGTCTTGCTGTGTTTTTCGATCAGGCTGCGAGCCGTCTCCAGCAGTTTCTTGCCGTCGAAGCCGCGCTTGTTCATGTCCTCGACCCACTCGACTTCCACCGTGCGGGATTTGCGGCGGAATTCCTGCGCTTCGGCCGGGCTCACGGTGTAGATCGTGTTACCGCGGTCACTGGCGCTCTTGCGTCCGTTGGCGTCGTTGCCCTGCTGGACTTTGCCTAGCCAGGCCGAGGTGGCCATGCCGGAGTTGTTGTCGATGACTTTTTTCAGGTCGGGCGCGAGCGAGTTGTACTTGGCCTTGTTCATGGCCATGACAAAAGTCGTGGTGTACAGGCTGCCGCCGGCGGGGTCGAACTCGGCGTGGAACTTGGTGAGTTCGTTGACCTTGACCGAAGGCACCACTTCCCAGGGAATCACGCAGCCTGTGATGGTGCCTTTGCTCAGCGCATCGGTGATGGCGGGCAGCGGCATGCCGACGGGTGTGGCGCCGAGTATGCCCATCAGCTTAGTCACCTGGCGCGTCGGTGCGCGCATCTTCTGTCCACGCATGTCGGCGATCGAGCGCACCGGTTTGTCCATGGTGTGAATGACGCCGGGGCCGTGCACATGAAGCGCGAGCACCTGTGTTTCCTTGAACTCGTCCGGCGCCATGGTCTGCACGTATTCCCAATACGCCTTGGAAGTCGCCTCGGCATTGGACATCATGAACGGCAGTTCAAATGCCTCGATGCGCGGGAAGCGGTTGGCCGTGTTGCCCGGCAGGGTCCACACGATGTCGACCACGCCATCCCTGGCCTGGTCGTAAAGCTGCGCCGGCGTGCCGCCGAGCTGCATGGCAGGGTAAGCCTCGAATTTGATGCGGCCACCGGATTCCTTCTCGACCTTGTCCATCCACGGCTTGTGCATGCCCAGCCACACATTGGATGCCGGCGCCATGAAGGTATGGAACTTCAGGGTCACGGCTTGCTGCGCCAGGCCTGACAGGGCAGGCGCGCCAAGGGCGGCGGCTGCGCCGGTTTTGAGAAGGGTACGTCGTTGAATCATGAGGGTCTCCGATGAATATTTCTTGAAGGTAATTGAAGAAAGGACGCTTGAGAACCAGTGCTTGCCCTGATGAAGGGCCGCCAGGCAAGGACTTTACAAGCCGGGTACTGCGCGGCGCGCCGCCGACTATGCTTTACGCCACCTTGACAGTCAGGGTGCCCAGGCCTTTGACCTCACCGACCATGGTGTCACCAGACACAACCGCAGCCACGCCTTCGGGCGTGCCGGTGTAAATCAGGTCGCCGGGCTGCAGCTCCCAGGCTGCTGACAGGTGCTCGATGGTTTCCGCGAGGTTCCAGATCAGCTTGCTGACGGTGCTGCGCTGGCGGTCTTTTCCGTTGACCTGCAGCCAGATCTCGGCGTTGGCGACATCACCGGCCTTGTCGGCCGGTGTGATGGGGCCGATCGGTGCCGAGTGGTCGTAGGCCTTGCCGATGCACCAGGGGCGGCCCTGCTTTTTCATCTCGCCCTGCAGGTCGCGGCGCGTCATGTCCAGGCCGACCGCGTAGCCGAAGATGTGCTTGAGTGCATCGGCGGCCTTGATGTTCTTGCCGCCGGTGCCGATGGCTGCGACCAGCTCGATTTCGTGGTGCAGGTTGCTGGTCAGGGACGGGTAGGGGATGACGCCGGTGTGCCCGGCCTCGACCACCACCACCGCATCCGCCGGCTTGAGAAAGAAAAACGGTGGCTCGCGGCCGGTGAACCCCATCTCCTTGGCGTGTTCCTCGTAGTTGCGGCCCACGCAATAAACGCGGTGCACCGGGAACCGGTCCAGCGTGCCGACCACGGGGACCGAGACCAGCGCCGGTGGGGTAAATACAAAGCTCATGACAACCTCTCTTCTCTGTGTATGCCCAGTGCCTGATGCACCGGACGGTCTGAAAAACTGAACAACACGCAGCCGGGCGCCGAGCGCAGGCTCGCCGTGTGCCAGGATGGGATCACAAAATGGTCACGCGGGCCGAACTCAAACACCTGTGTCACATCGCCGTGCGCGATGCTCACGCTGCCGTGGCCCTCCACCACACTGAAGACGGCGCCGTCGGTCTGGCGCCAGGCCTTGCCGTCAAAACCGGCGGGCAGGCGTTGCATGAAGGTGGCCATGGTCGGCATCGGCGAGCCGCCGGTGGCCGGGTTCACGTAGCGCAGCTTGACGCCGTCCCAGTCGTCCACCGGCGCCTGGCGCTCCAGCGTATGCAACGCCTCACGGGTGCGGTCGTAGGGGTAGCTGAAGATCGGCGATGTCTGGCCGAAGGGCGCGTCGTAACGCACCGGCAGCATGTTGGCGCCGTAACGCTGGTAACTGGTGCCTTCAGCCTTGGTCACTGGCTGCGAGCGCTCGCTGTGGTTCTCCGCGAAACCCGCGTCGAAAAACCGCAGCATCGGAATATCCAGTCCGTCGAGCCAGACCACCGGCTCGCCGTCGGTTTGCGTTCCTTCGTGGCCATGGTCGTGCCAGGTCCAGCTTGGGGTGATGATGAAGTCGCCCGGTGTCATGGTGGCGCGTTCGCCGTCAACGGCGGTGTAAGCGCCTTTTCCCTCGACCACAAACCGCAGCGCGCTCTGGGTGTGGCGGTGGCTGGGCGCCACTTCGCCAGGGAGGATCAATTGCAGTCCCGCATACAGCGACTGGGTGATCGCCGAGTGCCCTTGCAGACCCGGGTTCTCCAGGATCAGCACACGTCGCACCGCTTCTTCGGCGGTGATCAGCTGGCCGGCCTCCATCAGGTAAGGGCGTACCTTTTCATAGGCCCAGAACGCGGGCACGCAGCGTGTGGCCGGCTGCTGCGGCACCAGCGCATGCAGCACTTCCCACAAAGGGGTCATGTGCTGCGCGCGGATGGCATCGTAAAACGCCTTGCGTGTGCTGCCAGGAGGTGGGGTCATGTCCATGGGGTTCTCCGTCGGTTCATCGGTCGAAGAAAACGCCGTCCTGCGACAGCTGCTGCTGCAGGACGGCGACGTGGATGTCGCGGAAGGTCTGGCCGCTTGCCAGCAGTGCGGCGGCTGTGCCGGCGGCCTGGCCCATCACAAAACAGCCGCCGCTGGCGCGCGCTGCCGACTGGCCTTCGTGCGTCATGGACGCGCAGCGGCCGGCGACCAGCAGGTTGGGCACGGTGCCGTTGGTCAGCATGCGCCAGGGCAGGTCGTTAAAGGCGCGTTGGTCATCACGCGGGAAGCCCCAGCTGATGGCGCCGTCCACATGCATTTCCATGGGCCAGGCATTGATGCCGATGACGTCGTCAAAACGTGCGGACGACAGGATGTCCTCGCCGGTCAGCGCGTAGTCGCCGCAGATGCGCCGCGTCTCGCGGATGCCGACCTGGGGGGCGATATCGACAATGGCCGACTGCTCGAAGCCGGGCACCTCGTTTTTCAGGAAGCGGAAGTATTCGGTGATCTGGCGGCGGCCTTCGAGCTCACCCTCGCTGAGCTGGCGTGCGTCGGTGGCGTCCATGGCCATACCCGCCGCGTTGCGGATCTGCGTGACATTGGCGCGCCATTCGGCCGGATTTTTGTTGGGGCGCAGGATCGCGCCCTTGCGCGGAAACTTGTAGCGGCCGGGCGCGCGCAATTCGCTGTCGTCCATGAGCTTGTTGATGGCGCTGAATTCACCCACCGCAGCCAACGCGCGCGGGGCGTCGACATGGCCGACGCGGAACATGGTGCTAGGGAACAGCGCGCTGCCGTGGCCGTCACCCAGTTCAAAAGGCAGGCCGGCAAAATGCGCCACATCGGCGTCACCCGAGCAGTCGATAAAGCGCTGTGCGCGTATCGCCTGGCGGCCGGACTTGGTCTCCACCACCAGGGCTGTGATGGCCTGGCCCTCCATCACCACGGCCGCAGCCCAGGCGTGAAACAGCAGTTGCACGCCGGCCGACAACAGCAGCTGGTCGGCGGCGCACTTGTAGGCAGACACATCGTAGGAGCGCACACGAATGCGGCCCTGCATGCCGTCCTGCGGCTGGTTCAACCCGCCCAGCGCCTCAATACGTTCGAGCAGATCGTCCACCACGCCATGCACGACTTGCTGCATCTCGCCGTTTTTACGGCCGTACAGCCCGGCGAAGTTGGTGACACCGCCGGCCGTGCCCATGCCGCCCAGAAAACCATAACGTTCCACCAGCAAAGTGCGCGCGCCTCGCTTTGCGGCACTGACACTTGCCGCCAGTCCGGCCGGCCCGCCGCCGATCACGACGACATCGAATTCGCCATAAACGGGCAGGGTGCGGGCTGGCTCGGTGACAGTCATTGAGTTATCCAGTGAACGAGCGTGGGGGCAGAGGTTTTTTCGCAGGGTTTCCCGAGAAAAAATGCGCCCCCTCGGGGGGCAGAGAGCTACACGCAGTGAGCGAACGTGGGGGCATTAGTTACTCGATCTTGATCCCCCGCACCGCGATGATGCCGCCCATGATGGCGGTCTCGCTGCGGATGCGGCTGGTCAGGCCTTCTGGCGAGGTGCCGACGGCCTGCCAGCCCTGGTTGAACAGTTTCTGGCGGGTGTCGTTGTCCCGGATGATGCGCGGCACTTCTTGGGTCAGGCGTGTCTGCGCGGCCCTGGACAGGCTGGCCGGGCCCACCAGTGCTGTCCAGACTTCGAGGTTGAAGTTACGCACTTCCGCATCGGCCAGCGACGGGATCTCCGAGGCCAGGGCACTGCGTCCGCTGGTCAGGCCAATGGCCTTGAGCTTGCCGGCCTTGATCTGCGGCAGCGCAATGCCTGGCGGCACCAGCGCCATCTGGATCTGGCCGCCCAGCAGCGCGGTAACAACCTGCGGATTGCCCTGATAAGGCACATGCACGGCGCCGAGGTTGCCGGCGGTGGACTTGAGCAGTTCCATGCCCAGATGCCCGACCGAGCCATTGCCGACCGAGCCGTAGTTCCATTTGTCACCGCCGTTGCGGGCGGCCAGAAAGAAGTCGCTGCCGGAAGGCTGGTTCATGGGAGCGACCAGCACCAGCGGTGCGGTGGTCAGCAGAGAAATCGGGGTGAAGTCTTTGGCCGGGTCGTATGGCAGTTTCGAATACAGCATCTTGGCCGAGGTCAAGTTGCCGTTGATCACCACCGCCAGCGTGTGGTCGTCGGTGGCTTTGGATGCCAGATCGGCGGCGATATTGCCGGACGCACCGGGACGGTTTTCCACGATGACGGGTTGCCCGAGAGCGCGCGACAGGGGCTCAGCCAGTGTGCGTGCCGCCATGTCAGGTGTCGAGCCGCCGGGAAAGCCCACCAGCAGCCTGACTGTGCGTGTCGGCCAGGCGGAAGCCGCAGCGGTCTCTTTGGTGCTTGATTTTTTTGAGCTATTTTGGGCTGTAGCCATCGTGGATAGGGCGATGGCCGCTATCAAAAGCGTAGTGCGCTTGGACAATTTCATGCAATCCTCCAGTTTTGAAAGGGCTCTATTTGAACAGCTTTGACGGCTCTATCCCGTCGTACATCCACTGCAGGCCCGCAAAGCCGGCGCTTTCTTTTTCGCTCTGAAACATCTGGTTACGCAGCTCACGCTGCACGCCCGCCGCGTGGTAGATGTCGCCATAAAAGCGCGCGGTCAGCTGCACCCGCCCGGTGCGCAGGTAGCGCGCCTGCTGGTATTTCTGGAAAGCTTGAGGAATGTCGCCATGCGTAAAGCGCAGCGCCTCGCGCAGCACCACGGCATCCTCGATGGCCTGGCCGGCCCCTTGGGCCAGGTACTGCAGCATGGGGTGGGCGGCATCGCCAAGCAGTGTGACACGCCGGTCGGTCCAGTTTTTCACCGGCTCGCGGTCGCACAGCACCCACATTTTCCAGGTCTCGATTTTCCCCA
>JAZKGR010000062.1:0-15148 GCA_040385775.1 Pseudomonadota bacterium
GTGCCCAGGAAATGGTCAAAGTTGCTCATGCTTTATCTTTCCAGATCGGCTTCAGAGATGCGCAGCAAGGCTTCGCGGTTGCGCACCACCAAACCGCCCGGCTCGATGCGGATCGCATCTTCGCGTTCCATGGCCTTGAGCTCCTGATTCACGCGCTGGCGTGAGGCGCCCAGCAGTTGTGCTAGTTCTTCCTGCGCCAGTTGCAGGCCGATGCGCACCTCGCGCCCGTCGCTGAGGCTGCTGACGCCGTAGCTGCGCACGAGATGCAACAACTGCTTGGCCAGACGTGCACGCAAGGGCAGGGTGTTGAGGTCTTCCACCAGGCCGTAAAGCTGGCGGATGCGGCGCGCATGCAGGCGCAGCATCGCTTCGTACAACTCCACATGCATCGCCAGGATTTTTTTGAAATCGGCCTTGGCCACGCACAGGATGGTGGTCTCGCCATGTGCGTAGGCGTCGTGGGTGCGCCGGTCGCCGTCGAAGATCGCCACATCGCCGAACCAGATGCCCGGCTCCACATAGGTCAGCGTGATCTGCTTGCCCGAAATCGATGTCGAGCTGACACGCACCGCGCCCCTGGCGCAGGCGATCCACTGCTCCGGCGGATCGCCGCGGGCGGCGATCAGGTCGCCGTCCTTGAAACGTTGGACGAATGCGCATCGCAGTATGTCGTGCCTGAGTGAAGGGGAAAGGGAAGAAAACCATCGGCCACCATTGATGGCCTCTCTTTCGTCTATCGTAAGAATGGGATCGTCCATGGCCTGTCTTTCGGGTGACTCGGAATCGTCCTATTGTCGCGCCAGAGACGGCGCTGCCGGCGCCCAGCTGTCGCCTCGGTGTCCTTGCGCGCAGCAGTCTGCCGCGACTTCAGTCGTAGCGGGGTGCGCGCTTTTCCAGGAAGGCCGAGATGCCTTCGCCGCCGTTGGGATGGTGCAGGTTGCGCACGAAATGCGCGCGCTCGGCATCCATCTGCTGACCCAGGGTGCTGCCCGGGGCGTCGTTGATGAGCTCTTTGATGCTCGCCAGGGCATTGGGCGCGCGGGTGTTGAGGGTGTCGGCCAGCTTTAGCGCTTCGCTCAGTGCATCGCCCGCCGTGACACAGCGGTTGACCAGCCCGAACGCCTGCAGCCGCGTGGCACCGATGCGCTCTCCGCACATCAGCAACTCGCTGACCAGTGCGCGCGGCAGGGCTCGGCCCAGTGTCCAGCTGCCGCCGCCGTCGGGTGACAGCGCCACGCTGCTGTAGGCCATCACAAACACGGCGTTGTCAGCGGCCACCACAAAGTCGCAGGCCAGCGCGAGCGAGAAGCCGGCGCCCGCCGCAGCGCCCTCCACAGCCGCAATGACTGGCTTGGGGAAGGTGCGTATCGAATCGATCCAGCTGTGCAGGCCATTGATGCTTTGCGCCTGCACCTCTTGCGGCTGCGCGCGATTGGCCAGCAGGCGCTGCAGGTTGCCGCCCGCACAGAAATTGCTGCCTTCACCGGTGATCACCACGCTGCGGATTTCCGGGTTGTTTTCGGCGGCGTTGAGCGCCTCCACGCCAGCCGCGTAAATCTCCGGGCTCAGGGCGTTCCTGAAATCGGGATTGCTCAGCGTCAGAACCAGGGTGGCGCCGTCGCTGGTGCTTTTCAGTGCGCCTGCCATGTCAGGGCTCCACGTGCATGAGGCTCAGGCCGATCGCGCCGCGCCGGCGCAGCCATGGGGAAGGGCGGTAACGCGGGTCGCCGTAGACCGTTTGCATGTTGAACAGCACCTCCAGGATGTTGGTCGGACCGAAGCGGTCGCCCATGGCCAGCGGCCCCAGCGGGTAACCCAGCCCCAGTGTGACTGCGGTTTCCAGGTCTTTCGGGGTGCAGATGCCCTGCTGGCAGATGTCGCTGGCTATGTTGACGATGGTGGCCACCACGCGTTGCGTCACGAAGCCGCCGCTGTCGCGGATCACGCTGACGGCCTTGCCGTCGCGTGCAAACAGGGCGTGCGCGGCGTCGCGCATGTCGCTGCGCGTGGCGGGGTTGGTCGCCAGCACGCGGCGTTTGGTTGCGGCATCATCGATCAGCATGTCGATGCCGATGGTGCGGGCCGGGTCCAGCCGCTCGACCACCGCCACCGTGGTGATGTCAAAGCCCAGCGGCGCCACCAGCACCAGGGCGTTCATCGAAGGGGAAGCACCGGTTTCGATGTTCGCGCCGAGGTTCTTGAGGAGTTGCAACAGCTCCGACCGGCGCGCAGCGCGCGGCGAGACCCAGACCGGCGGCATCTCGACGACGGTCGGGGCCGGTGGTTCGGGCGTCACCTGGGCGGCCCCATCCTGGTAGCGATAAAAACCTTCACCGGTTTTGCGGCCCAGCATGCCGCCGGCCAGGCGTTGCGCGGTGATCACACTGGGGCGGTAACGCGGCTCGTCGTAATACTGCTGGTAGACCGACTCCATGACCGGGTGGGACACATCCAGCGCGGTCAGGTCCATCAGCTCGAACGGGCCTAGCTTGAAGCCGGCCTGGTCCTTGAGGATGCGATCTATGGTGGCAAAGTCGGCAATACCTTCGCTGACCACGCGCAAAGCCTCGGTGCCATAGCCGCGCCCGGCGTGATTGACGATGAAGCCAGGCGTGTCCTGGGCCTGCACCGGCGTGTGGCCCATTTGGCGCGCGTACGCGGCAAGGCCTTCACATGTGGCTGCGCCGGTCTTCAGTCCGGCAATCACTTCAACCACCTTCATGAGCGGAACGGGGTTGAAAAAGTGGTAACCAGCAAAGCGGCCGGGGTGCTTCAGCCCGGCGGCGATGGCCGTGACGGACAGCGACGAGGTGTTGGTGGCCAGAACGGCTTGCGCAGAAACAATGTTTTCCAGGGACAAAAACAGTGATTTCTTCACATCCAAATGTTCTACAACCGCTTCGACCACCAGATCGCAATCGGAAAGGCTCTCCAGTCCAGCGGCGGGCAGCAGGCGTGCCTTGTAGGAGGTCGCCAGTGCGGGATCCAGCCGACCTTTGTCGACCAGCTTGTCCCACTGGACGAACAATGCATCGCGCGCCTTGCCGGCGGCCTCGGTTTGGGTATCAAACAACCTGACCAGGCTGCCCGCCTGCGCTGCCAGCTGGGCGATGCCCCGGCCCATGGCGCCCGTGCCAACGATGCCTACAGTTTTATAGAGTGGGTTCATGGAAAAGTATTATCACGCAGCCCTGAAGGGGGGCTTGCGGGCTGGTTCTCAGTGCATTTGTACCCGGAGATATAGTTTTTCCGCACCCCTGCAAGAGGTAAACTTGATTGGCGGTCTTACGGCTCCCTACAAGCTGGCGGTGGTTCATGGATTTTTTTGGAAATGCCCGGTCAACTATTTCAGGCATGTCTGTTTCGGAGCCTGCGTGTGCGGTCTGCGCGTTCATTGCTTAAAGCAGGCTATGCCAGAATCAGCCAAGTGATTATTTTTTTACATTTGTTCAAAAAGCGCTTTCGCTTCCTTCTGGCCGCCGGCTTGGGTATGTGCGCGGCTGCGGGAGCCTTGGCCATCACGCTGGGGCCCAACACCCGCTCGGCTGTGCTGGGTCAGCCGCTGGACATCTCCGCGCAGGTGATGTTTGAACCCGGAGATGATCAACAGGCCTTGTGTCTGGATGCGAGTGTTTTTTATGTGGACAGGCAACTGGACAAATCACAGGTTCAGGTGTCGCTGGAAAAAACCTCCAATGCACAGCAAACACTGATACGCATACGTGCTGCGCAACCTGTCGAAGGGCCGGTGGTCACGGTTCATCTGCGCGCCGGGTGCGTGCAAAAAACCATGCGCCGCTATGTGGTGCTTGCAGCGGCCAAGCCGCGCTCAGGGGCTCAGGGCGGTGATGCCTCGTCGCAGGTGGGGGGCAGCCCCATGCCGGGGGCAGCTCCAGAAAACCCGCAAAGCATTGAAAGAATCCAGTCCCTGGAAGGCGAACTGCGTCAGTCGCGTGAAGAACTGCAGAAAACCCGGTCGGCGCTGGAGGCAAGCCAGGAACAGCTTCAAGAGGCCCAGAGCGGGCGTTATGACAAAAAATGGGTGTTTGGCTTGGGCGGCCTGTTTTTTTTGACGCTGATCGGCTTGATCGTTTTACTTTTGCGCAGGCACGCCCCTGGTCAGCCGCTGCAAGGCTCGCAGCCGGGCAGCTTGCCTGACACGCCCGCGACCGGCGGCGTGGATCTGGACATTGACGAATCGTTGTTTGATGACTTGAAGCGTCGTCCCGCGCCTTCTACTCGCCCTCCGCAAGACTCGATACCTCCCTTGGCACGGCGAGACCGCGCCAAATTCTCGGTCAGCGTCCCGTTTGTTCCCCGCACCGTCAAGGTGCCGGAAATTTTTGACTTGCAGCAACAGGTGGAGTTCTTCAGCTCGCTGGGGCAGCAGGACAAAGCTATCGCCCTGCTTCGCAAGCACCTTGTCAACAACGTCAAGACCAGCGCCCTTGTTTATCTGGATTTGCTGGACTTGTACCATCAGACCGGCAACCGGGAGGACTACGAAGTCCTTCGCACCGATTTCAACGGGGTGTTCAATACGCAGATCGCACCTTTTGACAGCTACACCGCCGTCGGCCCCAATGGCGCGGCTTACACAGCGGTCCTCGGCCGGATTGAAGCGGCCTGGCCGAAGCGGCGAGTGTTTGACATCATCGACAACACGCTTTTTCGTGAGCCGGGCAACCCCGCCGAGGTACTGGACCTGGAGGCCTACCGTGAGTTGCTGTTGCTGCACGCGGTGGCCCGCGAAATTATCGACCTGGAGGCTGACCCCTCCGACAGTACGATGGACACGCACTGGCCCGATCTCGCCATGCAACCCAGGTCTTCGCCGCGCCTGGGTGTGGACATCGACTTGAACCAGCTGTCAGGTAGCGACACTTCCGCCAAAACGCAGGCTGGCCGCGCACGCGCTCCGGTGCCGGCCACGGCTCGTGCGCGCGAAGAGCCCACGGTGTTCGACTCGCTGGTCGACTTTGATGATTACGACACCGGGTTCAGGCCCGATGACCTTGGCAAGGTCAGATAGGCCGGAGGCTGGCATCTGATGGGGCTTTCGGTCGGGCCTGCGCCCAGCGTCTGAAACACCGGCTTCAGGCCCCTGCCCGATAGGTCTTACCTGCGAACCTGCAGGGCTCCGGGATTGACGATGTTGGTAGGTGTGCCCTTGATGAAGTTCACCACGTTGTCAAACGCCGAACCAAAATACATCTCATAACTTTCCTGCTCCACATAGCCGATATGCGGTGTGCAGATGCAGTTTTCCAGGCGCAGCAGCGCGTGCCCCTGCAAAATCGGCTCGGATTCAAACACGTCAACGGCCGCCAGCCCGGGGCGGCCGCGGTTCAAGCCGGCGATCAGTGCCTCCGGCTCGATCAACTCGGCGCGCGAGGTGTTGACCAGTACCGATGAGGGTTTCATGCGCGCCAGGTCTTCGAGCGTGACCGCACCGCGCGTGTCGTCCGCCAGACGCAGGTGCAAGGTGAGCACGTCGCTTTCCTGGAAAAAATCGGCCTTAGATGATGCCACTTCAAAGCCGTCGGCCTGGGCGCGTGCGCGCGAGGCCTGGCTGCCCCAGACCAACACCCGCATGCCGAAGGCGCGGCCGTAACCGGCAACGAGCTGGCCGACCTTGCCGTAGCTCCAGATGCCCAGCACCTTGCCCTTGAGCACCGAGCCGACGCCGAAATTGGCCGGCATGGAGGCGTTTTTCAGGCCGGCCTGCTGCCACGCGCCGTGTTTGAGGTGGGACACGTAATGGGGAATCCGGCGCATCGCGGCCATGATCAGTGCCCAGGTCAGTTCGGCTGGGGCCGTCGGTGAACCCACGCCTTCGGCAACCACGATGCCGCGCTCGGTGCAGGCACCGACGTCGACATGGCTGCCGACGCGGCCGGTCTGCGCAATCATCTTGAGTTTGGGAAGTTTCTCGATCAACTGGCGCTGCAGATGGGTGCGTTCGCGGATCAGCACGACCACGTCGGCGTCCTTGAGTCGCACGGAAAGCTGGCCAATGCCCTTGACTGTGTTGGTGTAAACCTTGGCCTGATAAGCATCGAGCTTGGCTGCGCAAGCCAGTTTGCGCACCGCATCCTGGTAATCATCAAGGATCACAATATTCATGCCGATATTGTGCCTGCAAGTTTTGCCCCCACGAGGACGCAGCTGCGCAAGATGTAGCAGAACGCAATCGTTTCTCAGGCGCGGCAGCGCAAAGGCATACGCCGCTTTATGTGCCTGGCGTTCTCTTCGACATGATCATGCGCGAAGCGTCGCCAACGCCAGCCCCGGAGTCAAGACACGGTGTTTGCTCAGGCCGCCTGCGCCAGCGCGGCTTCCCGCTGGGCCATGCGGTCCAGTTCTGCGCACACATCGGCCATGCGGCCTGAAATCACCATGCGGCCAGCGCACGAAGGGCTGATGCCGGCTTCAAACTCGCGAACAACCTTGAGGCGTCGCGGGGCGGAGGTTTTTGCCATCGTTTGGAAAGGCTTTTGCCCTGTAGCCCTTGAATGACAAGCACCACCAGCTATGATTTTTGTAGCAGATGCGTCATTGGCGGCGAAGCGCTTGAAGGCCGGGGCCGGGCCGCAGGACGGTGCGGCTGCCGGCGGCTGCGCCGGAACCCACAAGGTGGCCAGCGCCTGCAGCGGAGCGAGCAGCACAGACAGCAGTGGTGAACGTGAAAAACTGGCGATTCCCATGAGAACTCCTGAGGTAGAGGTAAACACAGGCAGGATTCAAAAAACACATCCGTCGCACCAGGGTGTTGGCCAAACCTCTGGCCAAACGCCCGCCACCTGCTGCGCGGAAGAAGCTGCGGACGGGCACCAGGCCGGGCCGTCGCATGCAGATGTCTCTACATCAGCATGGTGTTGCGGATCAGGCCGACGGCCAGGCCTTCCAGTTCGAAAGGCTCACCGGGCTCGACCACAATCGTTTTGAAGTCCGGATTTTCTGGCAGCAACTCGATCAGGTGCTTGTTGCGGCGGAAGCGTTTGACCGTGACTTCATCGCCGAGCCGGGCCACGACGATCTGGCCGTTCTTGGCCTCTTTGGTCTGCTGGACGGCCAGCAGGTCGCCGTCCATGATGCCGGCATCCCGCATGCTCATGCCGCGCACCTTGAGCAGGTAGTCGGGTTGGCGCTGAAACAGGCTGCTTTCGAAATAGTAGGTGTGGTCCACATGCTCCTGCGCGAGAATGGGGCTGCCAGCAGCAACCCGCCCCACCAGAGGCAGGGCGAGTTGGGCCAGGCTTTGCAAGGGCAGGGAGAACTGCTTGATGCGTGATTCGTTGATGGAGCGCAAGGCGTCGCTGCGCAGGCGGATGCCGCGCGAGGTGCCGCTGACCAGTTCGATCACGCCCTTGCGGGCCAGCGCCTGCAGGTGCTCTTCGGCGGCGTTCGCGGACTTGAAGCCCAGCTCGTTGGCGATCTCTGCGCGTGTCGGCGGCGCGCCGGTGCGTGCAATGGCGCTCTGGATCAGCTCCAGGATCTGTTGCTGGCGCGCAGTGAGTTTGGGCATTTCCGAAAAGTCAGTGAGGCTCATGGCGTAGGCTCCTTGGGAAACAGTGACCGGCCTGAAAGTCGGCTAAAGCTGTTTTAATATCCAGTAGCTGTATTTTCATCCAGTTTTTTAAGGAATGCAAGTGTCTGGCGAGATCAACAACAAAAAAATCGTGATTCTGGGCACCGGGGGCACGATTGCCGGCACCGCAGCCCGGGCCGGTGACAACCTCGGCTACACCGCAGCACAGGTCGGTATCGAGCAGCTTGTGGCTGCGCTGCCGGCACTGGCAAACAGCCGCCATGAACTGCTCAGCGAGCAGGTGGCCCAGGTCGACAGCAAGGATATGGATTTCGGCATCTGGCGCGTGCTGGCGCAGCGGGTGGCGCACTGGCTGGCGCAGGACGAGGTTCAGGGCATCGTCATCACGCACGGCACCGACACGCTGGAAGAGACCGCGTTTTTCCTGCAGGCGGTGCTGGACCCCGTCAAACCGGTGGTGCTGACTTGCGCAATGCGGCCGGCGACGGCGCTGGCGCCTGACGGGCCGCAGAACATGCTGGACGCGGTGGCGGTCGCGTCTTACGCGGGCGCGCGCGGCGTGGTGGCGGTCTGCGCCGGCGTGATCCACACTGCTGCTGATGTGCAAAAAGTCCATACCTACCGCCTCGACGCCTTCAGTTCCGGTGACGCCGGCCCGCTCGGCTACGTCGAGGAGGGACGCTTGCGTCTGCTACGAAATTGGCCATCAGCCCCCGCCGGACAAGGGCAGACAGCTATTAAAAACATAGCATCTGATGTGATGGATCGGCCCTGGCCGCGCGTGGACATCGTCATGAATTACGCCGGTGCCGACGGCCGCGCCGTGCGCGCGCTGGTGGCCGACGGGGTGCAGGGCTTGGTGGTGGCGGGCACCGGCAACGGCACCTTGCACCATGCGCTGGAAGCTGCCTTGCTGGAGGCGCAGTCGGGCGGTGTGCGAGTCGTCCGGGCAACGCGATGCCTCGACGGCCGGGTGTTGCCGAAGGCGGACGAGGTGCTCGCCGATTCGCAGGGCCTGAGCCCGGTCAAGGCGCGGGTGGCGCTGATGCTGGCGCTGATGGGCCCCGCCTGAGATGTTCGAATCCTTGCGGTCCCATGTCTGGGCCTATCCGGCGCTGGAGGTGGTTCACATCATCGGCATCGCCTTGCTGCTGGGCAACCTGGTGCTGCTGGAGTTGCGTGTGTTCGGCCTGGGCGCTGCGTTGCCGGTCAAGGCCTTGTCGAGGTTGAGCCTCGGTATCGCGCTCGCCGGTTTTTCAGTGGTGGCCGCCTCCGGCCTGCTGATGTTTGCCTCGCAGCCGGCCGAGCTGCTGGCCAACCGGGCTTTCACCCTGAAGATGCTGCTGTTATTGACGGCGGGTTGTAATGCAGCCTGGTTTCATGGTCGCGGCTCGCTCGACAAACTCGACGGCCTGGCCAAAGCCCAGATGGCGGTGTCCACGCTGATCTGGCTGGCGGCAGTGGCCTGTGGCCGATGGATTGCGTATGTGTAAATTGAACCAATGAAGGAGATAAAGATGAAGCGACGTGATCTGCTGAAAGTCTCCCTGGCGCTGCCTGCAGCAGGTGCTGCTTCCTGGGTCCAGGCCCACCACGGCTGGAGCAGCTTTGACCAGGACCGCCCGATTTACCTGGAGGGCAGGGTGATCAAGTCGATGTGGCGCAATCCGCATGCCGAACTCGAACTCGAGGTTTCGCCCAACCTCAAACTGCCGGCAGATCTGGCGCAGCGGGCCCTGCCCGCGCAGAGCGCGCCCGTCGATGGCAAGGCGCTGCTGGCCAGGGCCGTGGTGCCCACGCGCAAGGACAAACGCTGGGAAATCGAGCTTGCGCCCCTGACACGCATGCAGGCCTGGAACGTGGCCGAGATCAAGCCGGGCGCCCAGGTCGCGCTGCTGGGTTTTACCTTTACCGGCGAGAAGGGCGAGGCCATCCTGCGCGTCGAGTACCTGTTTGCCGACGGCAAGGTCTACGGCCTGCGCTCCAGTCCGGCCTGAAAGCGCGGCAGCAGCACGCATGAAAAAAGGCCGTCAGCTGACGGCCTTTTTTGTGGGCGGCAGAAGCTCAGTCAGCCAGCGCCTTGAAGGCGCGCGCGGTGATCTCATCGACGCCGCCCATGCCGCTGATGGCGCGGTATTGAGGCGCTGCTGCGGGCTCGGCTTTGGCCCAGCTTGAGTAGTAATCGACCAGCGGACGCGTTTGCGCGCTGTAGACCTCCAGGCGTTTGCGCACGGTGTCTTCCCTGTCGTCATCACGCTGGATCAACGGCTCGCCTGTCACGTCGTCCTTGCCTTCGGACTTGGGCGGGTTGAACTTGACATGGTAGGTGCGGCCCGAGGCCGGGTGCGAACGGCGTCCGCTCATGCGCTCGATGATGGCCTCGAAAGGCACATCGATCTCCAGCACGTAATCGAGCTTGACGCCGGCTGCCTTCATCGCGTCGGCCTGGGGCAGGGTGCGCGGAAAACCGTCGAACAGGAAACCTTTGGCGCAGTCGGGCTGGGCGATGCGGTCCTTCACCAGGTTGATGATCAGGTCGTCGCTCACCAGGCCGCCCGAATCCATCACTTTTTTGGCCTCAATGCCCAGTGGCGTGCCGGCCTTGACCGCGGCGCGCAACATGTCGCCGGTGGAAATCTGGGGGATGCCGTACTTTTGGCAGATGAAGGTCGCTTGCGTCCCTTTGCCCGCGCCAGGCGCGCCCAACAAAATCAGTCTCATGGATGTCCTCGGATTTTTATGAATCTGCGGGTGAGCGCAGGCCCGTTGCGGGGCGGCGGCGTCACTTTTTTCTTGTCATCAAGGATAGCATGCGTGCCCTGCCGCAGGCTTACACAAACAGCCGGCGCACGCGCTCCAGATCCTCGGGCGTGTCCACGCCCGGCCCCGGTGTGTCGGCGCTGATATGCACGGCAATCCGGTGGCCGTGCCAGAGCGCGCGCAACTGCTCCAGCGCTTCGAGTTGTTCCAGCGGCGCCTGCGGGAGTTTGGGAAACTGGCGCAGGAAGCCGGTGCGGTAGCCGTAGATGCCGACATGGCGCAGTGGCGGGGGCAGCGTGCTGCCTTGACCCCACCAGGCTTGGCCGCCGGCATCACGCGCGGCGGGAATGGCCGCGCGGCTGAAGTAGAGCGCGGTATTGCGCGCATCGAGCACTACCTTGACCACATTGGGGTTGTGCAGGTCCGTGATCGAGGCGATAGCGTGCGCGGCCGTACTCATGGCGCAGTCGGGACGGTCGGCGAGCAGGCCCGCCACAGCGTCGATCAAGGCGGGAGCGATCAGCGGCTCGTCGCCCTGGACATTGACCACCACCTCGTCGTCACCGAGCTGCAGCAGGTTGCAGGCTTCGGCCAGGCGGTCGCTGCCGCTGGGGTGATCGGCGTGGGTCATCACAGCCGTGACCTGGAAGGCCGCGCAGGTTTCAGCGATGCGCGGGCTGTCGGTGGCTACCACGACACGTGCAGCGCCGCTGAGCAAGGCGCGTTGGGCCACACGCACAATCATCGGGATGCCGGCAATGTCGGCCAGCGGCTTGTCGGGCAGTCGGGTGGACGCGAGGCGTGCAGGGATGAGGACGGTGAAACTCATGCAGGCAAGCTCAGAGTCCGAGTTCCTCGTCGGTCAACACGCGCGCTTGCTCTTCCAGCATGACCGGCAGGCCGTCGCGTATCGGGTAGGCCAAGCGCGCGCTGCGCGAGATCAGCTCCTGTTTTTCACGGTCGTAATCGAGCGGGCCCTTGGTCACAGGGCAGACCAGCAGTTCAAGCAGTTTGGTGTCCATGGGACGATGGTAATGGAGAAAGCCGGCTTGTCAGCAAGGCGTCGAAGGCCGTAAAAAAGGCCGGCTCAGGCTCAAACACCAGCGACACCGCGAGAGCATCGCTTTGCCGGGGAAACAGTTTGATGGCGTCTTTTTCGGTACAAATCAGGGTGTAGCCCATATCCGTCGGGCGTGGATAGCTATCAAAATCATAGTGATCGGGGAGTGCCCGCGTCTCCGCCAGGATCAGGCCGCGCGCTGTGAGCATGTCGAAGAAGGCCTGCGGTTTGGCGATGCCGGCCAGCGCTATCAAGGCCGTGCCTGCGAGGCTGCTCAAGTCCACGCGGCTGCCGTCGGCGCGCAGGGCGTGGTCGGCCAGCCGCCGGGTGGACCGGAAGCCGTCAAAAGCCGGAAGCGCCCCGGTGTGCAGCACCAGATCAATGCCGCGGCCGCTGGGGCCGGCCCCGCGCTGCAGGCGTTCAGGCCAGGGCTCGCGCAGCGGTCCGGCCGGCAGCAGCCAGCCGTTTCCCGCGCCGCGTTCGTCGAAGACCGCAATCTCGATGTCGCGCCGCAGTGCGTAATGCTGCAGGCCGTCGTCGCAGATGATGAGTTGTGTGGCCGGATGGGCGGCAAGCAGCGCGCGCGCCGCATCAACGCGTCGCGCGGCCACAAACACCGGTGCCTGCGTCGCGCGCCGGATCAGCGCGGGCTCATCCCCGGATTGTTCCGGTGGGGTGTCCGGCAAGACCTCGAGGCAGCTTTCGCCGCTGCGCCCATAACCGCGCGAGACCACACCGGCACGGATGCCGGCCGCCTGCAAGTGCTGCACCAGCGCGATCACCGTGGGCGTCTTGCCGGCGCCGCCGGCCACCACATTGCCGACCACCACCACCGGCACGGGCATTTTTTCGGAGCGCAGCAGGTTTGCCCGGTACAGGGTGCGGCGCAAGCGCACCAGCGCGCCAAACAGCACGGCCACGGGCCAGAGCAGGCAAGCCAGCGGGCCGCGCCGCAGCCAGGCCCGCTGCAGCCGTACTTTCACGCTTATTTGGCGCCGGCCTGGGCCGCGCTCTGGGTGGCAAAGGTGATCTGGGTCAGGCCGCTGCGCCGCGCCGCCTCCATCACCGTGATCACCGACTGGTGGCTGGCGCTGGCATCGGCGCTGATGATGATGACGCTGTCTTTGCCGGCCTTGGCCGCGGCCGTCAGTGCTGCGCTGAGCGCCTCGATGCTGCGGCCATCCACCGGCATCTTGCTGACCATGTAGCGCCCGTCGCTGGAGACGGCGACGATCACTTCCTTGGGGTAGTCGCGTTGCTGGTCTGCGTCGGCCACCGGCAGCTTGATCTGCAGTTCGGTGAACTTGCTGTAGGTGGTCGACAGCATCAGGAAGATCAGCACCACCAGCAGCACATCGATGAAGGGGATCAGGTTGATCTCCGGTTCATCGCGGGAGCTTCTGCGGAAGTTCATGACGTGCGCAGCGCAGGGCCGCCCCAAGCAAGCACAGCCCCCCCGGGGGGCAGCGTATTACACAAAGTGAAAAGCGTGGGGGCCATTATTTGCGGAGAGTGTTCAGGTGCCGCACAAACCGCTCGGAGGCAATTTCCATGGTCAGCAGGTAGCCATCCACCCGGGCCCTGAAATAGCGCCAGAAGATCAGCGCCGGAATTGCCACGATCAGGCCGAAGGCCGTGTTGTACAGGGCAATCGAAATGCCCTGCGCGAGTTGTGCCGGATTGCCGCCAGCGGCACTGGCCACGCCGCCGCTGCCCGCCTGCGAGCCGAAAATCTCGATCATGCCGATCACCGTGCCCAGCAGGCCCAGCAGCGGCGCCGCCGAGGCAATCGTGGCGAGGGCAGCGAGGTAACGCTCCAGCGTGTGGGCCGCGCGCCGGCCCGAACCTTCGAGCGTCGAGCGCAAGTCGTCCTCGCTGATACGCGGGTTGGTGTTGAGGGCTCTGAAACCGCTGGCCAGCACCTCACCGAGAAGGGAGTTTTGCTCCAGGTGCGCCACCACGTCGGTCGCGGGTACGCCGCTGCGTGACACCGTGATCGCTTCGTCCAGCAATTTGGGCGGTGCGATTCTGGCGGTTTTCAGGCTGGCGAAACGCTCGATAACCAGGGCCAGCGCCAAAATTGAGCAGGCGATCAGGGGCCAAATCGGCCAGCCAGCGGCTTGTATGATCGAAAACAAGGGCAACTCCAAGCTGATAATTGCTGTGGATTATGGCCCACCCGGTGGGCGTGCCTCGTCTTATGTTGGGCTTCTGTTCGGTAGCGCGCCGTCGCCAACTTGTAGGTCTTAACTCACAGAACTTGTGGATAACTTTGTGAGCAAGTGGCCAGCGGTATGCCGCAAGGCCGCGCCAAATGGGGCATGTGACAAAACGATGAAAAATTGAGCAGAATAAAGTTATTCAAAATCAATGACTTGCACCAACTTATTTGAATCTCCCCAGCAAATCACGGGTTTTGCCTGCTACCGGTGGGCCTCTGTGGAGTATTACCCGCATGAAATCAGGGGGTTTGGACGTGTCTGAGTCTTTCTTCGAGCCGGAACGGCCACTGCCGGGCAGCCGTCCAGGTGTGCGCATCTGGCCCGTCGGGTCTTTGCTGCGGGCCATCGCCGACAGTCTTGAAGCCCGGTTCAACCCGGTGGCGGTGCAGGGGGAACTCAGCGGGTTTTCGCGTGCGGCCAGTGGCCACTGTTATTTTTCGCTGAAGGACGAGCAGGGCCAGATCCGCTGCGCCATGTTCCGGCGCGCTGCGGGCCTGATGGACTTTTCGCCACGCGAGGGTCAATTGGTCGAGGTGCGCGGGCGGCTCGGTGTTTACGAGCCGCGCGGAGAGCTGCAACTGGTGGTCGAGTCCATGCAGCAGGCCGGGGAAGGCAATTTGTTCGAGCGGTTTGTCCAGCTCAAGAACAAGCTCGAAGCCGAGGGCCTGTTCGATGCCGGCCGCAAGCGGAACCTGCCTTTGCTACCCAAAGCGGTCGGGGTGGTGACTTCGCTGGGCGCGGCGGCCCTGCACGACGTGGTGACGGCGCTGCAGCGCCGCGCGCCGCATCTCCCGGTCGTGATCTACCCGGCCAGTGTGCAGGGCGCGCAGGCGCCCGAGGAATTGCGCCTGGCCTTGCGTAAGGCCTATGAACGCGCCGAGGTTGATGTGCTGCTGCTGGTGCGCGGCGGCGGCGCGATGGAAGACCTCTGGGCTTTCAACGACGAGCAGCTGGCACGCCTGATCGTGGTCTCGCCCATGCCGCTGGTCTGCGGCGTCGGCCATGAAACCGACTTCACGATTGCCGATTTCTGCGCCGACCTGCGTGCGCCCACGCCGACAGCCGCAGCCGAGTTGAGTGCCCAGCCGCAAAAGGTCTGGCTGGGCGAGCTTGATGACCTGCAGGACAGGTTGCGCTACGGCGTGGAGCGGCATTTGCAGGCCAGCAACCAGCGCCTGGACTGGGCGGCGGCCCGCGTTAGCCGGCCCTCGCACCTGGTCACGCGCCAGCATGCGCGCCTGGCCGGACACGCGCAGGGGCTGCGCCATGCGCTGCAGACCGGTATCCAGCGCGAAAAAACTGCCCTGCAGGCGCTGGGCCTGGCGTTTCCCCAGGCAATGGGGCGGGCCGTTCAGCACCAGCAGCGCCGGCTCGAACGTGCGCAACTGAGGCTGGCGCCGCTGGACCCCAAGCTGGTGCTGCAACGCGGTTATGCCTGGCTGGCCGACATGCAGGGGCAGGCCGTGACCCATGCCGCCGATACCGCGCCCGGCCAGGCGCTGCGCGCTACCCTTGCCGACGGCGAGGTCGATTTGACCGTTTCCGCACCGCGGC
>JAZKGR010000063.1:0-13938 GCA_040385775.1 Pseudomonadota bacterium
GAAGACAGCTTCATGGCCTGCGAACGCGGCGCGAGTTTCGGCTACAACAACCTGGTCTCGGACATGCGCAGCCTCGCCATCATGCGCGAAACCGGCGCGCCGGTAGTCTTCGATGCCACGCACTCGGTGCAACTGCCTGGCGGCAACGGCACCAGCAGCGGCGGCATGCGCGAGATGGTGCCGGTGCTGGCCCGCGCTGCGGTCGCGGTTGGCATCGCCGGCCTGTTCATGGAAACCCATCCGGATCCGGCCAATGCCATGAGCGACGGCCCCAACGCCGTGCCACTCAAACACATGAAAGCCCTGCTGGAAACGCTGCTCGAACTCGACCGCGTGACCAAGAAAAACGGCTACCTCGAAAACAATTTCGAAGCCTGACCCGAACCCGGCCCGCATTCAGCAAAGACAGAAACAAGCCATGACACCCGCCTACATCATCGTTGACATGAAGATCACCGACCCCGAGCAGTACAAGCAGTACATGGCGGCTGCGCCTGCCGCCGTGGCCGCTGCCGGTGGCGAATACCTGGTGCGTGGCGGCAAGTTCGAGGCGCTGGAAGGCCACTGGCAGCCAGCGCGGGTGGCGATGCTGCGCTTCCCCAGCTACGACAAGGCCAAGGCCTTTTACGACGACGAGATGTACCGTGCCGCGCGCGCCAAGCGTGCCGGCGCCACCGAGTTTTTCAATATGGTGCTGGTCGAAGGTGTTGCCGCCCCGGTCTGATCGCCCCCTCCACAAAAAAGAAGGAACCTAATGAGCGCAATTGTTGATATCGTCGGCCGCGAAATCCTGGACAGCCGGGGCAACCCCACCGTCGAATGCGACGTGTTGCTGGAGTCCGGCGTCATGGGCCGTGCCGCCGTGCCTTCGGGCGCATCCACCGGCTCGCGGGAAGCCATCGAGCTGCGCGACGGTGACAGCGGGCGTTACCTCGGCAAGGGCGTGCTCAAGGCGGTCGAATACATCAACACCGAGATTTCAGAAGCCGTGCTGGGACTGGACGCCAGCGAGCAGGCCTTCCTGGACCGCACGCTGATTGATCTTGACGGCACCGACAACAAGGCGCGCCTGGGCGCC
This sequence comes from Pseudomonadota bacterium, assembly GCA_040385775.1. Taxonomy (GTDB): domain Bacteria; phylum Pseudomonadota; class Gammaproteobacteria; order Burkholderiales; family Burkholderiaceae_C; genus Polaromonas. Next base: position 1,079 of record JAZKGR010000063.1, read on the forward strand.
AATGCGATGCTGGCCGTCAGCATGGCCGTGGCGCGTGCCGCTGCCGAGGAAGCCGGCCTGCCGCTGTACCGCTACTTTGGCGGCATGGGCGCGATGCAGATGCCGGTGCCCATGATGAACGTGATCAACGGCGGCGCACACGCCAACAACAGCCTGGACCTGCAGGAGTTCATGATCGTGCCGGTCGGCGCGCCCAGCTTCCGCGAAGCCCTGCGCTGGGGTGCGGAAGTGTTCCATGCGCTCAAGAAAATCCTGCACGACCGCGGCATCAGCACCGCCGTCGGCGACGAAGGCGGCTTTGCACCCAGCGTCGAGAACCATGAAGCGGCCATTGCGCTGATTCTGGAAGCCATCGACAAGGCAGGTTACACCGCCGGCGAGCAGATCGCCCTGGCGCTCGATTGCGCTGCCAGCGAGTTCTACAAGGACGGCGAATACGTACTTGAAGGCGAAGGCGGCCTGAAACTGAACGCCCAGCAATGGACCGACATGCTGGCCACCTGGTGCGACAAGTACCCCATCATCAGCATCGAAGACGGCATGCACGAGGGCGACTGGGACGGCTGGAAGATCCTGACCGAACGCCTGGGCAAAAAAGTGCAACTGGTCGGCGACGACCTGTTCGTCACCAACACCAAAATCCTCAAGGAAGGCATCGACAAGTCGATCGCCAACTCCATCCTGATCAAGATCAACCAGATCGGCACCCTGACCGAGACCTTTGCCGCCATTGAGATGGCCAAACGCGCCGGCTACACCGCGGTGATTTCGCACCGCTCGGGCGAGACCGAAGACAACACAATTGCCGACATCGCCGTTGGCACCAACGCCGGCCAGATCAAGACCGGCTCGCTCTCCCGCTCGGACCGCATGGCCAAGTACAACCAGCTGCTGCGCATCGAAGAAGACCTGGGCGACATCGCGACCTATCCCGGCCGCGCTGCTTTTTACAATTTACGCTAACCAGCACTGTTGATCGTGGGAAGCCGCGTCGTCCCCGTCCTCCTGATTGTGCTGCTCATCATCGTGCATGCACAACTCTGGGTCGGCCGGGGCAGCCTTCCCAGCGTCAACGAGATGCAGCGCCGGCTCACTGAGCAGGCGGCCCTCAACGCCAAGGCCGAGGCTGACAATGCGCGCCTCTCGGCCGAGGTCAAGGACTTGCGTGAAGGCCTGGAGATGGTCGAGGAAAAAGCGCGCGAAGAGCTGGGCATGGTCAAGCCCAATGAAATTTTTGTTCAGGTCACACCCTGACTTTTTCGCTGCGCCCTCTGGATGCTTTGATTTCACTATGGTTTTGATAGCTGCTCGCCCCCGCTGGGCGGGGGCTGATAGCCATTTTCATTCATGAATCAGGCAACAGCACCGGTACACATCTGCCTGCTCGGCGCGCCGGGCACTGGCAAGACCCAACTCGCGGCGGAACTGGCCGCAGCCTTGTCGGCGGAAAAACACGCAGCATCGGTGTTCACCGTTAATGACAACCCGGCGCTGCGGCACCTTGACCCGTCTGCCTGCACCACGCTGCTGATGGGCCTGGATCTTCCAGCACCGCCCGCTTCGGCAGAGCTGCAGCAGGCCGCCGACCGGGCGCTGCGCGACGTACTCGCGCAGTCCGGCGTGAGCTACCAGGTGGTGTACGGACAGGGTGAACAGCGGCTGCGCAGCGCCTTATCTGCGCTGCAAGCGCAGCTACCGGGCGGCAGGGACTCGGAGGTAGATGCCAAACACACGCGCTGGGTCTGGGCCTGCGACAACTGCAGCGACCCGCAGTGCGAGCGCCGGCTGCTCAGCGACCTGCTGGCCGCACGCGTGGGCTCGGCTGGATCAACCTGATCACTGCACCGTGGGCGCCGGCGGCAACTGCTCGGCCGGGTTGGTGAAGATCTGCGCGGCATCGACCGGATCGAAGCCATACTGCGCGCCGCAAAACTCGCAGCCCACGTCGATGCGCCCCTGCTCGGCGATGATGCCCTCGACTTCGGCTGTGCCCAGGCTGCGCAGCATGCTGCTGACGCGCTCCTGCGAGCAACTGCAGGCAAAGGTCGGTGTGTGGGGCACAAAACGCGTGACTTTTTCTTCCCAGAACAACCGGTGCAGCAGCGTGTCGGCGTCCAGCGTCAGCAACTCCTCGCGCTTGAGTGTGCCGGCCAGCATCGCGATGCGTTTGTAGTCTTCGTTGCGGCCGATCTGGTCCTCGTCGGCGTCACGGTCACGCTGGCTTTCCAGGTTGTTCTCGCCCTTGACCGGCAGACGCTGGATCAGCAGGCCCGCCGCCACATTGCCGTCGGCGGCCAGGATCAGTTTGGTGTCGAGCTGCTCGCTCTGCAGCATGTAGTGCTCCAGCACCTCGGCCAGGCTTTCGATCTTTTCATGCTGGTCACCGAACAGCGGCACCACGCCCTGGTAGGGCTGGCGTCCCGGCATCTTGTCTTTCGGGTCCAGCGTGATGGCGCAGCGGCCCTGGTTGTTGACGTTGACGAGGCGGCTCAGGCTGTCGCCGGGCAGCACCTCGCCGGTCACGGTCGCGGTGGCGCGCAGGGTCAGGTCGGGCTGCACCTCGGCCACGGCCAGCTTGACCGGCCCGTCGCCGAAGATCTGCAGCACCAGCGCGCCGTCGAAGCTGATGCTGCTTTGCATCAGCGCGCCGGCTGCGGTCATTTCGCCCAGCAGTTGCAGCACTTCAGGCGGGTAGCCGCCGCCGGCCTCACGCCGCTGGAGGATTTCCTGCCAGGCATCGGTCAGGCGCACCAGCATGCCGCGCACCGGCAGGCCGTCGAATATGAATTTATGGAGTTCGGAGGACATCAATCAATCTTTTTGAATCCCGCCTTATAGCGGCGGGCATTCTCTACATAGTGACGGGCGATGTCTTTTAAACCCTCGATCTGCTCCGGCGACAACTGGCGCACCGCCTTGGCAGGGCTGCCCAGGATCATGGAGCCGTCCGGGAACTCCTTGCCCTCGGTCACCAGCGAACCCGCGCCCACCAGGCAGTTTTTGCCGATTTTCGCGTTGTTGAGCACCACGGCGCCTATGCCAATCAGCGAGCCGTCGCCGATGGTGCAGCCATGCAGCATGACCTGGTGGCCGATGGAGACGTTCTCGCCCAGTGTCAAAGGCACCCCCATGTCGGCATGCAACACGCTGGCGTCCTGAACATTGGTGCCGCGCCCGATGCGTATGGTTTCGGTATCGCCGCGTATCACGGTACCGAACCAGACACTCACGCCCTCAGCCAGTTCCACGTCGCCAATCACCTGCGCGCTGTCGGCCACCCAGGCGGTTTCGTGCAGCTTGGGGGCCAGTTCGTCGAGTTGGTAAATCGCCATCGTTGTGTCCTCTTTAGTGCTTGTCTCGGGAATCGGTCCATTGTAAAGAGCCACCCCATCTTTGGCGGACAATCCGGGCATGACCCTGCCCGCCGCCCCGCCCGAGCTGCGCCAGCTGGCCTTGGAGGCCTTGCTGCAGCCCGATCCACAACAAAAAGTGCTGTTGGCCCACGCCCTGCATGGGCAAGCAGCTACGCTTTCGATAGCAGACAAGCTGACCATCAAGCCGCCAGCCGGCCTGCCCGGCTGCCCCGCACGGCCGGAGCTGCGCTCGCACCTGGACGTACCCAAGCGCTCACCCTACACGCCGGCGGGCCTGGCTGCCCTGCTGCATGCGGTGACGCACATCGAGTTCAACGCGATCAATCTGGCGCTGGACGCGGCCTGGCGCTTTGACAACATGCCGCCGGCCTACTACCGGGACTGGTTGCGTGTGGCGGCCGAAGAAGCCACCCACTTCAGCCTGCTGCGCGCGCAGTTGCAGGCCATGGCTTGCGACTATGGCGACTTCCCGGCGCACACCGGCCTCTGGGACATGACCGCCAAAACCGCCGGCGATGTGCTGGCGCGCATGGCGCTGGTGCCGCGCACCCTGGAAGCGCGGGGCCTAGACGCCACCCCGGCCATGCAGGCCAAGCTGCGCAAGGTCGGTACGCCGGATGCCCTGGCGGCCGTCGCCATCCTCGACATCATCCTGCGCGACGAAATCGGCCACGTCGCGATTGGCAACCACTGGTACCGGCATCTGTGCAGCGAGCGCGGGCTGGAGCCGGTTGCCACCTATGCCGTGCTGGCGCGCCGTTACGAAGCACCCCGGCTCAAAGGGCCGTTTAACTTGGATGCGCGGCGGGCTGCGGGGTTTGATGAAGACGAGTTGGCGCAACTTGGCTAGTTATGAGCATCGCAGCTAGCCTGCTCGCCAAATTGGAGCGCCAGACAGAGGACTACACTTGGATACACACCAACGCTGGAGGACTTCACTTGCAAGCTGTGCGACATCTTCTTACCCTAAGCCTAGCCATCGCAACAGCCGCTAGCGCCTTTGCACAGGGGAGCACCGAGTTTAGTTCGCAGGGGCTGTCTCGCCGTGATTTTCGATCGGTAGCATGCACCGGCTTTTATGCGACGGCATCCTTCAAGTGCGCGCCGATCACGGTACCCGGATACGTAGCAACAGCGAGCGATGGCAAGCAGAAGGCTCTTGTCTTCATTAGTCATGGCTCGGGAGGCCTTGATCGACGACACGGCGATTACGCGCGCTATCTGGCCGCTAAGGGCTTCGACGCTGTTGTACTAGACCACTGGTCTGCGAGAGGCGTGTCCAAAGCCCATCTTGACTACAACGCTGCCAGAGCTAAGGGTGCAGACGCACAGAACATGGCCATCGACGCACTTGCCGCGGCAGCCCAACTCATTCAAGAAGATAACTGGAAGAGGGCTCGCTTTGGTTTTCTTGGCGAAAGCATGGGTGGTTCCGCAGCTATCAACGTCACCCGTGCCTACATCGAGAAGATCGTGGAGGATCAGTTGAACCTACCGGTATTCGGCGTTCCGCAGGTTACCGCCTCTGTAGCCCTGTATCCGGGCTGCATTGACCGAAACACAGTTGAGCGTTTCAAAACCATTCCTTTGTTGATTCTCCAAGGCGAGAAGGACGATCAGATGAACACGGGACAATGTGAAAGACAGGCGCAATGGATGAACGACAGAGGAGGCAGAGCGAAGTACGCGACGCTGCCGGGCGAACACCACGACTTTGATGCGCCATACCGTTTAGTTCACAGCCCCAAAGCCCAGAATCCATCGAGATGCGAAAACGTACGGGAGGGGAATAGATTCACACTGCTGGCGACGGCCAAGCAATACGCAGCAACGCCTCAAGGCCTGAACGAAATGCGGGAGGCCTGCTTCACCCGGGGGCTGTGGTCTGGCAACCAAGGCAACGCGCAAGCAGGGTATGAAGAATGGGCTAAATTTTTTACCGAACAATTGCTGAAGCAGTGATGGTCCCAAGGGCGGTACTGCCTGCAATGGACGTAAGCACGAGGCTGGGTCACGAATTCGCAACAATCCGTTTTTTCCTACACACAAAGCCCTGAACTTCACGCATAGTCGGGTTTGCCAATGGGTCGATGGCAACCCGGTCGCAGCAGCGGCCACGCTCCTCATTCAGACCCGCTTGAATGCAGAACAGGAGTTCGCCCATGATCCGGCATCTCGTTCCCCATCTGGAGTCCCGGCTGGTCAGCCTGCCGGCCCCGGTGTCTGTGCAACTGCCCGCGGGCCAGGTGCTTGGCGCGCCGGATGCGCCGGTGAAGATGAGTTTTTCACACTGGGCCAGCCTCACGCGACTGCGCGCCGGCCAGATCGGCGCGCTGGCGGAGGAGTACGTCGAGGGCACGCTCAACATCGAGGGCCGCATGCGTGACGTGATGGCGGTGGCAGCCAGCCTGCTGCCGGCGAACCCGGTGCACAGCGACACCGGCTGGTGGGCCGGCCTGCAAAGCCAGATGCGCTCGCTGCGCATGCACACCCCCGAAAAAGACGCTGCGCAAATCCAGTTCCACTACGACGTGTCGGACGACTTCTATGCGCTGTGGCTGGACCCGCGCCGCGTGTACTCCTGCGCCTACTACCGCGACGAGGCGATGTCGCTGTCGCAGGCGCAAGAGGCCAAGCTGGACCATATCTGCCGCAAGCTGATGCTGCAGCCTGGCGAGCGTTTCCTCGACATAGGCGCGGGTTGGGGCGGGCTGCTGCTGTGGGCGGCCGAGCATTACGGCGTGGACGCCACCGGCATCACGCTGTCGAAAAACCAGCACGCGCATGTGCAGAGCCTGATCGCCGAAAAAGGCCTGCAGAGCCGGGTACGCATGGAGCTGCGCGACTACCGCGAGCTTGACGAGAACCAGCCCTTCGACAAAATCTCTTCGGTCGGCATGTTTGAACATGTGGGGCGCGCGCAGATGGGCGCCTACTTCGGCAAGATTTTGCGCCTGCTGGCGCCGGGCGGGCTGGTGCTGAACCACGGCATCACCGCCGGCGGCCTGGACAACACCAAGCTGGGCGCGGGTATGGGCGACTTCATCGGCAAGTACATCTTCCCCGGCGGCGAGCTGCTGCATGTCAGCGATGTGCTGACGCATCTGGCGCGCTCGGGTCTCGAAATGGTCGACACAGAAAACCTGCGGCCGCACTATGCGCGCACGCTGTGGGACTGGTCGGATGCGCTGGAGGCCAGGCTGGACGAGGCGCAGCAGGTGCTGGCCGCCAGCGGCAGCAGCGAACGCGCCGAAAAAATCCTCAGGGCCTACCGCCTCTACCTGGCCGGCAGCGCCATGTGTTTCGAGCAGGGCTGGATCAGCCTGCACCAGATGCTGGCGGCGCGGCCGGCTGAAGCCATGGCCGGCGAAGCCATCCAGGGTGCGCAAAGCCGCTATCCCTTCCGCCGCGACTACATGTACGCTGCGTCGCGCTTATCACTCCCCGTTCGCCCTGAGCCTGTCGAAGGGCTTGGTGATGAGTGACATGGCTTCGACAAGCTCAGCCCGAACGGTGTGGGAAGCTGAGCAGTTACGACTTATATGTCAAATCGGCCTCCCGCCCTTTCGGGACAAGGGCAAGCAGCTATCAAAACGATAGCATTCCGGCGACAGCCGTCAATCCGTCTTGATGCCTGCGGCCTTGACGATGCGGGCGTTGCTGGCCGACTCCTGCGCAATCTGGCGCGCAAACTCCGCCGCGCTGCCGACCGTCGGCACGTTGTCGGCGCTGAGCAGGCGCTTGCGCAGCTCCGGTGTCTGCAGGGCGATGTTGATCTCGGTGTTGAGCCGCTGCAGCACAGCCGCCGGCGTGTTGCCTGGCGCAAACACACCGAACAATGAACTCAGGTTGGCCGGTGCGAAACCGAGCTCGGCAAAGGTGGGCACCTGTGGCATGGCCTCAACCCGCGCCGGGGCACCCACTGCCAGCGGCCGCAGCTTGCCGGCCGTGATGTGCGGCATCACCGCGCCGCTGAGGTTGGTGGTGATCACCTCGAACTGCCCGCTCAGCGCGTCGGTCAGTTGCTGGCCGCCGCCCTTGTAGGGGATGTGGGTGATCTCCACCTTGGCGCCGTTCTGCACCTGTTCGAGCACGATGTGGCCGACCGTGGCCAGACCCGAAGTCGACCAGCGCACGCTGCCGGGCTTGGCTTTGGCCGTCGCCAGCATGTCCTTGAAGTCCTTGCCTTCAGACGCAGAGGTTGCCAGCAGCACCACCGGCGAATACATCACGCTGGCCACCGGCGCGATGTCTTTGACCGGGTCGTAAGGCAGCTTGCCCAGGTGCGGGTTCAGCGCCAGCGGGCTGATCGACGAAAAGCCGAGGGTGTAGCCGTCCGGCGCGGCCTTGGCAACCACGTCCATGCCTATGCTGCCGCCGGCGCCGGCCCGGTTCTCCACCACCACCGGCGTGGCCAGTTGCTGCGACAGCTTTTCAGCCAGGGCCCGCGCGATGTTGTCGCTGATGCCGCCGGGCGGGTAAGCCACGACGATGCGGATGGGTCGCGCCGGCCATCCGGTCTGGGCAAGCGAGATCGAAGACAAGGAAGCGGCGCACAGCGCGAACAGAGGCAGGGCCAGCAGGCGGCGGCGCGGGATGAGGCGTGACATCGAAAATTCCAGAAAAGTGAACGTGCCCCATTTTGCCTCTCGCCGGGTAGACACTGTCCTTCGGGGGAGATCCTTCGACAGGCTCAGGACGAACGGATTTGGGAGCGAGCGAACGTGGGGGTTCATCCCCGCGGGTGATGCTCCGAATGCAGGGCTTTGAGCCGCTCGCGCGCCACATGCGTGTAGATCGTCGTCGTCGAAATATCCGCATGGCCCAGCAGCATCTGCACCGCGCGCAGATCGGCGCCGTGGTTCAGCAGATGCGTGGCAAAGGCATGGCGCAGGGTGTGCGGCGACAGCGGCGAGTGGATGCCGGCACGCAGCGCATATTTCTTCACCAGCATCCAGAACATCACGCGGCTCATGCCGCTGCCGCGCGCGGTGACAAACAAATCGTCGGTCTGCTGGCCACCCAGGATTTCGGGCCGGGCCTCGGCCATGTAACGCACGATGGCCTCGCGGGCGACCTGGCCGAAAGGAACGAGGCGCTCCTTGCTGCCCTTGCCCATCACGCGCAGCACACCCTCGTTCATGCTGGTGTGAAAGGTCTTGAGCCCGACCAGCTCGCTCACGCGCAGACCGCTGGCGTACATCAACTCGAGCATGGCGCGGTCGCGCAGGCCCAGCGCCGTGTCTTCGCTGGGTGCGGCCAGCAGCAACTCGACCTGGGCCTCTGACAGCAGCTTGGGCACGCGCAGCGCCTGTTTGGCCGACTGCAGCTTGAGCGTGGGGTCGGCCGTGATCAGGCGCTCGCGCAGCGCCCAATGGAAATAACGCTTGAACACCGTCAGCCGCCGGTTCGCTGAAGTGGCCTTGGTAGTACCGTGACGCGCCGAGAAGTAGCCGTGGATGTCGCTCTCGACGGTAGCGTCCAGCGCCCGTCCACCCTGCTCTTTCGCGCCCAGCCAGGTGGCGTACAGCGAGAGATCGCGCCGGTAGGCGGCCAGCGTGTTTTTAGACAGGCCGTCCTCCAGCCACAAGGCGTCAATAAAACTGTCTATGCCGGACTGGCTCTGGGGATGCATGGTCCGACGATAACAAATGCACCGCTGGTACGCCGGGACCCGCACAAAAAAACACCCCGCCAGGCACCAGGCCTGCGGGGTGGATGCGCAACGGGCCAACAGGCCCGCGCGGTTTATTCGAGTTTCAGGCCGGCGCTGGTCACGACCTTTTTGTAAACCTCGTATTCCGCCTTGATCTGCGCGGTGAACTGCTCGGGCGTGTTGCCGACGATGATGGAACCGGTGTCCTCGATGCGCTTGCGCACGGCCGGGTCTTTCAGCGCGGTGAGCGTCGCCGCGCTGACCTTGTCGACCACATCTTTCGGCAGGCCCTTGGGGCCGAGGATGCCGTAGTAGGCCATGCGGTTCACCGGCTCCAGGCCGACTTCCTTGAAGGTCGGCACGTCCGGCAGCACGGCCAGGCGGGTAGGCGCGGCCACCACGATGGGGATCAGGCGCTTTTGCTGGATGAAAGGCAGGGCCGAGGGGATGTTGTCAAAAATGATCTGGACCTGGCCGGCCACGGTGTCGTTCAGGGCCGGGCCTGCGCCGCGGTAAGGGATGTGCGTGATGAACGTGCCGCTCAGGTTCTTGAACAGTTCGGTCTGCAGGTGGCCGATGCCGCCGGTGCCCGAAGACGAGTAGGAGTACTTGCCTGGGTTCTTCTTGAGTTCGGCAAGGAACTCCTTGTAGTTGCGCGCCGGAAAGCTCGGGTGCACCGCAATGATGTTCGGGGTGGCCGCGATGTTGATGATGGGCGTGAAGTCGGTCAGCGGGTTGTACGGAATCTTGGTGTTGATGGCCGGGTTGGCGGCCGTGGTGGACACGGTGGCCATGCCCAGCGAATAACCATCGGGTGCAGCCCGTGTGGTTTCCAGTGCGCCGACCACACCGCCGCCACCGGCCTTGTTTTCGATGATGACGTTCTGGCCGAGCGCCTTGCCCAGCGGCTCGCCGATCACGCGGGCGACGATGTCGGTGGTGCCGCCCGGTGCAAAGGGCACCTGCAGCTTGATGACCTTGTTCGGGTAGGCCTGGGCAAAGGCCGAACCTGCCGCGGCGGTGGCCAGCGTCAGCGCGGAGAGGGTGAGCAGATAACGACGTTGCATGGCGAACTTCCTTAAAAAAATAACAATGGCTTATCCTAAGCGCAAGCAACGTGCCTGCCTCTTGTGGATAACGCATAAGGGCAATCCCTAGGAAAGCCCCACGGTTTTGTTATTCTCACCGGGTGAACTACGCGCTTCTCCTTTTCCCCGATTTCTCGCTGATTCTGTGTGGCTACCTGGTCTGCCGTTACACCGCCCTGAACCGCACGGTCTGGCAGCAGGTGGAAAGCCTGGTCTACTACTTCCTGTTCCCGGTGCTGCTGTTTCACTCCATCGTCAGGAGCCCGCTGGACCTGGGCGCGGCTTCCAGCCTGATTGCCGCCGGGCTGACCATGGGGGTGCTGGGCATCGCCCTGGCCTATTCCCTGCCGTATCTGCCCTGGTTGGGTGCACACATCGACAGGCGTGAACACGCCGCCAGTGCACAGGTGGCCTTCCGTTTCAACTCTTTCATCGCACTGGCGCTGGCCGAGCGGCTGGCTGGCGCCGAAGGCCTGCTGCTGATCGCGGTGCTGATCGGCGTCTGCGTGCCGCTGTTCAACGTGGGGGCCGTCTGGCCCATGGCGCGCCACGCCAAAACCGGCTTTCTGGGCGCGCTGGTGCGCAATCCGCTGATCATTGCGACCGCGACCGGGCTGGCCGCCAACCTGCTGGGTTTCCAGATGCCGGTCTGGCTGGAGCCGACCGTCACCCGCATAGGCGCGGCCTCGCTGGCACTGGGCCTGATGGCCGCTGGCGCCGGCATGCAGTTCGCCTCGCTGGCCTCGGCCAAGACCCTGGCGGTGTCGCTGCTGGCGATCCGCCACTTCTTCATCCCGCTGATTGCGCTGGGCCTGTCCTGGGTGTTCGGCCTGTCTGCGGTGCAGACGACGGTGCTGCTGTCGTTTTCGGCGCTGCCGACAGCCTCGAGCTGTTATGTGCTGGCCGCCCGCATGGGTTACAACGGCGCGTTTGTCGCCGGCCTGGTCACGCTGTCGACCCTGCTGGGCATGCTCAGTTTGCCGTTTGCACTCGGATTGTTGCGTTAGCCCCCACGTTCGCCGACTGATTTACCGTTCGTCCTGAGCCTGTCGAAGGATACCCGCCCAGGTCCGCTCACTGGCGAGGGGCGTTCGGGAAGAACAGCTGTTCGCCGCCAATCCTGTAGCTGGCGATAGCTGCCTGGCCGGCCGGCGAAATCACCCAGTCGACGAACTTCTGCGCTTCGGCGAGCTTGACCTGCGGGTGTTTGGCCGGGTTCACCACCATCACGCCGTACTGGTTGAACAGGCGGGTGTCACCCTCGACCAGCACCACCAGATCCCCGCGGTTCTTGAAGCTGAGCCAGGTGCCGCGATCGGTCAGCACATAGGCGTTCGACGAGGAGCCGATGTTCAGCGCCGGGCCCATGCCGCAACCGCAGGCCTTGTAGTTGGCGAATGCCGGGTTGTCCACCCCGGCGTTTTTCCAGTAACGCAGCTCGGCGGCGTGGGTCCCGCTCTTGTCACCGCGCGAAACAAAATTGGCGTTGGCCGCGTTGAGTTTTCTCAAAGCCTCGGTGATGTCCTTGCCTTTGGTTTTGGCCGGATCGGCGGCCGGACCGACCAGCACGAAGTCGTTGTACATGACCGGGAAACGCTTGATCGCAAAACCTTCGGCCACAACCTTTTCCTCGGCCACCTGGTCGTGCACAAACAGCACATCAGCATCACCGCGGCGCCCCATGTCGATGGCCTGGCCAGTGCCCAGCGCCACCACCTTGATGTCAATGCCGCTGGCCTGCTTGAAGGCCGGCAGCAAGGTGCCGAACAGGCCGGACTGCTCGGTCGAGGTCGTCGAGGCCATCACGATGGGTTGGGTTTGCGCTATCGAAAAAGTAGCTATAAAGACAAGCGGGACAAGGGCCAGAGCCCTAAAAGACCCATAACCATGCGGGAACAGGGGGATGGGGTTCATACAAGTTCTCCTTTGACAAAAATCTCGGCTTCATGCGGCAAGGGGCCGTTGAAAAAATCATGGGTGGGCAGGTCGGCCAGCAGCCGGCCCTGCTCCAGGTAGATCACGCGGCTGGCCAGGCGCTTGACCTGGCCGAGGTTGTGGCTGCTGAAAATCAGCGTCATGCCGGCCTCTGCAAATTCGGCCATCAGGGCCTCGACCTCGCGTTTGGCGGCCGGGTCCAGGCTGGCCGTTGGTTCGTCGAGCAGCAACACATCGGGCCGCAGCGCCCAGGCCCGCGCCAGCGCCAGGCGCTGCTGCTGCCCGCCCGACAGCGCCTTGGCATTGCGCTGGGCCAGCGCCAGCAGGCCGACGCGTTCGAGCGCGCGCAGCGCCTGCGTTTTCGCCTCTTTCCAGGCCACACCCTTGAGCCACAGGCCCAGCGCCACATTGGTCTGGGCACTGGCGCGCAACATGTAGGGATGCTGGAACAACATCGCCTGGCGCGCTGCTGCATCGGCTTGCAGGCTGCCGGTGCTGGGCCGCACCAGGCCGTGCAGGGTGCGCAGCAAGGTGCTTTTGCCACTGCCGTTGGAGCCCACCAGCGCCACGCGTTCACCGGCCTGGATGCGCAGTCCGCAGGCCTTGAGCGCCTGCACTTTGCCGTAGTTGACGCCCACGGCCTGCAGCTCGAACAGCGGGTTCATTGGTCGCCTCCGTGGGGCTGCAGCCTGACAAGGTCAGGCGGCGGCGCGTCATCATCGTGCCGTTCGCGCCAGCGCCGCACCAGCGCAATCAGCACATTGAGCAGCAGCACCACGGCCAGCAGCAGCAGGCCCAGCGCCAGCG
>JAZKGR010000064.1:0-9022 GCA_040385775.1 Pseudomonadota bacterium
AGTTCGAGCTCGACCCCGTTTTCGGCGAGCACCGCAGGTTGCCCGCAGCGAAGCGAAGGGACCCGGACCATCGGGTCGCCTTTTTCTTTGCTTACTTTCTTTTTGGCGACGCAAAAAGAAAGTGAGTTGCCGCCGGGCAACCCCCGGCTTGTTGGCAAGCCTCGAGCAAACGAAGCAAGAAGGCTTCGACAGGCTCAGCCCAAACGGTGGTGGTCTCGAACATGGATCCCGGATCAATTCCGGGATGACGGCCCCGCAGGCGGTCAGTGCGATGGCTATTGAAGCGTTTCCTTGACCGCCGCCGGGAGCGGCAAAGGCAGGACTTCAATGCCTTCTTCGATCAGATCGATCGCCTCAGCGCGGCTGGCCTGGCCGCGGATGCTGCGCTGCTCCGCGTCCCCGTAATGCATGGCGCGCGCCTCGTCGGCAAAACGTTCGCCCACGTCTTCGGTGTTGGCCATGACCTCGCGGAGGGCTTTCAGGAACTCCGCCGGCCCCGGCGGTGCCGCCTGCGGCACGACTTCCTGCAGTGAACCGGCGGCGGGGCTGGCAGCCGGCACCGACAGCTCCCGTGCGTTTGCAGCGGGGACCGGCACCGGCGCGCCCAGATTGAGACGGGGTGCGCTCGGCATTTTCTGGACGGCGGGGTCCGCGCACAATGGGCAGGTCACCAGGCCTCGCGCGAGTTGGCCCTGAAAGTCGTCTTCTGATGCAAACCAGCCTTCAAAGGCGTGCTGGTGCGAACACTGGAGGTTGAGGACTTTCATGACCTGATTATCAGGCCCTGTCGGGGGCGGCGCTTTCATGCCAGTCAAGAACCCATGCGCCGGACAAGACGTTTTGCAGCCAGAGCGCACCTGTCAGGGTCTTGCTGTCGGTGACACGGCCGTCGCTGCACCATTGCAACAGGTCGGCAGGGCTGGCGGTGAAAACATCGAGAAATTCGCCGGCATCGAGCTGGCGCTCGCCGGCGGTCAGGTCCCTGGCAAACCAGATGTCGATGAATTCGGTGGAGTAGGAAATCACGGGGTGCATCACGCCTGCTTTGGCCCAACGGCGTGCGGTGTACCCGGTTTCTTCAAGCAATTCACGTTTCGCGCAGGCGAGCGAAGCTTCGCCTGCGTCGAGCTTGCCGGCCGGGAATTCGACCATGACGGCGTGCACCGGGTAGCGGTACTGACGCTCAAGCACCAGGCGACCGTCATCGAGCTGGGCGATGATCATCACCGCACCGGGATGGCGCACGTACTCGCGCGACGCCTCGCTGCCGTCCGGCAATCGCACGGTGTCGCGAAAGGCATGCAGGAAATTCCCTTTGAGCAGTTCGCAGCTGGTGAGCGTGTGCTCCTTGAGGTGCGCGTCGTCCGCTTTGCCGGGAGGCGCTGAGGAGGTGTCAGCGGGCGCCATGGCGATGGACCCTAACGGTGCTTGAACAGGTAGCGGTATACAAAGCCCGGAAAGGCGAAGGTGATGAACAGCGTGGCGGTGATCGCATAAAACTCCCAACCCTGCGGTGCGATCTGCCCGGCCCGTTGCTCCAGAAACAAACCGATGCCGCCGACCACGAAATACCAGAACACCATTTCACCAAGCCGCACCGCGAGCATCTTGGTGCCGGTCAGGGGAAACACAGCAAGCAGCCGGTTGCTGATGAAAGGCAGATTGGCGGCAAGCAAGGCCAGCGCCACCACCAGCCACACCGAGGCAGTCTGGGTCATGCGCCCAGCGATTTCACGATGCTGGCAATCGCCTGGGTGCACAAGGTCATCAGCCCGCCGGGCATGAGGCCGAGCAGCAGCACCAGCGCACCGTTGATGGACAACACGACGCGGGCGTCTGTCGGTGCCTCGATGGCGGTCGGCATGCCGGGGTTGGGGGCATCGAAATACATGACCTTGACCACACGCAGGTAATAGAAGGCGCCGACCAGCGACATCATCACGGCAAACACGGCGAGCACAAGGTACAGGGTTTGCTGCGAGGACACCAGCGCCTGCAGGACGCCCAGCTTGGCATAAAAGCCAACCACAGGCGGCACACCGGCCAGCGAGAACATGCAGACGGCCATGACACCGGCAAACAGCGGGCTGCGCTGGTTCAAACCAGCCAGGTCGGTGATTTCCTCGGACTCATGGCCGGCCCGTGCGAGCAGCAAAATAATGCCGAAGACCGCGAGGGTGGTCAGCACATAGGTGATGACGTAGAACATGGCCGCGCCATAGGCAAATTCGGCATTGAGCTTGTTGCCGTTGACGACGCCTGCCAGCAGCGCCAGCAGCAGGAAACCCATTTGCGAGATGGTCGAAAACGCCAGCATGCGCTTGAGATTGGACTGTGCAATGGCCGCCAGGTTACCTACGATCAGTGAGCCTATCGCGAGGATGGCGAGCATCTGCTGCCAGTCGATCGCCAGCGGCAGCATGCCCTGCACCAGCAGACGGATGCAGATCGCGAAGGCCGCGAGCTGGGGTGCCGCGCCGATCAGCAAGGTGATGGCGGTGGGCGCGCCCTGATAGACATCGGGCAACCACATGTGGAAAGGGACGGCGCCCAGCTTGAAGGCGAGACCTGCCACGATGAAGACCAGCCCGAACACCAGCACCGAGTGTTTCACCTGGCGGCTGGCAATGGCTTTGTAGACCTCGCCCACGTCGAGCGAACCGGTGGCGCCGTACATCATCGACAGGCCATACAGCAGGAAGCCCGATGCCAGCGCGCCGAGCACAAAATACTTCATCGCCGCCTCGGTGGCCGTCGCGTTGTCGCGGCGCAGCGCCACCAGTGCGTAGCTGCACAAGGTCATCAACTCCAGGCCCATGTAGATCACCAGGAAGTTGTGGCCCGAGATCATCACGAAAATACCCAGCAGCGCAAACATGGCCAGCGTGAACATCTCGCCGCCGCGCAGCATCTGGCGGTCTGCGGCGTAGGGGCGCGCATAGACCAGGGTGACCATCATGGCGACTGATGCGAAACACTTGAGCCAGTTGGCCATGGGGTCGCTCACCACCATGTTGCCGAAGCCGTACACCGTGTTGCCGCCGATAGCGTACGCCGCCGTCAGCGCGGCAACCACGGCCAGCGTGAGCAGGGTCAGCACATAGGTCAGCGTGCGCTGCGGGCTCTTGACGCCCAGGTCCACCAGCAAGATGACAGATGCCATCGTCAATAAAACGATCTCCGGGTAAACCGCGATCCAACTGAGTTTGTCAATCATCTGAATTCTTTTGGAAGGGTTGCTTAGGGGAGCTTGGAGACGGCGACATGCTTGAGCAGACCGGCCACCGAGCTGTCCATCACATCTGTGAAGGGCTTGGGATATACACCCATGACCATCACGGCAATCGCCAGCAGGGACAGCATCAGGAACTCGCGGCTGTTGATGTCGGTCAGGCCCTTGACGTCATCATTGGTGACAGGCCCGAGGTAGACCCGCTTGAACATCCACAGCGTGTACGCCGCGCCGAAAATCAGGGCGGTGGACGCAGCCAGGCCAATCCAGAAATTGAACTTGATGGCGCCGAGAATGACCATCCACTCGCCAACAAAACCGGCCGTGGCCGGCAGGCCGCAGTTGGCCATGGCAAACAGCAGCGCAAACGCAGTGAACTTGGGCATGGTGTTGACGACGCCGCCGTAACTCGCAATCTCGCGCGAGTGCACGCGGTCGTACAACACACCGATACACAGGAACATGGCGCCCGACACAAAACCGTGGGCGATCATCTGCACGATGCCGCCGGACACACCGAGGTCATTGAAGATGAAAAAGCCCAGCGTGACAAACCCCATGTGGGCCACCGACGAATAGGCGACCAGTTTTTTCATGTCCTGCTGGACCATGGCAACCAAGCCCACGTAGATCACGGCAATCAGCGACAGCGCGATCATCAGCCAGGCCCATTCACGCGCGGCGTCAGGTGCAATCGGCATCGAAAAGCGCAGGAAGCCGTAGGCGCCCAGCTTGAGCATGATGGCCGCCAGCACGGCGGAGCCGCCGGTGGGCGCTTCCACGTGCACATCGGGCAGCCAGGTATGCACCGGCCACATCGGCACCTTGACGGCAAAGGCCGCAAAAAACGCGAAGAACAGGAAAGTCTGCGCCGTGCCGCTGAGCGGCAAGGTGTACCAGGTCGCCAGATCGAAACTGCCGCCGGACTTGACGTACAGGAAGATCAACGCGATCAGCATCAGCAAGGAGCCGAGCAGCGTGTAGAGGAAAAACTTGAAGGCGGCGTAAATTTTGCGCGGACCGCCCCAGATGCCGATGATCAGGTACATCGGGATCAGGGTCGCCTCGAAGAACACGTAAAACAACATGCCGTCGAGTGCAGTGAACACACCGATCATCAGCCCGCTGAGAATCAGGAAGGCCGCCATGTACTGGTTGACACGGCTGGTGATGGACTCCCAGCTGGCGATGATCACGACCACGTTGATGAACGCGGTCAGCAACACAAACCACATCGAGATGCCGTCCACGCCGAGGTGGTAGTTGATGTCGAAACGGTCAATCCATGCGGCCTTTTCGACAAACTGCATCGCGGCCGTACCCAGTTCAAACCCGCTGTACAGCGGCAGGGTCACCAGGAAACTGACAAGGGCACCAATCAGCGCGATCCAGCGCACACTTTGCGCCTGCTCGTCACGTCCGAGCGCCAGCAGCACGACGCCGAAAAAAATCGGCGTCCAGATGGCAAGACTCAACAATCCCATTTTTGTTATTCCTCTAGCAGGCTGAGTCGGTGAAATCGCTGGCAAGCGGCTGCCCAAGGGCGTGCCAGGCTAGGCGCAAAGCACAGACGGGCGCATGCCCGGCGCGCATTTGTAACGACGCCTGGCGCGTCAAGGGGCAGATGAGTGACAGTGATTTTCATTGATTCAGCCTGCTTCGTTATTTGCTGAGCAGTTCTTTGATCATCGGCCAGGTCGCGAAATAGCTGATCAGGATAAAAATGCCGACGATCATGGCCAGGGCGTAGTGGTAGATGTAGCCGGTCTGGACCTTGCGCACGATGCTGGACACCCAGCCCACCAGTTTCCAGGAGCCATTGACCAGCGCGCCGTCGATCATTTTCTCGTCGCCGCCCTTCCACAGGCCGATACCGAGCCCGCGTGCACCGCGTGCCAGCACGTTTTCATTGAACCAGTCCATGTAGTACTTGTTCTCGAGCAATGCATAGAGCGGTTCGACCCGGCGCTTGATGGCCGCCGGCAAGGCCGGGTTGACCATGTACATGTAATAGGCCGCAGCCACACCCGCCAGCGCCAGCCAGAATGGCGCGGTCATCAAGCCGTGCAGCGCCATTTGCGCCGGACCATGGAATATTTTGGCCAACTCGACCATGGCCGGGTGTTTGTCGGCGTTGACGATGATCGCGTCTTTGAGGAAGTCCCCAAACAGCATGGCATCGATGCTCATGAAGCCAATCACCACCGAAGGAATCGCCAGCAGGACCAGCGGCGCAGTCACCACCCACGGCGACTCATGCGGCGCGTGGTGTTCGTCATGGTGGCCGTGTCCGTGGTCATCATGGTGGGCATCGGGATTCTGGTCAAACCGCTCCTTGCCATGGAACACCAGGAAGTACATGCGGAAGGAATAAAAGGCCGTGACAAAGACGCCGGCAAGCACGGCAAAGTAGGCAAACCCGGCGCCCGGCAGGTTGCTGAAATGCACGGCCTCGATGATGCTGTCCTTGGAGTAAAAACCTGCGAACAGCGGTGTACCGATCAGCGCCAAAGATCCCAGCAAGGCGGTGATCCAGGTGATGGGCATGTACTTGCGCAACCCGCCCATCCAGCGGATGTCCTGGTTGTGGTGCACGCCCATGATGACCGAGCCCGCGGCAAGAAACAGCAGTGCCTTGAAGAAAGCGTGTGTCATGAGGTGGAAGACAGCAACCGAGTAAGCAGACGCGCCCAGTGCAACCGTCATGTAACCGAGCTGCGACAGCGTCGAGTAGGCGACGACGCGTTTGATGTCGTTCTGGATGATGCCGAGAAAGCCCATGAACAACGCGGTGATCGCGCCGATGACCATGATGAAACTCAGGGCGGTATCGCTGAGCTCGAACAGTGGTGACATGCGCGCCACCATGAAGATGCCGGCCGTCACCATGGTGGCAGCGTGGATCAGGGCCGAGATCGGGGTCGGACCTTCCATCGAGTCAGGCAACCAGACATGCAGCGGAAACTGCGCCGACTTGCCCATGGCGCCTATGAAAAGGCAGATGCAGATCACGGTGATCAGCATCCAGTCGGTGCCGGGCAGGCTCAGCGCGGCAATCTCACCTGACTTGGCAAACACTTCCGTGTAGTTCAGAGTGCCGGCGTAGGCGGCCAGCAGGCCGATACCGAGGATGAAGCCAAAGTCGCCGACGCGGTTGACCAGGAAGGCCTTCATGTTGGCAAAGATCGCGGTCGGCTTGTTGAACCAGAAGCCGATCAGGAGGTAGGACACCAGGCCCACCGCTTCCCAGCCGAAAAACAGCTGCAGCATGTTGTTGCTCATCACCAGCATCAGCATCGAGAAGGTGAACAGCGAGATGTAGGCAAAGAAACGGTTGTAGCCCTCGTCCTCTTCCATGTAGCCGATGGTGTAGATGTGCACCATCAGCGACACAAACGTCACGACGCACATCATCATGGCGGTCAGGCCATCGACAAGGAAGCCGATTTCCATCTTCAGCCCGCCGACCACCATCCAGGTGTAGAGCGTCTCGTTGAAGCGCGCGCCGTCGATCGCCACGCTTTTGAGCGTCATCGCGGAAATCACAAAGGCCACCAGCACGCCGAGAATGGTCAGCGTGTGCGACAGGCGGCGGCCTATCCAGTTGCCGCCGAAGGTAGTGCCGAAAATGCCGGCCAGCAAGGCGCCCGCCAGGGGCGCCAGGGGTACCGCCAGAAGAGTTGTAGCCGAAAGGGTTTGGCTCATTGTTTAACCGCCCGTAGGGCCGCCCCAAGGGCGGGTTGCGCCCCCTCGGGGGGCAGCGTGTACACGAAGTGAGAAGCGTGGGGGCTCATGTCTATCCCTTGAGCGTGTTGAGTTCGTCGACGTTGATGCTGGACTTGTTGCGGAACAGCAGCACGAGGATGGCCAGGCCGATCGCGGATTCGGCAGCCGCCACGGTCAGGATGAAAAACACGAAAATCTGGCCGGCCATGTCGTTGAGGTAATACGAGAAGGCCACGAAGTTCATGTTGACGGCCAGCAGCATCAGCTCGATAGCCATGAGCAGCACGATCAGGTTTTTCCGGTTCAGGAAGATGCCGATCACCGACAGGGCGAACAGGATGGCGCCCAGGGTCAGGAAGTGTCCCAGCGTGACCATCATGCTTTGTCCTCTGTGGCTGTGACCACCGGTGCGGCCACCGTTGGCTGGATTTTTACAAGGCTGACGCGATCAGCGCTCTTGACGCGAATCTGGTCTGCCGGGTTGATGTACTTGGAGTCCTTGCGCTCGCGCAGGGTCAGCGCAATCGCGGCAATGATGGCCACCAGCAGGATCACAGCTGCGATTTCAAGGGGGTAGAGGTATTCGGAATACAGCACCTTGCCAAGCTCTTTGGTGTTGGAGAACTGCTCCACCGCCTGGCCGGCCACGGCGAGAGCCGCCTTGGGCTCCTGACTCGGGCGGAAGCCACCGATCAGCACGGCCGCCATCTCGAGGGCGATCAAGGTGCCGACGGTGGCGGCGAGCGGGAAATGCTTCCAGAAGTTCTTGCGCACGCCATCCATGTTGACGTCAAGCATCATCACGACGAACAGGAAAAGCACCATCACCGCGCCGACATACACCAGCACCAGCGTGATGGCCAGGAATTCGGCCTTCAGCAGTATCCAGACGGCCGCAGCCTGGAAAAAAGCCAGCACCAGGTACAAGGCGGCATGCACCGGGTTGCGCGCGGTGATCACCTTGAATGCCGCAAACAGCAGCACCAAAGCGAAGACATAAAAGAGACCTGTTCTAGCGTCCATGTTCTGCAAATCTTTCTTGAGCCAGCATCTGTCTGGGTTGTTCAGCGGTACTTGGCATCGACAGCGCGGGCGGCTGCAATTTCTTTTTCGTAACGGTCGCCCACGGCCAGCAGCATGTCCTTGGTGAAGTACAGGTCGCCGCGTTTTTCGCCGTGGTATTCAAAGATGTGTGTTTCAACGATGGAGTCCACCGGGCAGCTTTCTTCGCAGAAGCCGCAGAAGATGCATTTGGTCAGGTCGATGTCATAACGCGAGGTGCGGCGGCTGCCGTCTTCACGCACGTCAGACTCGATGGTGATGGCCATGGCCGGGCACACGGCTTCGCAGAGCTTGCAGGCGATGCAGCGCTCCTCGCCGTTTTCATAACGGCGCAGTGCGTGCAGACCGCGAAAGCGCGGGCTCAGCGGTGTTTTTTCTTCCGGGAACTGGATCGTGATCTTGCGGCTGAACATGTACTTGCCGGTCAGGGCCATGCCCTTGAACAGCTCGGTCAACATGAAGCTGGAAACAAAGTCTTTGACGGAGGCAACTGCACTCATGATGATTTCCTGAGAGCTACACGAAGTGAGTGAACGTGGGGGCGCATGATCACTTCCAGATGTTGTAAGGGGTCTGCATCCAGGCGCCGACGACGACCAGCCAGACCAGCGTCACGGGAATGAAGATCTTCCAGCCCAAACGCATGATCTGGTCGTAACGGAAACGCGGGAAGGTGGCGCGCACCCACAGGAACATGGTCACGACCACAAAGGTCTTGGCGCCCAGCCAGATCCAGCCAGGAATGAAGGACAGGAATTCGAACGGAGGCAGCCAGCCACCGAGGAACAGGATGACGGCCAGAATGGCCACCAGCCACATGTTGGCGTATTCGGCCAGGAAGAACATGGCAAACGACATGCCCGAGTATTCGACCATGTGGCCAGCGACGATTTCGGACTCGCCTTCCACCACGTCGAACGGGTGGCGGTTGGTCTCGGCCAGGCCGGAGATGAAATACACGACAAAAATCGGCAGCAGCGGCAACCAGTTCCAGGACAGGAA
>JAZKGR010000065.1:0-8003 GCA_040385775.1 Pseudomonadota bacterium
TCAGCGCGCGGTGCGCCAGCAGTGCGCCTTTGGGTGGGCCGGTGGTGCCGCTGGTGTAAATCAATATGGCGGCGTCGTCGGCTTTTGTCTTCACCATGTCAAAAGGCCGTGGCTGCCCGGCCAAAGCGGCTTCGTAATCCACATCGCCCTGCCCCGCCGCCGCACCGGCGGCCATCACCGTGTGCAGGGCCGGACAGCGCTTGCGCACCGCCTGCAGGTTGTCCATGGAGCTTTCGTCGCAAATCGCAAGCACCGCCTCGCTGTCCTGTAGCCGGTATTCCAGCGCCTCCGGCCCGAACAGCATGGACAGCGGCATGGCCACCGCGCCGATCTGGAACACCGCCATGTAAGCCACGGCGGTTTCAAAACGCTGCGGCATCACAATCGCAACCCGGTCGCCGCGCTTGACGCCCAGCGCCACGAGTGCGTGGCTCAGTGCGTCGGCCGCCTGCTGAAGCTGCAAGTAAGTATAAAAAGTGGTCTCAGCCGCCGTCTGGTGGGCGCGGATAGCTACTCTTTTGATAGCATTTTTGCCGCCATCGGCCTGCGCCCAGCGCCGGCAACAGACTTCGGCAATGTTGAAGTGCTGGTCAACCTGCCAGCGGAAAGTGCTGTGCAGGGCGGCGTAAAAATCGGGTGGCGGTGCGGCAGCGATGTCCCTGCCTTGACTGTTTTGCGGTGCAAGTCTCTTTATCATCACCCCAATGTACAAAGAAAAACATATCTCCCGCAGCGAGTTAGTCCCTATACGCGGCATTGATTACCACGTGCGCCACTGGGGCGAGGCCTCCAGCACCCTTGCGCCACTTGTCCTGGTGCATGGCTGGATGGACGTATCGGCTTCTTACCAGTTTGTGGTCGACGCCCTGTCCGACGCGTTTGTCGAAGGCCGCAGCATCATCGCGCCCGACTGGCGGGGCTACGGCAAAACCGGCTCGGCAGGCGCCGACAACTTCTGGTTTCCCGACTACCTGGCCGACCTGGACTTCCTGCTCGACCACTACGCCGGCGAGCAGCCGGTGGATCTGGTCGGCCACAGCATGGGCGGCAATGTCGCCATGCTCTACGCCGGCGTGCGCCCGGACCGCATCCGCAAGCTGGTCAACCTCGAAGGTTTTGGCATGCCGGCCACGCGGGCCAGCCAGGCGCCCGGCCGCTTCGCCAAGTGGATGGACGAGCTCAAAAGCCTGCACAAGGGCGAAATGGCGCTCAAGCCCTACAAGGACGCCGACGGCGTGGCCCGGCGTCTGATGCGCACCAACCCGCGCTTGACGCAGGACAAGGCCGACTGGCTGGCGCAGCACTGGGCCGCCCCGGATGCCGCAGGCCAGTGGAACATCCTGGGCGATGCGGCCCACAAGATCACCAACGCGCAGCTCTACCGCGTCGACGAGGTGCTGGAGATTTACCGCTGCATCAGCGCGCCGACGCTGGCCGTTGAAGCCTCCGACGATTCGCTGGGCAAGTGGTGGCAAGGCAAATACACGCTGGCCGAGTACCACGAGCGGCTCAAAACGGTGCCGCAACTGGCCACCGCCGTGGTCCAGGACGCCGGCCACATGCTGCACCATGACCAGCCGGAACAGCTGGCCGCCCTGGTTGAAAATTTCCTGACGGGATAAGCGCCTACAAGAAGAAGGCCGGTTTTGGGGCAAACTTGACGCTTTTTGAGCGTTATCAGAGGATCCCGATGACCGGCACCGCTTCCATCGACCAGGAAAATTTCCGCAACATCCTCAAGCGCAACATCAGCTTGCCGCTGGGCATAGGCGCCCTCAGCGCGCTGATTTTTGTCGGCCTGATCTTTTTCCTGCTGTCGACCCTGAACTGGGTCGACCACTCCCAGCGCGTCATCGGCAACGCCAATGAAACCGCCAAGCTGAGCATCGACATGGAGACCGGCATGCGCGGCTTCCTGATCACCGGCGACGAAAGCTTCCTGCAGCCCTACGAAATCGCCCGCTCCCGCATGATGACCGAGCTGGGCGGGCTCAAGGTCCTGGTCGGCGACAACCCGGCGCAGGTGGACCGGCTCAAACGCATCGAGGGCCTGCAAAACCAGTGGAACGAGTTTGCCCGCGAGGTCATCACCAAGCGCCGCAACAAGCAGGAGTACGAGCAGGACATCCGTCTGGGCCGCGGCAAGGGCCTGACCGACGAGATCCGCCGCGAGTTCAACGGCTTTATCGTGATGGAGCAGCGCCTGCTGCAGCAGCGCAGCGAAGAGGCCCGCAGCACCACGCAGTGGAGCGTGGCCGGCTACCTCGCTTTCACGCTGGGCCTGAGCGGCCTGCTGGCCTTTTTTGGCCGCCGCGAGTTGCTGCGCCTGTCGGAAACCTACGCGGTGGCGCTCAAGCAACAGGCAGAGGATGCCGAGGTGCTGCAGGAAGTGGCCTGGCTGCGCAGCGGCCAGACCCGGCTGGCCGAGCAGATGATCGGCCAGCAAGCGCTGTCGCCGGTGGGGCGCAGCGCGCTGGATTTCCTGGCGCACTACCTGGGCGTCGCCGTGGCGGCCCTGTATGTGCGCGAGGACAGCGGCCGCCTGCAGCGTGTCGCCGCTTACGGCTTCAGCAAGGAGATCGAGGACAAGCCGCAGTCGTTTTACAGCGCCGACGGCCTGGTCGGCCAGGCCGCGCTTGAAAACCGCGTACTGCAGCTCGACGAGATGCCCGACAACTACCTGACGGTGACCTCCGGCCTGGGCCAGACCGCGCCGCGCCATGTGCTGATCGTACCGGTGGTGCATGACGGCCAGGTCAACGGCGTGGCCGAGCTGGCCTTTTTGCGCGCACTCGGCAAGCGCGACATCGAATTCGTCAAACTGGTGGCCGGCAGCATAGGCACCGCCATCCATGGTGCGCTGGTGCGCGAGCGGGTGCAGAACCTGCTGGCCGAAACCCAGCAGCTCAATGAAGAACTGCAGGTGCAGCAGGAAGAGCTGCGCACCGCCAACGAAGAGCTTGAGGAGCAGTCGCGCGTGCTCAAGGAGTCGCAGGCCAACCTGGAAAACCAGCAGGCCGAACTCGAGCAGACCAACGAGCAGCTGGCCGAACAGGCACTGAAGCTCGACCAGAAAAACAGCGCCCTCAACGAAGCGCAGGTGGCGCTGGAAGACCGTGCGGCCGAACTCACACGCGCCAGCCGCTACAAGTCCGAGTTCCTGGCCAACATGTCGCATGAGCTGCGCACGCCGCTCAACAGCTCGCTGATTCTGGCCAAGCTGCTGTCGGACAACCCCAAGGGCAACCTCAACGAGGAACAGGTCAAGTTCGCGCAGTCGATCTACTCGGCCGGCAACGACCTGCTCAACCTGATCAACGACATCCTGGACATCTCCAAGGTCGAGGCCGGCAAGCTCGAGCTCTCGCCCGAGGACATCACGGTGGGAAAACTTGCGGACTCATTGAAATCCACTTTCTCGCCGCTGGCCGGCCAGAAAAAGCTGGCTTTTGATGTCACCGTCGAGGCCGGCACACCGGCGACCTTCTTCAGCGACCGCCAGCGGGTCGAGCAGGTCCTGAAAAACCTGCTGTCCAATGCCCTCAAGTTCACCGAGACCGGCAAGGTCAGCTTGGACATTTCCGGCAAGGACGGCCAGCTTTCCTTTGCGGTGCAGGACTCCGGCATCGGCATCCGCAGCGACCAGCAGCAGCTTATTTTCGAGGCCTTCCAGCAGGCCGACGGCACCACCAGCCGGCGTTACGGCGGCACCGGCCTGGGCCTGTCGATCTCGCGCGACCTGGCGGCGCTGCTGGGCGGCAGCATCAGCGTCAAAAGTGCGGAAGGCCAGGGCAGCACCTTCACGCTGGTGTTGCCGCAGCAGTGGCGCCAGCCCGACCTGCCGCCTCAGGCCGTAGCGCCGGTGCGCAGCGCGCAAGCACCCGCCACCCTGCCGGCCTCGATACCGGTGTCGGTGCCGGTGTTTCCCGACGACCGCCACAAGGCGCCCGGCGGCCGCCTGGTGCTGGCCATCGAGGACGACCCGGCGTTTGCCAGCATCCTCTACGACCTGGCGCACGAGCTGCAGTACGGCTGCCTGATTGCGCACGGCGCCGAAGACGGGTTTTCACTGGCCACGCAATTTCTGCCCGATGCCATCCTGCTCGACATGAACCTGCCCGACCGCTCCGGCCTGTCGGTGCTGCAGCGGCTCAAGGAAAACCCGAAAACGCGGCACATCCCGGTGCATGTGGTGTCCGCCCAGGAACGCACCGAAGCCGCGCTGCAGCTGGGCGCGATCGGTTATGCGATCAAGCCGACCACGCGCGAACAGCTCAAGGAAGTGTTCAAAAAGCTCGAAGACAAACTCACGCAGAAGGTCAAGCGCGTGCTGCTGGTCGAGGACGATGCGCGGCAGCGCGACAGCGTGACGCAGCTGATCGGCGACGACGACGTGGAGATCACCGCCGTCGAGACCGGCGCCGAGGCGCTGGCACTGCTGGGCACGACGATTTTCGACTGCATGATCATCGACCTCAAGTTGCCCGACATCCAGGGCAACGAGCTGCTCAGGCGCATGTCCACCGAGGACATCTGCTCCTTCCCGCCGGTGATTGTCTACACCGGCCGCAACCTGACGCGCGAGGAAGAAACCGACCTGCTGCGCTACTCGCGCTCCATCATCATCAAGGGCGCGCGTTCGCCGGAGCGCCTGCTCGACGAGGTGACGCTGTTCCTGCACAAGGTCGAGTCCGAACTGTCGGCCGAGCGGCAGAGCATGCTGCAGACCTCGCGCAGCCGCGACCGCGTGTTCGAGGGCCGCAAGATCCTGGTGGTCGACGACGATGTGCGGAACATCTTCGCGCTGACCAGCGCGCTGGAGCAAAAGGGTGTGCAGGTCGAGGTGGGCCGCAACGGCTTCGAGGCCATCAGCAAGCTCGACGAGATCAGCGACATCGACCTGGTGCTGATGGACGTGATGATGCCGGGCATGGACGGCCTGGAGGCCACGCGCCGCATACGCCGCGACCCGCGCTTCCAGAAGCTGCCCATCATCGCCGTCACCGCCAAGGCCATGAAGGACGACCAGGACCAGTGCCTGGCCGCCGGCACCAACGACTACCTGGCCAAGCCGCTGGACCTGGACCGCCTGATGTCGCTGCTGCGCGTCTGGATGCCCGCACTGGAACGCGTCTGATGCCCAAACGCGCAGGGGGGGCCGCCGCACCGGCGCCCAGCAACATCGAGATCGAGCTGCCGCTGCTGATGGAGGCGATTTACCTCAAATACAGCTACGACTTCCGCGACTATTCCGGCGCCTCGCAAAAGCGCCGGGTGCTGCATGCGCTGTCGCAACTCGATTGCCCCAGCATCTCGGCGCTGCAGGCGCGGGTGCTGCACGACCCGACCATGTTCAACCAGCTGCTGCAGTACCTGACGATTCCGGTCAGCGAGATGTTCCGCGATCCGGGCTTCTTCATGGCGCTGCGCCAGCAGGTGATCCCGGTGCTGCGCACCTATCCCTCGTTCAAGGTCTGGATCGCCGGCTGCAGCACCGGCGAAGAGGTCTATTCGCTGGCCATCCTGCTCAGGGAAGAAGGCCTGCTGGACCGCGCGCTGATCTACGCCACCGACATCAACCCGGCTTCGCTGGACAAGGCCCGCCAGGGCATTTTTTCGATGGGCAGCATCCAGGGCCACACCGCCAACTACCAGAAGGCCGGCGGCCTGCGCGCGTTTTCTGACTACTACACCGCCGCCTACGATGCCGCGATTTTCGACAAGTCGCTGCGCGATAACATCACCTTCGCCGACCACAGCCTGGCCACCGACAGCGTGTTTTCCGAAACCCAGCTGGTGCTGTGCCGCAATGTGCTGATCTACTTCAACAAGAAGCTGCAGGACCGCGCGCTGGGCCTGTTTCACGATTCCCTGAGCCGCCGCGGCTTCATGGGCCTGGGCAGCAAGGAAAGCATCGACTTCTCGGCCTATGCCACACGCTTCGAGCCGGTGCTCAAGCCCGAGCGGATTTTCCGCAAGCTGTAGGTGCACCGTGAGCCGTACCGAGTCCACCGTCACACACCACCCGGTCCGCGCCGTGGTGATAGGCGCGTCCGCCGGCGGCGTCGAGGCGCTGCTCAACCTGCTGACCGGCCTTCCGGCGGATTTCCGCCTGCCCATCATCGCGGTGCTGCATCTGCCGCCCGACCGCGATAGCCGTCTCGCCGAGATCTTCCAGCACCGCTTGCCGATTGCCGTGCGCGAGGCCTGCGACAAGGAATCGGTGGCGCCGGCCACGCTGTATTTCGCGGGCTCGGGCTACCACCTGCTGGTGGAAACCGATCACTCCTTCGCGCTGAGTTGCGAGGCGCCGGTGCATTTTTCACGCCCTTCCATCGACGTGCTGATGGAGTCGGCCGCCGATGCCTACGGCGCCGAACTGGCCGGCATCCTGCTGACCGGAGCCAACTACGACGGCGCCGCCGGCCTGTCAAAAATCAAGCGCCAGGGCGGCATCACCGTGGTTCAGGACCCGGAAGAAGCCCAGGTGCCCACCATGCCCGAAGCAGCCATCCGCAAACTGCAGCCCAGTTTTATCCTGCCGCTGTCCGGCATCCGCAACCTGCTTCTTGAACTGGACCAATATTCATGCTGAACCCCCACAGCGCCAAGATCCTGATCGTGGACGACCTGCCCGAGAACCTGCTGGCACTCGAGGCGCTGATCCGCCAGGACAACCGCATCATCTTCCAGGCCTCGCGCGGCGAAGACGCACTGAACCTGCTGCTCGAGCACGACTTTGCGCTGGCCATCCTCGATGTGCAGATGCCCGGCATGAACGGCTTCGAGCTCGCCGAGATGATGCGCAGCACCGAAAAAACCCGCCACGTCCCCATCGTGTTTGTCACGGCGGCCGGCAAGGAATCCAACTACGCCTTCAAGGGTTATGAAACCGGCGCGGTCGACTTTTTGTACAAACCGCTGGACATCGAGGCGGTCAAGAGCAAGGTCAACGTGTTTGTCGAGCTCTACCTGCAGCGCAATGAAACGCGGCGCCAGGTGCAGGCACTTGAGAAAAGCCGCCAGGAGCAGGAAATGCTGGTGCAGGAGCTGCAGCAGGCTCAGGGCGAGCTGCAGAACGCGGTGCGCATGCGCGACGACTTCATGTCCATGGTGGCGCACGAGCTGCGCACGCCACTCAATACGCTTTTTCTTGAAGCGCAGTTGCGCAAGATGCAGCTGGACCGCGGCAACACCGCAATTTTTGATGCCGCCTACCTGCAGAAGATGGTGGCGCGCGACAAGCTGCAAGTGCAGAACATGGTGCGCCTGATCGACGACATGCTGGACGTGACCCGGCTGCGCAACAACCGCCTGTCGATACGCCCCAGCGAGGTCAACCTGCCGGTGCTGCTCGAGCGCGTGATTGGCAACCTGGCCCACCAGGCGGCATCCAGCGGCTGCAGCATCTCGCTGCATGCCGAGCAGCCGGTCATCGGCTTCTGGGACGAGTTCCGCATCGAACAGGTGGTCATCAACCTGCTGACCAATGCGCTGCGTTACGGCGAGGGCAAACCGGTCGATGTGCGCATGACGCCGCTGGACGAGGGGGTGCGCATCGACGTGCGCGACGGCGGCCGCGGCATTTCCGGAGCCGACCAGAAGCGTATCTTCGGCCAGTTCGAACGCGCCGTTTCGCATGAAGGCGACAAGACCGGCGGCCTGGGCTTGGGCTTGTACATCACGCACCAGCTGGTACAGGCACACGGCGGCAGCATCACGGTGAAAAGCCAGCCGGGTGAGGGGTCGGTGTTCACGGTGCGTTTGCCGCTGCAGCCGCCTGTTGAGCCGGCTGCGGACTGAGCAAACGCTTCGCCAGTCATCCCGGACTTGATCCGGGATCCATGTTGGATTAATTCGCATCGTGGTTCGCCAACGAGCCGGGGGTTGCCCGGCCAACAGGTTTTTGGCAAGCCCAAGCGCTCGGGTGCGCCAAAGACAGCAGGGCTGAACTCCCCACTCCCAACCCCCCGCCCTTCCCTCGCCCCGCTGGGCGAGAGAAG
>JAZKGR010000066.1:0-13962 GCA_040385775.1 Pseudomonadota bacterium
TAGTCGTTGGGTAGTTTGGTCGCCATGGGAGCGCTGATTGTAGTCCGGCAGGATTTTACAACTGGATGAATATACAGCCCGAACGTCGACTCCTGCACATTCATGCGCCTTTCTCATCAAAGCCGTGAAAACTTCGGAAAGCAGAAAAAGGCCCTTCTGGTTACATTCATGGGATGCAATCGACCACGCGCAATCTCTCCATGACCCAGGTGCTGCTGTGCGGCGCCATCATCGTGACTCTGTCCATGGGCATACGCCACGGTTTCGGCCTCTGGTTGCTTCCCATCACCCAGGAACAGGGCTGGACCCGCCAGACCTTTGCGCTGGCGATTGCGGTGCAAAACCTGTCCTGGGGCGTTTTCGGCATTTTTGCCGGCATGCTGGCCGACCGCTTCGGCGCCTTCCGCGTGATCATCGGCGGCGCCGTGTTGTATGCGTTGGGCCTGATCGGCATGGCGCTGTCAACCACCGGCCTGATGTTCACCCTGACCGCCGGTATCCTGATCGGCGCAGCGCAGGCGGGCACCACCTATGCCGTGATCTACGGCGTGATCGGGCGCAACATCCCGGCCGAGAAACGCTCCTGGGCCATGGGCGTGGCCGCTGCGGCCGGCTCCTTCGGGCAGTTCCTGATGGTGCCGGTCGAGGGTTTCCTGATCAGCGGCCTGGGCTGGAAGGAAGCCCTGCTGGTGCTCAGCGCCGCAGTGCTGCTGATTGCCCCCTTGGCCTTCGGCCTGCGTGAAACCCGTTTCGGGCCCGGCCAGGCGCCGCCGCGCGAGCAGACCATTTTCCAGGCGCTCAAGGAAGCCTTCAAGTACCCGAGTTTCCAGCTCCTGATGGCCGGTTATTTTGTCTGCGGCTTCCAGGTCGTCTTCATTGGTGTGCACATGCCCAGCTACCTGCGCGACAAGGGCCTGTCGCCGGAGGTCGCCAGCTACGCGCTGGCGCTGATCGGCCTGTTCAATGTGTTCGGCACCTACGCCGCCGGCACCCTGGGCCAGCGCCTGTCCAAGAAAAACATCCTGGCCTTCATCTACTTTGCGCGGGCCGTGGTGATTGCCGTTTTTCTGGCCGCACCGTTGAGCCCCCTCAGCGTCTACATCTTCGCCAGCCTGATGGGGCTGCTCTGGCTGTCGACCATCCCGCCGACCAACGCGGTGGTCGCGCAGATTTTCGGCATCCAGCACCTGTCCATGCTCAGCGGCTTTGTGTTTTTCAGCCACCAGATCGGCTCCTTCCTCGGGGTCTGGCTGGGCGGCTACCTGTATGACCGCACCGGCAGCTACGACATCGTCTGGTACATCGCCATCGCGCTGGGCGTGTTCGCGGCACTGGTGAACCTGCCGGTGCGCGAGACCGCCATCCAGCGGCCGCGGCCCGCCACCCTGCCGCAAGGCGCCTGAGATGGCCCGCAAACTCGCCCTTTACACACTGGCTGTCGCGGCCGGCGTGGGCGTGTTTGCGCTCTACACCCGGCCCGATTTCCTGCGGACCCTGGCTGATCAGATCTGGGCCTGCTTCTAGGCTCGCTCCAGACAACCGGGGTGGTAGGCTTGCGTCTCCAAAAAAGGAAGCAGGAGACAGCGGCATGAAAACCATCGTGATCACGGGCGCCTCCGAAGGCATAGGCGCCGAAATGGCGCGCCAGCTCGCGCAGCGCCACGGCGCGCAGCTTTCGCTGGTGCTGGCCGCACGCAACGAGGCGGCACTACAGGCCGTGGCCGCGTCATGCCAGGAAAGCGGCGCCGCCGCGCTGGTGGTCCGCACCGATGTGTCCGAACAAGCCCAGTGCACCGCGCTGATCGCAGCAGCGCTGACCCGTTTCGGCCGCATCGACGCGCTGATCAACAATGCCGGCATGTCGGCACAGGCGCTGTTTGCCGAGGTCAGGGCGGAAGACCTCGGCTGGTACGAGCAGCTCATGAGAATCAACCTGTGGGGCAGCGTCTGGTGCACCCACGCGGCCCTGCCCGCTCTCAAGGAAAGCCGGGGCCGCATCGTCGCGGTCTCCAGCCTGGCAGGCATGGTCGGTGTGCCGGGCCGTACCGCCTACAGCGCCACCAAGTTTGCGATGACCGGTTTTTTTGAGGCGCTTCGCGCGGAGATGAAAAGCGCCGGCGTCAGCGTCACCACCGCCTACCCCGGCGTGGTCGCCACACAAATCCGGCATCGCGGCTTCAATGCCGCCGGCGCGCCAGCCGGCAGCAGCGGGCTCAAGGAAGACGGCGCCATGAGCGTGGAAGAATGCGCCCGCCTGATCATCGAAGGCATGGAGCGCCGCGAGCGCGAGGTGGTGATGACGGCCAAAGGCCGGCTCGGCCGCTGGCTCAAGCTGCTGGCACCTGGCGCGGTCGAAAACATGGCCTTGGCCGCACTGAAGGACGAGGTCAAGCCAAAGTGAGCACACCAGCCCCGAGCCTGAGCCCGCACGGCAGCGAAGCGCCTTC
Organism: Pseudomonadota bacterium; assembly: GCA_040385775.1. GTDB lineage: Bacteria > Pseudomonadota > Gammaproteobacteria > Burkholderiales > Burkholderiaceae_C > Polaromonas. The sequence goes on from JAZKGR010000066.1 coordinate 2,448, forward strand.
AGACTGGGTGCAGCGCTGGTCGCACCTGGTCCGGCCCGGCGGAACGGTGCTGGACGTCGCCTGCGGCCAGGGCCGCCATGCGTACTGGTTTTACAAGCGAAATCACCCTCTGGCCCTCGTGGATCGGGAGCAAGCAGCTATCGATTCGATAGCAATTCCGGAGGACGCCTGCGAGAAGGTGGTCGCCGACATCGAGGCCGGACCGTGGCCGTTTGCCGGCCGCCGTTTCGACGCCGTGGTCGTGACCAACTACCTGTGGCGCCCGCTGATGCCGGTACTGCTGGACAGCCTGGCCTCCGGCGGCGTGCTGATCTACGAAACCTTTGCGCAAGGCAACGAAACTGTCGGCAAACCCTCGCGGCCTGACTTCCTGCTGCGCCCTGGCGAGTTGCTGGAAGTGTGCAGCGGCTTGCGCGTCGTGGCGTTTGAAGATGGGTACCAGGACGCACCCGCTCGCTTTACACAGCGGATCGCGGCGCTCAGGGAACCGTCATCGCCGGCAGCAGTCCCACGTTACCCGCTTGCCAGACCGCCCGAATTCTCCACAGTCACTGGGTAGAATGCAGAACCAGCCATTTCCCGGCCGGAACCGGCAGGCCGGGCCCTTCAACTGACACACAGACATGAACACCATTACCGGAAGCATTGTTGCACTGGCCACCCCCCTGCATGAAGACGGCAGCGTTGACTACCCGACTTTGCGCAAGCTGGTGGACTGGCACATTGCCGAGGGCACCGATTGCATCGGCGTGGTCGGCACCACCGGCGAATCGCCGACCGTCAATGTCGAAGAACACTGCGAGATCATCCGCGTCTCCGTCGAGCAGGCCAAAGGCCGTGTACCCGTGATGGCCGGCTGCGGCGCCAATTCGACATCGGAAGCCATCGATCTCGCGCGCTTCGCCAAAAAAGTCGGCGCCGACTGCCAGCTGCAGGTCGTGCCCTACTACAACAAGCCGACCCAGGAAGGCCAGTACCGCCATTTCACGGCAATTGCCGAGGCGGTCGAGCTGCCCATGGTGCTGTACAACGTGCCCGGCCGCACCGTCGCCGACATGCTGCATGCCACCGTGCTGCGCCTGGCACAGGTTCCCGGCATTGTCGGCATCAAGGAAGCCACCGGCAACATCGAACGCGCGCAGTGGCTGATCAAGGAAGTGCCGGCCGGTTTTGCCGTGTACTCGGGTGATGATCCGACCGCGGTAGCCCTGATGCTGTGCGGCGGCCAGGGCAACATCAGCGTGACCGCCAATGTGGCGCCGCGCCTGATGCATGAGCTGTGTGTCGCGGCGATTGCCGGCGACAGCCGGGCCGCGATGAAGATCCAGCTTCAGCTTCTGCCTTTGCACAAACATCTGTTTGTCGAGGCCAACCCGATCCCGGTGAAATGGGCCATGGCCCGCATGGGCCTGTGCGGCGGCACCTTGCGCCTGCCCATGACACCGCTTGAAACCGCCAACGAAGCCACGGTCGAAAACGCGCTGCGCGTGTGTGGCCTGATCTGATTTTTTAAGGGAAACCAAGTGAAGAAGACTTTGCCTACGCCTACCGCCTCCCGTCCCGCATTCCCCCAGGCGCCCATGATGGTGCTCGCCACCACCCTGGTGCTGTCGGGTTGCTCCACGATCAGCGAGTCCTTGCAGGGCGACAAGGTGGACTACAAGTCCGCCACCAAAGGCGCTTCACTGGACGTGCCGCCGGACCTGACCCAGTTGTCGCGCGACACACGTTATGTGGTGCCGGGCACCGCTGTCACCGCCAGCGGCTACCAGGTCGGCCAGACCACGCAGTCCGTGCCCACGGCGGCGACCTCGGTGGGTGATGTGCGCATCGAACGCGCGGGCAGCCAGCGCTGGCTGGTGGTCAACCGCCCTGCCGACAAGTTGTGGGCCCCGGTGCGCGAGTTCTGGCAAGAGAGCGGCTTCCTGATGACCCTGGACCAGGAAAATCTGGGCATCATGGAAACCGACTATGCGGAAAATCGTGCCAAGCTGCCCCAGGATTTTGTGCGTGCCACCTTGGGCAAACTGCTCGACAGCCTGTACTCCACCGGCGAGCGCGACAAGTTCCGCACCCGTCTGGAACGCACGCCCACGGGCGGCACCGAGATTTACATCAGCCACCGCGGCATGGTCGAAACCGTTCAGGAAAGCCGCACCACGGGTCCTGTCAAGTCAGGCGAAAGCACGGTCTGGCAGCCGCGTCCGGCCGACCCGGAACTTGAGGCGGAGTTCCTGCGCCGCCTGATGGTCAAACTGGGCGTGTCACAGGAACAATCCAAAGCCCTGGTCGCCAGCGGCACAAGCCGCCAAACCGCGCGGGTCGCCAATGTCGACAACGTGCCGGTCGTGCAGATTGATGAAGGTTTCGAGCGCGCCTGGCGCAGGGTCGGGCTGGCATTGGACCGCACCGGCTTCACCGTCGAAGACCGCGACCGCGCCCAAGGCACTTATTTCGTGCGTTACGTCGAACCCACTGCAGACAAAAAGGAGCCGGGTTTCTTCGCCAAGATGTTCAGCTCACCAGCTGTCATTCCTCCTCTGAAGTACCGCATTTCCGTGCGCAGCCAGGCCGAGGCAACCACCGTATCCGTTCTCAACGAGCAAGGCACACCTGATGCTTCGGCCAACGCCCGGCGCATTGTGCAGGTGATTGCGGACGACCTGAAGTAAGTTCAGGAGTTCGCGCCGAGGTGTTGCGATTTAAAAGCCTGGGCAGCGGCAGCACGGGCAACGCCACCTTGATCGAGGCCGGTGGCCAGCCCGCGTTTCGCTTGTTGGTCGATTGCGGGCTGGGCATCCGGCAGCTTTCGCTACGGCTGGCCGAGGCCGGCCTGACCAGCAGCGACATCAACGCCATTTTTATCACCCACGAACACAGTGACCACATTGGTTGCGCGCGGCAGTTCGCGTTGCGCCATGGGGTACCCGTGTGGATGAGCTTGGGCACCTACAGCGCACTCGACAGACCTGACTTTGAAGGCTGGTTGCGGATTGCCCAGGACGGCGTCGCCATTGATCTGGGAGGCCTGCAGGTCACGCCGTTCACCGTTCCACATGACGCCCGCGAACCCTTGCAGTTGACCTGTACCGACGGCGCCTTCAAGCTGGGCATTCTGACCGACCTCGGCCATGCCACCGCACATGTGCTGGGCCACCTTCAGTCGTGCAACGCACTGATTCTCGAATCCAACCACGACAGCGAAATGCTGGAAGCATCGAGTTATCCATTTTTCCTGAAGCAGCGTGTCGGCGGCCAGTTCGGTCATTTGTCGAACCAGGCGGCCGCGCACATCGCCCGCAGCGTGTGCCATGCCGGCCTGAAGCATCTTGTGGCCGCCCACCTGAGCCAACAAAACAACCGGCCGGCCCTGGCGCAACAACTGCTGTCTGAGGCCTTGGGGTGCCTCAGCAGCGATATTGTGGTGGCCGATGCCGGCAGCGGCACACCCTGGCTCGCGCTGTAAGCCCGTACGCCGCACCAAGCGCCCATGAAAAAAGCCGCCCAAAGGCGGCTTTTTAATCGGGAGAACCCGAGAGTAGAAGCTTACTTCTTCTCGCCAGTGCCGCTGGTAGCCGTGCCAGCGCCAGCGCCAGCATCGATAGGAGCAGCAGTGGTGCCGGCGGCTGGTGCGGAAGCAGCAGCAGCAGGAGCAGAAGCGTCAGCAGCTGGTGCAGGAGCAGCCACAGGTGCTGGAGCAGCCATGGGCGCTGGTGCCGCTGCGGGAGCAACGACTTCTTCTTTTTTACCGCAGGCAGCGAGGGCAACAGCAGCAACGATAGCTGCCAGAGCGAGGGACTTGTTCATTTGGATGATCCTTGAGATGAATGAGAAAAACAATTTCCGGAAATCGTCAAAAAAAAACTCAAATCGACAAGATCCGAGTTTTGCTTGACCGGGAGAAAGGACTCGAGCTCTTTCTTCCCAGACCTAAATTATATGCGGGTTTTCACGAACGTAGAAACCCGGAATTGACAAATCCGGCGTCAAACGGCCATCGGGAAAGCCGGCTAGATTCCGAGCGTGGTCGCCGCAAAAGCCGGGCTGCTGCGCAGCAGTTTCTCGGCCAGCCGCTCCTTCAGCGCAACCCGCCGGCCGGCCTCCGAGCCTGCCACACCCGTGCTGTGAACCAGGTCCAGCCGCTCAAACGCCCAGCCAGGGCTCCAGAACACGCTGGGCAGTTCCCCTGAGGCATGGCCGCGGCAGTCAATGATGTGCGACCAGGTGCGGCGCCAGGTGACAAAACGCGCATGCCGCCGGATCACCTCATCGTAGTTCTGGGCCAGCATGGTCAGTTTGCGGCCCGATGCCGCCCAGTCGTTGAGCGCCTGCGCCACGACACGCTCGCCGAGCGGCCAGTCCTCGAAATTGGCATCGCACAGAATAATTTCACGCCAACCCTGCTCGGCCGCGACCACAAAGGCACGGCGAACCAGTTCGGCAAATTCGGCCCGGCCGTCGAAGCGCCCCTCTAAAAGCGGCGAAGGCGGTACAGGAGACGGATCGTTGCTCATGGCTTGGCCCCCGTTTGTTGTTGCCATTTTTGAGATGCAAGGGTTGATTCAAGCCGGCGCCTGAACCAGCCAGCCGGCCTCATACCAGTCCGCCAACAGGGCCAGTGCAGACTCGCTGGCTTTGCGCAAGTCTCCAGCCGACAGGCTGCGCCGGTCTGCAAGGCGGCGCATCAGGGCTGCATCGGCGCCCCTGGCCCGATAACTCTCACCGTTGAGAAACACATGGTGGGTGTCGTACATCATGCGGCTGCGCGGATCAAGCCAGAGCCCGCCCGGGCCGTCCGAATCCCAAGAGCCAAGCGGCTCGTCGAACCACACCGAAGCCTTGGGCTCGGTCAGGTACTCGCCCAGCACACAGGCCAGCGCCAGCGGATCTTTCAGGGCCTCGTGCAAAGCCTGCTGCGCAAAATCAAGCAGGCCGGATGGCAAGGCCGCCGGCGTTGCGGTTGCTGGCTGGGCACGGTCGGTATAAAGATGCGGAGCAGCGCCGGTTTGCGCATCGCCGTCAAAATCAGCCAGCCGTTGCAGGAGTTCGCCGGCCAGTTCGCTGCGCCCTGGCGCGCGAAACCCGATCGAGTAGGTCATGCAGTCCTGCGCCTTGCCATCCGCGCCGACGCACGGCTCGGCCAGGCCATCGTGCGCATAACGCGGCGGCAGGTACAGCATGTCCCCGGCCTCCAGCACGAACTCCTCTTGCGCCTCGAAGTTCTGCAGGATTTTCAGAGGCACCCCTTCCTGCAGGCTCAGGTCTTTTTGCTTGCTGATCCTCCAGCGGCGCCGGCCACTGGCCTGCAGCAGGAACACATCGTAGCTGTCGAAGTGCGGCCCCACGCCCCCGCCCGGTGTGGCAAAGGAAATCATCAGGTCGTCCAGCCGGGCATCGGGAATGAAGCGGAAGTTTTGCAGCAGTGCGTGCGCGCGCGCATCATGCAAATCCACCCCCTGGACCAGAAGCGTCCACGGCGGCGCCGACAAAGCCGGCAGGCTGCGCGGCCCGAATGGTCCCTGTTTCATGCGCCAGCCTTTCGCCTGCTGCTGCACCAGCCGCGACTCCACATGCGCCTGCCCGGCGAGATGAAAAAGCGCAGCGCGGGCCAGCACCGGCCTGAATCCGGGAATGGCCTGGCGCACCAGCAAGGGCTTTTTTTGCCAGTGGCGGCGCATGAATTGCTGCGGCGTCAGACCGCCAAGCAGGGGAAGGGCTAAAGTGACATCCATGGGACAATTGTCGGATGAAAATCACCCCGCAATGCGTTGTTGCCCTGACCTGGACGCTGAAAGATACATTGGGCGAAATCCTTGACGAACTCGATGAACCGGTGGAGTTTCTGCTGGGTGGCGACGACCTGCTCGCAAAAATCGAGGAGCGCCTGCAAGGCCATGGCGCGGGAGACACCCTGGCTCTGCACCTGGAGCCCGAAGACGCTTTTGGCGACTACGACGAAAACCGCGTTTTCCTGGAGCCGCGCAAGCTGTTTCCCGCAGAACTGGAAGAAGGCATGACATTTGATGGCGCCGCCCTGCCTGCCGGCTGCAGCGCCGACATCAAATCCGATTTGATCTACACGGTCACCGAAATTTATCCGGAGCATGTGGTGCTCGACGGAAACCACCCGCTGGCCGGCATTGCCATACGCCTGAGCCTGAAGATCGAGTCGGTTCGTGAAGCCAGCGAAGACGAAGTTGGTCAGGGCTCAATGGGAACCGGCTTCTTCAAGCTGGAGCCGATGGCGCCCGACAACCCGAGTAAGCCCGGCAACAACACCCTGCACTAAGGAAACGGTGATCAAGCCCCTGGCGGCGCGTCCCCAACGACAAAAAAAACCGGCAGGCCTTGCGGCTGCCGGTTTTTTTATGCATGCCCCGCAATTACATGATGCGGAAGAGCTGGTTGTTCTCGACTTTCACGCGGTCGCCGATGCGCAGTTCACCGAACGAAGGGACGTCGTAGGCACGCATGGTGCCATTGTCCATCTGGACTGAAACGCGATAGGCTTGGTTGACCGGCGCATTGTTGGCATTGCGATTTTTCTCGATGGCATTGCCAGCGACGGCGCCACCCACGGCGCCAGCCACCGTCGCGATGTCACGACCGCTGCCATTGCCGATCTGGCGACCCACCACCGCGCCGGCGACACCGCCAAGGACCGCGCCGAGGCCACCGGTTGCCTTGGCCTGTTCCTGGGTACGGATGACTTCCACGTTGTTGACGCGGCCGTACTCCACATAGTTGCCCTGCGGCGCCTGGTTCGGGTAAGTCTGGGTCTGCACGGGATAGGTCGCGACAGGCTGCTGGCTCATGGGCGCAGCGCAAGCGGCCAAACCGGCGACCAGCACCACAGCGGAAGTGATCTTGAGGAAACGGGATGTGATCATGAGGAATCTCCTGTAATTTAAAACTGCATGAACCTTTGAAGGGAGCGTGCCGGACGGCATCGCCCTTGTTCAGGACATGGCTTATTACAGGCTCATCCGCAGGACCGATCGGTGAGGACCCAAGCTGTTCGGGCGTGGGAAGCCGCTCTTGTGGGTGTAGGAAAGCGCTGACGCCGGCTTCAGGCCTTGCCGGTGGACCCGTAGCCGCCCTCGCCGCGCTCGCTGGCGGCGAAAGCCTCCACCACATTGAACTCGGCCTGCACCACCGGGACAATCACCAGCTGCGCGATACGCTCCATCGGTTCGATGGTGAAGGCGACATCGCTGCGATTCCAGGCGCTCACCATCAGCTGGCCCTGGTAGTCGCTGTCGATCAAGCCGACCAGGTTGCCCAGCACGATGCCATGTTTGTGCCCCAGGCCAGAGCGCGGCAGGATCAGGGCCGCGTACCCGGGCTCCTGCAGGTAGATGGCGATGCCCGTGGGCACCAGTTGCCAGGCATTGGGCAGCAGGGTCAGCGGCGCGTCCAGGCAAGCCCGCAGGTCCAGTCCGGCGCTGCCGGGGGTGGCATAGGCGGGCAAGTTGTTCTGCAGCCTGCTATCGAGAATCCTGACGTCGATCTTCATCACTCTATTTCCGTTGATTGAATTCTTTGGTGGCGCGCTCGGCCAGCCGGCGCAGGCTGTCGCCCGTGAAACCGCCCGAAGCCGTTTTGAACCGGTACAGCACCCAGCCGACCACACCGAGGAACAGCGGCAGGCTCAAAATGCCGACGCGCGGGAAAAATACTTCGAGAATCTGCAGCGCAATCCAGACCAGCAGCGCCCAGCGCACCGTGGACCAGACCGACAGGCCCGTGGGCATCGTCACCGGCTCGCCTGGAGGCGGCACGCCGGCGACGGCAGGGACCCCGAGTTTGCCCGACGGGACCACCGCACCGGCCTCGCGCGCCTGCGCAGTGGCGGCCGATCGCGCGCTCAGTTGCTCGACATAACGCGCAAAGTCGCCGTCGGGCGGGGTGTCAGGTATCCGGTCCATGGCTTGTTCGGCTTTCAGGGAAGACGGGCAGCAATATCGGCCACCAATTGACGGGCCAGCGACAGCTTGGAGGCGCGCGCCAGTTCGCGGCTACCCTGGGCATCGACCAACAGCAGCGCATTGTCGTCGCGGCCAAAGGTGGCCGGGCCAATGTTGCCCACCAGCAGCGGCACACCCTTGCGCTTGCGCTTGGCCTGGGCGTTGTCTTCCAGGTCATGGCTCTCGGCGGCAAAACCCACACAAAACAACTCGCCCGACTGGGCGCGCGGCGATTGCGCGACCGTCGCCAGAATGTCCGGATTCTCTGTAAACGACAGCTGCGGCGGCTGGCCGGAGCCGTCTTTCTTGATCTTGCGTTCCGAACTGCTGGCCGGGCGCCAGTCGGCCACCGCCGCAGTTGCTATAAAAACCGTAGCTGCCGGCGCTTGTTGCATAACGGCTTCGAGCATATTTTGCGCTGAACGCACGTCGATGCGGGTGACGCCGCGCGGTGTCGGCAAGCTCACCGGCCCGGCGACCAGCGTGACCTCGGCACCGGCCTCGTGCGCAGCGCGGGCGATGGCAAAACCCATTTTCCCGCTCGACAGGTTGGTGATGCCGCGCACCGGGTCCAGCGCTTCATAAGTCGGCCCGGCGGTGATCAGTACCTTGCGCCCTGCCAGCAGCTTGGGACGGAAGAAAGCAATGATGTCTTCCAGCAGCTCGGGGGGCTCCAGCATGCGGCCGTCGCCGGTTTCGCCGCAGGCCTGAAAGCCGGAGCCGACGCCCAGAATGGTCGCGCCATCGGCAGACAGCTGCGCCATGTTGCGCTGCGTTGCCGGATGCGCCCACATCTCGCGGTTCATGGCCGGGGCAATCAGCAGCGGCACCGCGGCCAGGGGGCGCGCCAGGCACATCAGGCTCAGCAAATCGTCGGCCCGGCCGTGCAACAGTTTGGCCATGAAGTCGGCGCTGCAGGGCGCAATCAGGATGGCATCGGCCTCGCGGCTCAGGTTGATGTGGGCCATGCTGTTGTCGATGCCGGCCGCAGGGCGGCTGTCCCACTGGCTGGTGAACACCGGCCTGCCGCTGAGCGCCTGCAGGGTCACGGCGGTGATGAACTGCTCGGCCGCTTCGGTCATCACCACCTGCACGGTTGCGCCCTGCTTGATCAGGGCGCGGCACAACTCGGCCGCCTTGTAGCAGGCAATGCCCCCCGACAGGCCCAGCACAATGTGTTTGCCGGCCAGATCGCCACCGGCCCCGCTGGCCTCGTCGTTTGCTTGCTTCGTCATGCCCGCAATGTATCCCAGTTTCTCCCGGACTTCGCCCGCAGGAACGGGACCGTGACGGACTCACCCGTATAATCCCCGTTTACCACCTATGCGAACTTGCGGTTCGTACCTGACATGACCAAATTTGTCTTCGTCACCGGCGGTGTGGTGTCTTCCCTGGGCAAGGGAATCGCCTCAGCCTCCCTTGCAGCGATCCTTGAATCGCGAGGCCTCAAAGTCACTTTAATCAAGCTGGATCCCTACCTCAACGTGGATCCGGGCACCATGTCCCCCTTCCAGCACGGCGAAGTGTTTGTCACCGACGACGGCGCCGAAACCGACCTGGACCTCGGTCACTATGAGCGTTTTATCGAAACGCGCATGAAGAAGGCCAACAACTTCACCACCGGCCAGATTTACAAAAGCGTGCTCGAAAAAGAGCGCCGTGGCGACTACCTCGGCAAGACCGTGCAGGTGATCCCGCACGTCACCAATGAAATCCAGGAATTCGTCAAGCGCGGCGCCGGTTACGAGACGCCTGATGCGGTGGACGTGGCCATCGTCGAGATCGGCGGCACCGTGGGCGACATCGAGTCCCTGCCCTTCCTCGAAGCGGTGCGCCAGATGAGCTTGCGCCTGGGCGCCAACAACACCGCCTTTGTGCACCTGAGCTACGTACCCTGGATCGCCGCCGCCGGAGAACTCAAGACCAAGCCGACCCAGCACACCGCCAAGCAGCTGCGCGAGATCGGCATCCAGGCCGACGTGTTGCTGTGCCGCGCGGACCGCCCGATTCCCGCTGAGGAGCGCGCGAAGATCTCGCTGTTCTCCAACGTGCCCGAGTGGGGCGTGATCTCCATGTGGGACGTGGACACCATCTACAAGGTGCCGCGCATGCTGCACGAGCAGGGCCTGGACGGCCTGATCTGCGACAAGCTGCGCCTGAACACGCCACCGGCCAACCTCAAGCGCTGGGACGAGCTGGTGTATGAAACCGAACACCCGCAAAAGCAGGTCAGCATCGCCATGGTCGGCAAGTATGTGGACCTGTCCGACAGCTACAAGTCGCTCAACGAGGCGCTGCGCCACGCCGGCATGAAGAACCATGCCAAGGTGGTGATCGAATACGTGGACTCCGAAAGCATCACGCCCGACAACGTGTCTCGGCTGGCCAAGTTCGACGGCATTCTGGTGCCCGGCGGCTTTGGCATCCGTGGCGTCGAAGGCAAGATCTGCGCGGCGCGTTATGCCCGCGAGAACCAGTTGCCCTACCTCGGCATTTGCCTGGGCATGCAGGTCGCCACCATCGAGTTTGCGCGCCATGTGGCCGGCCTGAAAGACGCCAACAGCACCGAGTTCGAACCCAACACCCCGCACCCGGTCATCGCGCTGATCACCGAATGGAAAGACGCCGACGGCACCATCAAGACGCGCGACGCCAAGTCCGACCTCGGTGGCACCATGCGCCTGGGCGCGCAAAGCTCGGACGTGGCCAAGGGCACCCTGGCCCACGGCATTTATGGCGATGTGGTCACCGAGCGGCACCGCCACCGCTACGAAGCCAACGTCAACTACCTCGACCAGTTGCGCGCGTCCGGTTTGGTGATTTCTGCCCTGACACAGCGCGAACAGTTGACCGAAATTGTCGAGCTGCCGCGTGATGTGCACCCCTGGTTTGTCGGCGTGCAGTTCCACCCCGAGTTCAAGTCCACGCCCTGGGCCGGCCACCCGCTGTTCAACGCCTACATCAAGGCCACGCTGGACCATCAGGTCGCAGGTAAATCCCTGAAAGTGGTGGCATGAAGCTTTGCAATTTCGAGATCGGCCTCGACCAGCCCTTCTTCCTGATCGCCGGTCCCTGCGTCGTCGAGTCCGAGCAGTTGCAGATGGACACCGCCGGCGCGCTCAAGGAAATCACCGCCTCGCTGGGCATTCCCTTCATCTTCAAGTCGAGTTACGACAAGGCCAACCGCTCCAGCGGCACCAGCTTTCGCGGACCTGGCATGGACAAGGGCCTGGAGATCCTGGCCAAGGTCAAGCGCGATCTCGGCCTGCCCATCCTGACCGATGTGCACTCCGAAGCCGAGATCGCCACGGTGGCCTCGGTGGTCGACGTGTTGCAGACGCCGGCTTTTTTGTGCCGCCAGACCGACTTCATCCACGCGGTGGCGCAATCGGGCAAACCGGTCAACATCAAGAAAGGCCAGTTTCTCGCGCCCGGCGACATGAAAAACGTGATCGACAAGGCGCGTGCCGCCGCGCGTGAAAAAGGCCTCGACGAAGACAGCTTCATGGCCTGCGAACGCGGCGCGAGTTTCGGCTACAACAACCTGG
>JAZKGR010000067.1:0-11078 GCA_040385775.1 Pseudomonadota bacterium
TGGGTCGAAGGCCTGTCGGCCGACGGCAAGCGCCTGAAGCCGCGCGAGGTGGTGGGCGAGTTCGACAAATACCTGCACGACGAGCTCGACCTGCTGCGTGAAGCGGCCAATGCGGCGCAGCTGCGGCGCAACATGCAGGACCTGAACCTGGTGCTGATCCCCGAGATGGTCTGGGACTTCTGCATGCCCGACGTGATGGTGATGCAGCGCATGAACGGCGTGCCCATCAGCCAGACCCAGCGGCTGCGCGACGCCGGCGTGGACATGAAGAAGCTGGCGCGTGACGGCGTCACCATCTTTTTCACCCAGGTGTTCCGCGACGGCTTTTTCCACGCCGACATGCACCCCGGCAACATCCAGGTCAGCCTGGAGCCGGCCACCTTCGGCCGCTACATCTCGCTGGACTTCGGCATCGTCGGCACGCTGACCGAGGTCGACAAGGAATACCTGGCGCAAAACTTCAGCGCCTTCTTCCAGCGCGACTACAAACGCGTGGCCGAACTGCACATCGAGTCCGGCTGGGTGCCGGCCCAGACGCGCGTCGATGAGCTGGAGTCGGCCATACGTGCCTGCTGCGAGCCCTACTTTGACCGTCCGCTCCGGGAAATATCGCTGGGCATGGTGCTGATGCGCCTGTTCCAGACCTCGCGGCGCTTCCATGTGGAGATCCAGCCGCAACTGGTGTTATTGCAAAAAACGCTGCTTAACATCGAGGGCCTGGGCCGGGAGCTCGATCCCGACCTGGACCTGTGGAGCACGGCCAAACCGTTTCTTGAAACCTGGATGCTGGAGCAAGTCGGCCCCGAAAAGCTGCTGGAGCAGCTCAAGGCCGAGGCGCCGACCTATGCCAAGCTCTTGCCCGGCCTGCCGCGCCTTTTGCAGCAATACCTGAAAAACCAGTCCGGCGGCAAGCACCGGGAACTCCAGGAACTGCTGCAAGAGCAAAAACGCACCAACAAGCTGTTGCAAAGCCTGATCTACGGTGGCCTGGGTTTTGCATTGGGCCTGCTTGCCATGCAGCTCGTGCTGCGCATCCGCATTTTTTAGGGCCCATCCCTTCGCTGCCCGGCCGCGTCAACCGGGCCCGAAAATGTGGTGATAATCACGCATTCTTGAGGAGGCTGCTGTGCTCTTGACCCTGGTTTTCGTCTATCTCCTGATCACCATCATCATCGGTTTGTATGCCGCCCGGCGCGTCAAAAACACCGCCGATTACGCGATCGCGGGGCGCAACCTGCCGCTGATCATGATCGTCACGACAACGTTCGCGACATGGTTCGGCTCCGAGACCGTGCTCGGCATTCCTGCCAAGTTTGTCGAAAGCGGCCTGGGCGGCGTGGTCGAAGACCCGTTTGGCGCCGGCACCTGCCTGATCCTGGTGGGCCTGTTTTTCGCCGGCAAGCTCTACAAGATGTCGCTGCTGACCATCAGTGACTATTACCGCGAGCGTTACGGACGCACCGTCGAGGTGGCCTGTTCCATCATCATCATGATCAGCTACCTTGGCTGGGTGGCAGCCCAGGTCACCGCGCTGGGACTGGTGTTCAACATCCTTTCGGGCGGTGCCATCACGACGACCACCGGCATGTTCATAGGCACCGCCTCGGTGCTCGCCTACACGCTGTTCGGCGGCATGTGGTCGGTGGCGGTGACCGATTTCATCCAGATGATTGTGCTGGTGGTCGGACTGGCGGTGCTGGCCGTGTTTGCCGGCAACCTGGCCGGCGGTGCCGACAAGGTGATCGCCCTGGCGACCAGCCAGGACCTGTTCCGCTTCTGGCCCGAGCCCAACTTCCACGACATGATGTTTTTCTTCGCCGCAGCCATCACCATGATGCTGGGCTCCATCCCGCAGCAGGACGTGTTCCAGCGTGTGATGTCGGCCAATAACATCAATGCCGCCACCAAAGGCCCGGTGCTGGGCGGCATTTTTTACATCCTGTTCGCCTTTGTGCCCATGTTTCTGGTGGCCAGCGCGCTGATCATCATGCCCGAACAGACCGCCCAGCTGCTCAAGGACGATCCGCAGAAAATCCTGCCGACGCTGGTGCTGCAAAAAATGCCTTTCATCATGCAGGTGCTGTTTTTCGGCGCGCTGCTGTCGGCCATCAAGTCGACGGCGTCGGCCACCCTGCTGGCGCCCAGCGTGACTTTTGTCGAGAACATCTGGCGCCAGTTCAAGCCGCGCATGAGCGACAAACACGAACTCAAGTTGATGCGCACCACGGTGCTGGTGTTCAGCGGCCTGGTGCTGGCTTATGCCATCTTCATGCAGGGCACCTCGATCTACGAAATGGTGTCCGGCGCCTACCAGGTGCCGCTGGTCGGCGCCTTCATCCCGCTGGTATTCGGCCTGTACTGGAAAAAGGCCAGCACCCAGGGCGCGATTTTTTCGGTGGTCTGCGGCATCGGTGTCTGGCTGCTGTTCACCTTCAGCACGCTGGGCGAGCAGTTCCCGGCCCAGTTGGCTGGTGTGCTGGCGGCGACCCTGGGCATGCTGGTCGGTTCGCTGACACCGCAAACCCTCGACGACCGGCGCGGCGGCCACCACCGGTTGACGACAGAAGCCTGAGCTGCGCTGCGGGGGAGGGGATAACAGCCCGGCTCGCCCGCTTGCATCCCCGCGCCTATAATTGAAGGTTTTGCATCCTGTGCTGCGCGCAGGCGCAGACAGCCCTGACAAAACCTTCCAGAATCATGCCAATCTACGCCTATAAATGCGAGTCCTGCGGGCATACCAAGGACGTTTTGCAAAAAATGTCCGATGCACCGCTGACCGACTGCCCCCAGTGCGGCGCGCCTGCATTCAAAAAGCAGCTGACCGCGGCCGGCTTCCAGCTCAAGGGTTCGGGCTGGTATGTGACCGATTTCCGCGGCGGCGGCGGCGCCACCGCCGTTCCACCGGTCAGCGGCGGCGAAGCGCCTGCCGCAGCCGCGGCTGACAGCAAACCGGGCGAGAGCGCCGCCAAGCCCGCAGCTGCGCCGGCACCTGCCGCCCCGGCCACGCCGGCGGCCAGTTCCTCCTCCACACCCAAGGCCAGCTGATGGCCGCCATACGCCGATGGTTGCTGGCCGGGCTGCTGGTGCTGGTGCCGCTGGCCGTCACGGTGTGGCTGCTCAACTGGATCATCGGCACGCTGGACCAGACGCTGCAGATCCTGCCCGGCGACTGGCAACCGGACAAATTGCTGGGTTTCCACATCCCTGGCTTCGGCGTCCTGCTGGCGCTGGCCATCGTGCTGTCGATCGGCGCGATCGCATCCAACTTTCTGGGCCGCAAGCTGGTGCGCTGGTGGGACGCGCTGCTCAGCCGCATCCCCATCGTCCGGTCCATCTATTCCAGCGTCAAGCAGGTGTCCGACACGCTTTTCTCGGAGAACGGCAATGCCTTTCGCAAGGCGCTGCTGGTGCAGTGGCCGCGCGAAGGCGTGTGGACCATCGCCTTCCAGACCGGCATGCCGGGCGGCGACGTGGCCAACCACCTGAGCGGCGACTACATGAGTGTGTATGTGCCGACCACGCCGAACCCGACCGGCGGCTATTTCGTGATGCTCAAACGGGCCGACTGCATCGAGCTCAAGATGAGCGTGGATGAGGCCCTGACCTATGTGATTTCCATGGGTGTGGTGGTGCCCGGCACTGCCCCCAGCTACAAGCCCTAGTTTTCCCGAGACGCGCAAGCCCTCACTGACCTGTACCAGCGAAACAAGCGATTTATTTATGACTTCCCAAATGCGTTCCCACTATTGCGGTCTGGTGACCGAAGCCCTGCTGGGCCAAACCGTGAGCCTGTGCGGCTGGGTCAATCGCCGGCGTGACCACGGCGGCGTGATCTTTATCGACCTGCGCGACCGCGAGGGTTATGTGCAGGTGGTCTGTGACCCGGACCGCGCCGACATGTTTGCCACGGCCGAAGGCGTGCGTAACGAATTTTGCGTGCAGATCAAGGGCCTGGTGCGGGCGCGTCCCGAGGGCACGGTCAACGAGGCGCTGAAAAGCGGCAAGATCGAGATCCTGTGCCACGAACTGATCGTGCTCAACCCCAGTGTCACGCCGCCGTTCCAGCTCGACGACGACAACCTGTCGGAGACGACACGCCTGACGCACCGCGTGCTGGACCTGCGCCGGCCCTACATGCAGAACAACCTGATGCTGCGTTACCGCGTGGCGATGGAAACCCGCAAGTTCCTCGACGCCAACGGCTTCATCGACATCGAAACGCCGATGCTGACCAAAAGCACGCCCGAAGGCGCGCGTGACTACCTGGTGCCCAGCCGCGTCAACGAAGGCCAGTTCTTCGCGCTGCCGCAAAGCCCGCAGCTGTTCAAGCAGCTGCTGATGGTGGCCGGTTTCGACCGTTATTACCAGATCACCAAATGCTTCCGTGACGAAGACCTGCGCGCCGACCGTCAGCCCGAATTCACGCAGATCGATATCGAGACCTCCTTCATGGGCGAGCAGGACATTCGCGACATGTTCCAGGGCATGATCAGCAACATCTTCAAGACCGTGCTGGCCACCGACCTCGGCGAGTTCCCGGTCATGACCTATGCCGATGCGATGCACCGCTTCGGCTCCGACAAGCCCGACCTGCGTGTTTCGCTGGAGTTCACCGAGCTGACCGACATCATGGGCGACGTGGACTTCAAGGTCTTCAGCGCGCCGGCCACCACACCGGGCGGCCGTGTGGTCGCCTTGCGTGTGCCTGGCGGCTCCGAGATGAGCCGCGGCGAAATCGACGGCTACACCGAGTTCGTCAAGATTTACGGTGCCAAGGGTCTGGCCTGGATCAAGGTCAACGACGTGAGCAAGGGCAGGGACGGGCTGCAAAGCCCCATCGTCAAGAACATCCACGACGCGGCCGTGGCCGAGATCCTCAAGCGCACTGGCGCGCAGAACGGCGACATTATTTTCTTCGGCGCCGACAAGGCCAAGATCGTCAACGACAGCATAGGCGCGCTGCGCCTGAAGGTCGGGCTGAGCGCCTTCGGCAAGAAGGCCGGTGTATTCACCGCCGGCTGGAAGCCGCTTTGGGTGGTGGACTTTCCGATGTTTGAACACGACGAGGTCAACAACCGCTGGAGCGCGGTGCACCACCCCTTCACTGCGCCCAAGGACGGCCACGAAGACTGGATGGACACCGATCCCGGACGCTGCATCTCCAAGGCCTACGACATGGTTCTCAACGGCTGGGAACTCGGTGGCGGCTCGGTCCGTATCCACCGCGCCGATGTGCAGAACAAGGTGTTTGCCGCGCTGAAGATCGGACCCGAAGAGGCCCAGGAGAAATTCGGTTTCCTGCTGGACGCCTTGCAGTACGGCGCACCGCCGCACGGTGGCCTGGCGTTCGGCCTGGACCGCATCGTCACCATGATGACCGGCGCCGAGTCGATTCGCGACGTGATCGCCTTCCCGAAAACCCAGCGTGCGCAGTGCCTGCTGACCCACGCACCCAGCCCGGTCGATGAGAAGCAGTTGAAAGAGTTGCACATCCGCCTGCGCACGCCGCAGCCGGCCTGAGTCGGCTTGCAGCATCGGCGTGGAACTGGCTTGCTACGGTATTGATAGCTGCTGGCGCTTGTCTGGTATGGGCTGAAGGCCATTTTCTATCATAAGTGGTGGGCCGGACGGTGTGCTACGGAGACCTCGACGTGAAGCCATTCAAGATCCCGGAATCCGTTCTCGTGGTGATCCACACGCCGCAGCAGGACGTGCTGCTGCTGGAACGCGCCGACCACCCCGGCTTCTGGCAGAGCGTGACCGGCTCGCGGGACACGCCGGACGAAATGCTGGTGCACACCGCCGTTCGGGAGGTTTTCGAGGAAACCGGTCTGGCCGCCGCGGCGGCGGATTTTCGCGACTGGGGCGTCTCCAATGTCTACGAGATCTACCCGGCCTGGCGCGCACGTTATGCGCCCGGCGTCACGCGCAACACCGAACATGTCTTCAGCCTGTGTGTGCCGCACGCCAGCGCTATTGCCCTGAGCCCGCGCGAACACACGGCCTGCCAGTGGCTGCCCTGGCTGGAAGCGGCGGACCAGTGTTTCTCCCCGTCGAACGCGGAGGCTATCCTGATGCTTCCGCAGTTCATGGCTTGATCCGTCCGCATGACCAACCTGCACCGATCGGAAGCTTTGCAACTGCTCCAGAGCGGGCAACAGTATTTCCCCGCCCTGATCCGCGCCATTGACGGCGCGGCGGCTTGGGTGCAAATGGAAACCTATATTTTTGACCTGCACCTGGCCGGCGAGCAGGTGGCCGAGGCGCTGCTGCGTGCCGCGCGGCGCGGGGTGCGCGTCGAGGTGCTGGTCGACGGCATCGGCTCCGACCCCTTGCCGCCCGAATGGCTGCAAAAGATGAAAGACGCCGGTGTGTCGTGGCTGGTGTACTCACCGCTGGCGGCCGGTCTGGGCGGACTGGGCCTGCTGGTGCCTGACCGCTGGCGGCGCCTGCACCGCAAGCTCTGCGTGGTGGACCAGCACACGGTTTTTTGCGGCGGCATCAATGTGCTGGACGACTTCTACGACCCCAACCATGGCGAGCTGGAATCCCCGCGTTTTGATTTTGCGGTGGCCGTGACCGGGCCGCTGGCGGCCGAGGCGGCCGAAGCCATGGCCTTGCTGTGGTGGCGCGTGCAGGCCGGCTACAGCGCGCGGCAAAAGCACCTGGCTGCGGCGTGGGAGAAGTTCAAGGCAGCCGGGTATGGCCGGCGCACCGACGCTGCCGGACTGTCCGCGCCGGCCTGGAACGAACGGGCCGCGCTGCCCGGCGCCAAGGCGGCGCTGGTGCTGCGTGACAACCTGCGCAATCGCAGCAGCATCGAGAGGGTGTATCGCCAGGCCATCGGCAAGGCGCATCACGAAATATTGATTGCCAACGCCTACTTTGTGCCGGGCGGCAAGCTCAGGCGCGCGCTGGTCAAGGCGGCCAGGCGCGGCGTCAAGGTGACCCTGCTTTTGCAGGGCCGGTATGAGTATTTCATGCAGTACCACGCCGCGCGGCCCGTGTATGGCGCGCTGCTGAAAGCGGGGGTCGAAATTCACGAGTACGAGGCCAGCTTTCTGCATGCCAAGGTGGCGGTGATCGACGGGCATTGGGCCACGGTCGGCTCGTCCAACCTCGACCCGCTGAGCCTGCTGCTGGCGCGTGAGGCCAATGTGGTGATTGAGGACAAGGTATTTGCCGGCGAGCTGCGCGACAGCCTGTGCGCCGCGATAGCCGGACACGGACGCCTGCTCGATCCCGTGGCCTACAGCCAGCGGCCCTGGGGGCAGCGTATTCTGGACCACTTCGCCCACGCGCTGATGCGCGTGGCCATTTTTATAACGGGTCAGCGTTACTGATTTCCTCCGAACCGTCTTTGCGGAAGCCCGACAGACATGCAGGACCTGATTGTCCAGAGGCCCGAAGGCCTGTACTGCCCGCCCGGCGACTTCTACATCGACCCCTGGCGGCCGGTGGACCGTGCTGTCATCACCCATGCCCATGCCGATCATGCGCGTTTGGGCCATGGCCACTACCTAGCCGCCACACCCGCCGAAGGCGTGTTGCGCTCGCGCCTGGGCCAGGACATCACGCTGCAAAACCTCGGCTACGGTGAGCAGATCGTCCACAAGGGCGTGGCGCTGTCGCTGCACCCGGCTGGCCATGTGCTGGGATCGGCGCAAGTGCGCCTTGAACATGGCGGCCAGACCTGGGTCGCCAGCGGCGACTACAAGGTCGCGCCTGATGCGACCTGCACGCCCTTCGAGCCGGTGCGCTGTGATGTGTTCATCACCGAGTCCACCTTCGGCCTGCCGATTTACCGCTGGCGGCCCGATGACGATCTGTTTGCCGAGATCAATGCCTGGTGGGCCGCCAATGTCGCGCTGGGCCGCGCCAGCGTGCTCATGTGTTACAGCTTCGGCAAGGCGCAGCGCATCCTCAGTGGTGTCGATGCGTCGATTGCACCCATCATCGTGCATGGTGCGGTGCAGACGCTCAACATGGCCTACCGCGCGGCCGGCGTGGCGTTGCCGGCGACATTGACGGTCGATGAGGTCAGCGATCCCGCCGACTTCAAACGAGCGCTGGTCTTGTGCCCGCCGAGTGCGGCGGGCGGGCCCTGGGCCAAACGTTTCGGTGAATTCAGCGATGCCTTTGCCAGCGGCTGGATGCAGTTGCGCGGCGCGCGCCGGCGCGGCGGCTACGACAAAGGCTTTGTGCTCAGCGACCACGCCGACTGGCCGGGCCTGATGGGCGCGATAGGCGCGACCGGCGCCCAGCGTGTCATCGTGACCCACGGCAGCGTGCCAGTGCTGGTGCGCTACCTGACGGAGCAGGGTCTGCAGGCCGAAGCCTTCCATACCGAATACGGCGACGACCCGGTGGAAGAACAGGTTCAAGCCGCTGCGCCTGACGCACCGCCAGGGCAGGGCGGCGCATGAAACATTTCGCGCGCCTGTTTGCCGAGCTCGACAGCACCACCTCGACCAAGGCCAAGGTCGAGGCGCTGCAGCGTTATTTTGCGCGCACACCGGCGCCAGACGCGGCCTGGGCCGTGTATTTCCTGGCGGGCGGCAAGCCGCGCCAGGTGGTCAAGACCGCGACCTTGCGCGGCCTGGCCTGCGAAGCGGCTGGCATAGCCGACTGGCTGTTCGAGGAGTGTTACCAGGCAGTCGGCGACCTGGCCGAAACCATTGCCTACATCCTGCCGCTGCAGGCCACCGAGTCGGATCTGGGCCTGGCCGACTGGGTGGAAAACCGCCTGCTGCCGCTGCGCGGATTGCCCGAGGACGAAGTGGCCCGCCGCGTGCGCGGCTACTGGCAGGAGCTCGATGCGCAAGGCCGCTTCCTGCTGGTCAAGCTGGTTGGCGGCGGCTTTCGGGTCGGCGTCAGCAAGCTGCTGGTGCAACGCGCGCTGGCGGCGCATTCGGGCGTCGATGCCAAACGCATCGCGCAGCGCATGATGGGCTACATGGACGCCAAGGTGATGCCGTCTGCTATCAAATACGAAGCGCTGCTTGTAGATGTGGCGGGGGCTGAGGGCGATATTCGTGATGCAGGCCAGCCTTACCCGTTTTTTCTCGCGCACCAGCTCGACACGCCGCTTGAAGGTCTGGATACCAGGCTGGGCCCGGTCGGCGACTGGCAGGTCGAGTGGAAGTACGACGGCATCCGTGGCCAGATCGTCAAACGCGCCGGTCAGGTCTGGCTCTGGTCGCGCGGTGAGGAACTGATGACCGAGCGCTTTCCGGAAATTGTGGCGCAGGCGCAGCCGCTGCCCGACGGCACGGTGCTCGATGGGGAGATTCTGGTCTGGGCCGCTGACGCGGACGCCGCCGGCCGGCCGGCGAGTTTTGCGCTGCTGCAGCAACGCATAGGCCGCAAGACCCTGGGCAAAAAAATCCTGGCCGACGCACCGGTCACCTTCATGGCCTACGACCTGCTGGAGCTGGGCGGCGAAGACCTGCGTTCCGATCCGCAGCGCGCCCGGCGGGAAAAGCTGGAGCGGGTGCTGGCCGGCACCGCGATCAAGGTTTCGCCGGTCGAGCGGCTGGCGTCCTGGCAGGAATTCGCCACGCTGCGCACCGAATCGCGTCAGCGCGGCGTCGAGGGTTTCATGCTCAAACGCCTGGACGCAGCCTACGGCACCGGCCGCACCAAGGCCGACGGCCTGTGGTGGAAGTGGAAGATAGAACCCATGACCGTCGACTGCGTGCTGATCTACGCACAGGCCGGCCACGGGCGGCGCGCTTCGCTGTATACCGACTACACCTTTGCGGTCTGGAACCGGGCGCCCAAGGATGCCGCAGAAGCGAATGCGGTGGTGCGGGCCATCGAGAAGCGGGAGCCCGCGCAGGCGGATGGCCTGCAACTGGTGGCTTTTGCCAAAGCCTATTCCGGCCTGACCGACGAGGAGTTCAAGCGCATCGACAGCGTGATCCGCAAGACCACGCTGGAAAAATTCGGACCGGTGCGCAGTGTGCGGCCGACGCTGGTGTTTGAGCTCGGTTTCGAGGGCATCAACCGCAGCCCGCGCCACAAAAGTGGCATTGCCGTGCGTTTCCCGCGCATGCTTCGCATCCGTGACGACAAGCCCCTGCACGAGGCCGACACCCTGGATGCGCTTCAAGCGCTCCTGAATTTATAGCGGCTTGCCCCCGTCCAGCATGGGCTGGAGGCCTAAAACCCTTGTAAAAATCAGGCATGACCTGCGCTGGACGGGCTGGTAACATTGGCCATGCTTATGAAATCCGACTCGCCCGCAGGACAAGCGGCCCCTGACGAAGAGGGCACACCGGTCTCCGTCAAGATCCGCGAGCGCCTGGCCGCGGCCAAAAAGCGCTTCAACGCCAACGACAACATCGCCGAGTTCATTGAACCGGGTGAGCTCGAAAAGCTGCTCGATGAGGTCGAAAGCAAGATGCAGGGCGTGCTTGACAGCCTGGTGATAGACACCGTGCGCGACCACAACACGCAGAACACCGCGCGCCGCGTCGCCAAGATGTACCTCAACGAGGTTTTCAAGGGCCGTTATGTGGCTGGCCCGACCATTACCGAGTTTCCGAACGCCGAACACCTCAACGAACTCATCATCGTCGGCCCCATCACCGTGCGCAGCGCCTGTTCGCACCATTTCTGCCCGGTGATCGGCCAGCTCTGGATTGGCGTGATGCCCAACGAACACACCAACGTCATCGGCCTGTCCAAATATGCGCGCCTGGCTGAATGGATCATGGGCCGCCCGCAGATCCAGGAAGAAGCCGTGGTGCAACTGGCCGACCTGATCCAGCAGAAAACCCGGCCCGACGGCCTGGCCATCGTCATGGAAGCCAGCCACTACTGCATGGGCTGGCGCGGCGTGAAAGACCTGGACAGCAAGATGATCAATTCGGTGATGCGCGGTGTCTTTCTGAAGGACCCGAACCTGCGCCGCGAGTTTTTGTCCCTGATTCCCAAAAAAAGCAGTAACTAAGGATTTCCCATGTTGGTACGCCTTCTTTACGCCAGCCGCTCCGCCGACCCCGGCTCCAGCGAAGTCACCGAGTCCATCCTGGCCCAGTCACGCAGCCACAACCCGGCCATGGGCATCACCG
>JAZKGR010000068.1:0-3008 GCA_040385775.1 Pseudomonadota bacterium
ATGCCCGGCGCCTCAACATGCCGGCCTTTGCCCAGGCCGGCGAGCCGCTGGTGGAACTTACGCCGCTACAAAATATGGAGCGCCTGGCCCAGGAAATACATGGGCCAGCGCCCGATTTGGCCATTAACTGGCGCGCCACTGGCGAGTTGCGTGCGCGCACCGGCGCCGAGGACGATGTCTGGGTGCACCTGCAAGCCAAAACCAGCCTGCCGCTGACCTGCCAACGCTGCATGGGGGCCGTGACAACGCCGCTGGAGGTCGACCAGTGGTACCGCTTTGTGGCCGATGAAGACACCGCCATGGCGGAAGATGACGAATCCGAAGAGGATTTGCTGGTGATGGAGCCGCAGTTTGACCTGTTGGCTGTGGTCGAGGACGAATTGCTGATGGCCCTGCCGCTGGTGCCCATGCACGAGACCTGCCCGGTCAGCCCGGTGTTCAGTGCCGGCGAGACCGACCTGTCCCCGCCGGAAGGCGCAACAGAGACCAAACCGCATCCGTTTGCAGCGCTGGCCCAGCTCAAAAAGCCCAAATAGCGGCGGGTTGGCGGGTGATTTCGGGCCCGCCTGCCGCCCGAACGCACCGGGGAGTGGAATGGGCGCCCGTATCGCGCTATAATCAAAGGCTTCGCGCCGGGATCAGCTCACGGATCCAGAGCGCAATTTACCAACCCTATACCCCCTCAGGAGCGGATCATGGCCGTCCAGCAGAACAAAAAATCACCTTCCAAGCGCGGCATGCACCGTGCGCACAACGCCTTGACCGTACCAGGTATCGCTGTGGAATCCACCACTGGTGAGATCCATCTGCGTCACCACATCAGCCCCACCGGTTTCTACCGTGGCCGCAAGGTGCTGAAAACCAAATCCGAAGCGTAATTCCGCGCTTTAAGAACTGGCCCGCACTCATCCTGCGGGCCTTTGTTTTGTTGAATCCCCATTTCCTGACTGCACCGGTCCTGTCATGATCAGGATAGCTGTCGATGCCATGGGCGGCGATTTCGGTCCGTCCGTCACCTTGCCGGCCTGCCTGGCTTTTCTGGACAGTCACCCCGAAGCCTCCATCGTGCTGGTGGGCCAGCCCGATGTGCTGGCCGCTCAAACACAATTCCCCCGCATCCAGTCCCATCCTCGATGCCAGGTGCTGGCCGCCACCGAAGTGGTGACCATGGACGACCCGATTGAAGTCGCCCTGCGCCGCAAAAAAGACTCGTCGATGCGCGTGGCCATCACCCAGGTCAAAGAGGGCAGCGCCCAGGCCGCGGTTTCTGCCGGCAACACCGGCGCCTTGATGGCGATTGCCCGTTATGTGCTCAAGACGCTGGAGGGCATTGACCGTCCTGCTATTGCCACCCAATTGCCCAATGCCGCCGGTGGTGCGACCACCGTGCTGGATCTGGGCGCCAACATCGATTGCACCGAAGACCATCTGTTCCAGTTTGCCGTCATGGGCTCGGCGCTGGTTTCCGCCATTGCCGACAAGCCGAACCCCACAGTTGGCCTGCTGAATATCGGTGAAGAAGCCATTAAAGGCAGTGAAGTTATTAAAAAAGCCGGTGAATTGCTGCGATCTGCTGCTAAAAGCGGGGATTTGAATTTTTACGGCAATGTAGAGGGTAATGATATTTTTAAAGGCGTCGTCGATATTGTGGTTTGTGACGGCTTTGTCGGAAACGTGGCCTTAAAAGCCAGCGAAGGTTTGGCCAGCATGATTGGCGGCTTCATCAAGGCGGAATTCTCAAGAAACATTTTCACCAAAGCTGCTGCTATCGTTGCTTATCCGGTCTTATCTGCATTTAAAAACCGGGTAGATCACAGGCGTTACAACGGCGCAGCCTTGTTGGGGCTGCGTGGCCTGGTGTTCAAGAGCCATGGCTCGGCCGATGCCTTTGCTTTTGAGCGGGCCCTGAATCGCGCTTATGATGCAGCTCGCAACAACTTGCTGGAGAGGGTGCAGCAACGCATCGCCCACGCGGCACCCCTGCTGGCCAAAGCGGCCATGGGGCCGGTGGATGCGACAGCCGCCGAGGCACTTGCCGCACAAGCCGATCCAGCGCCAGCGCACTAAATTCATGAGCCCTTATTCACGTATCACCGGAACCGGCAGTTACCTCCCGCCGCGCCGCTTGAGCAATGCCGACCTGGCGGCCGAGCTGGCGGCCAAAGGTATTGAAACCTCGGATGAATGGATTGTCGAACGCACCGGCATCCGTGCCCGCCATTTCGCGGCGCCCGAAGTCTGCAGCAGCGACCTGGGCCTGGAAGCGGCCAAAAACGCCCTGCAGGCCGCCGGCCTGCAAGCCAGCGACATCGACCTGATCATTGTGGCGACCTCGACACCGGACATGGTGTTTCCGTCGGCCGCCTGTATTTTGCAGAACAAGCTCGGCATCGCCGGCTGCCCGGCCTTCGATGTGCAGGCCGTCTGCAGCGGCTTTGTCTACGCGCTGACCGTGGCCGACGCCATGATCAAGACGGGTTCGGCCAGCAAGGCGCTGGTGATAGGCGCCGAGGTGTTTTCACGCATCCTCGATTTCTCGGACCGCACCACCTGCGTGCTGTTTGGTGACGGCGCGGGCGCGGTGGTGCTGGAAGCCTCCGACACGCCGGGCATCCTGGCGACCGACTTGCATGCCGACGGCAAATACGTCGGCATCCTGTGTGTGCCGGGCACGGTGGCCGGCGGTCAGGTGCTGGGTGATCCGCTGCTCAAGATGGACGGTCAGGCGGTGTTCAAGCTGGCCGTCGGTGTGCTCGAAGAAGCGGCGCGCGCCACCCTGGCCAAAGCCGGCCTGCAGGACAGCGACATCGACTGGCTGATCCCGCACCAGGCCAATATCCGCATCATGCACAGCACCGCGAAAAAGCTGAAGATGCCGCTGGACAAACTGATCGTCACGGTGGACCAGCATGGCAACACCTCGGCGGCTTCGATTCCGCTGGCGCTGGATGTCGCGGTGCGCAGCGGCAAGATCAAAAAAGGCGACACCTTGATGCTCGAAGGTGTGG
>JAZKGR010000069.1:0-19818 GCA_040385775.1 Pseudomonadota bacterium
TCTTCTCGCCCTGCTCATTGAGCACGGTCGGCAGGTGGGCATACACCGGCACGTCCTGGCCGAGCGCACGCAGGATGTTGATCTGGCGCGGCGTATTGTTGACATGGTCGTCGCCACGGATCACGTGGGTGATGCCCATGTCCATGTCGTCGACCACGACGCAGAAGTTGTAGGTCGGCGTGCCGTCGGGCCGCGCAATCACCAAGTCGTCGAGCTCGTCGTTGCTGATCTCGATGCGGCCCTTGACCTTGTCGTCCCAGACCACGGCGCCGCCCTGCGGATTCTTGAAACGCAGCACGGGTTGAACACCTTCGGGAACCGCCGGCAGGGTCTTGCCGGGCTCGGGCCGCCAGGTGCCGTCGTAACGCGGCTTCTGCTTGTCGGCCATCTGCTGCTCGCGCAGGGCATCGAGTTCGGCCACGCTCATGTAGCAGGGATAGACCAGGCCGTCGACCACCATTTGTGCGAGCACTGTCTTGTAACGGTCCATGCGCTGCATCTGGTAGACCGGGCCTTCGTCGTAGTTCAGGCCCAGCCAGCGCATGCCTTCGATGATCACGTCGACGGCTTCCTGGGAGGATCGCTCCACATCGGTGTCCTCGATGCGCAGGATGAAGTCGCCGCCGGTGGAGCGCGCAAACGCCCACGGGTAAAGCGCCGAGCGAATGTTGCCGAGGTGGATGAAGCCGGTGGGGGAAGGCGCGAAACGGGTACGTGTCTTGAGGGTCATGCCAGGGTACTCAGGCCGCGCGAAAGGTCGGCCTTGATGTCGTCGATGTGGTCCAGCCCGACCGCGAGGCGGATCAAGCCCTGGCTGATGCCGGCGGCCTGGCGCTGCTCTTCGGTCAGGCGACCGTGCGAGGTTGTGCCGGGATGGCTGATGATGGTTTTGGTGTCGCCGAGATTGGTGGCGATGCTGACGACCTGCGTGCTGTCGATCACGTGGAAGGCGTTCTTGCGCGCGGCCGCCACATCGTCACCGCGCAGGTCGAAGGACAGCACCGCGCCGCCCAGGCCGGACTGCTGGCGCATCGCCAGATCATGCTGCGGGTGCGAGGCAAGACCGGGGTAATAAACGCGCGCCACCTGCGGCTGCTGCTCCAGCCACTTCGCCACCGCCAGCGCATTGGCCGACTGCGCCTGCATGCGTATGCCCAGCGTCTCCAGCCCCTTGAGCACAACCCAGGCGTTGAAAGGCGCCAGCGTCATGCCGGCGGTACGCACCACAGGGCCGAACACGTCGGCGATGAGTTTTTTCGGACCGCACAGAGCGCCGGCCATGACACGGCCCTGGCCGTCCAGGTACTTGGTGCCCGAATGCATGACGAGGTCGGCGCCGAACTCGGTGGGCCGCTGCAGCGCGGGTGAACAGAAACAGTTGTCCACGGCCAGCAACGCGCCCACGCTGTGCGCCAAGTCCGCCAGCGCGGCGATGTCGCAGACCTCGGTCAGTGGATTGGTCGGCGTCTCGGCAAACAGCAGCTTGGTGGTCGGGCGCAGTGCGGCCTTCCACTCGGCCACATCGGTCTGCGACACAAAGGAGGTTTCGACGCCGAACTTGCCGAACTCGCGGCCTATCAATGCAATCGTCGAGCCGAACATGGAACGTGAACAGATCACATGGTCGCCGGCCTTCAGCAGGCCCATGCACATCATCAGGATGGCGCCCATGCCGGTGGAGGCGCCTATCGCGGCCTCGGTGCCTTCCATGGCGGCCAGGCGGCGCTCGAAACTCGTGACGGTGGGGTTGGAGGTGCGGCCGTAGGTGTAGCCTTCTTCGGTGCCGGCAAAACGCCGCGCCGAGGTCTCGGCGTCGGGCTGCACAAAACCGCTGCTGAGGTACAGCGCCTCGGAGTTCTCGCCATGCTGGCTGCGGTCCAGCGCGACGCGCACGGCCAAGGTGTCGCGGTGCAAATTGTCAGGGAGTTTTCGCTCGCTCACGTTTAGGCCTCCTGCGGATTCGGCAGGGCCAGGCGCGAGACATCAACTTCGTTTTCTTCGCTGCTGTCGATGCGCCCGGCATTCATTTTGGCGATGCTTTCGGGCGTGATGTCGCCGGTGATGTAGACGCCGTCGAAGCAGGAAGCATCGAAGCCGTCGAGCTTATTGTTGAGCGAACCGATGGCGCGTTTCATGCCTTCCACGTCCTGGTAAATCAGCGCGTCGCAACCAATCGCGATGCGGATTTCTTCCACGGTCTTGTCGTGCGCCACCAGCTCGTCAGCCGTCGGCATGTCGATACCGTAGACATTGGGATAACGCACGGGCGGCGCGGCGCTGGCGAGGTAGACCTTCTTCGCGCCGGCGTCACGCGCCATCTGCACGATCTCGCGGCTGGTGGTGCCGCGCACGATGGAATCGTCCACCAGCAGCACATTGCGGCCCTTGAACTCGCTGGCAATCACATTGAGCTTCTGCCGGACCGATTTCTTGCGCACACCCTGGCCCGGCATGATGAAGGTGCGGCCGACATAGCGGTTCTTCACAAAACCTTCGCGGTAGGGAATGCCAAGCAGGTGCGCGAGCTGCGTTGCGCTCGGGCGGCTGGACTCGGGAATCGGGATGATCACGTCGATCTCGTTGGGCGGCACGGTGGACACCACACGTTTGGCCAGCGTTTCGCCGAGGTTCAGGCGTGCCTGGTAAACCGAGATGCCGTCAAGCACCGAATCGGGCCGCGCCAGATAGACAAATTCAAAGATGCAGGGCTTGAGCTGCGCATTGACCGCGCATTGCTCGGCATGCACCGTGCCTGCTATGTCCACAAACACCGCTTCGCCCGGCGCAATGTCGCGCTCAAACTGGTGCGAGGTCCCTTCGAGCGCAACCGACTCGCTGGCCACCATCACGGTGTTGCCGCTGTCGTTCTGGCCGCGGCCCAGGCACAGCGGACGAATGCCGAAGGGGTCGCGAAAAGCCAACAGGCCGTGGCCGGCGATCAGCGCGACCACAGCGTAGGAACCCTTGACGCGTTTGTGCACGCCGCGCACCGCGGCAAACACGTCGGCAGGCGCCAGCGGCAAGCCACGGGTTGTTTTTTCGAGCTCATGCGCCAGCACGTTGAGCAGCACTTCGGAGTCGCTGTCGGTGTTGATGTGGCGGTGGTCGGTGGTGAACAGTTCTGCCTTGAGCTCGGCGGCGTTGGTCAGGTTGCCGTTGTGCGACAGCACCAGGCCAAACGGGGCATTCACGTAAAAAGGCTGGGCCTCGTCCTCGCTGTACGCATTGCCTGCCGTCGGGTAACGCACCTGGCCCAGGCCCACGGTGCCGGGCAGCGCGCGCATGTTGCGGGTGCGGAAGACATCGCGCACCATGCCCTTGGCCTTGTGCATGAAAAACTTGCGGCCCTGCTGGGTGACGATGCCCGCGGCGTCCTGCCCGCGATGCTGCAGCAGCAGCAGGCCGTCATAAATCAGCTGGTTCACCGGGGCGTTGCTGACAACACCGACTATTCCGCACATAGAGTTCCGTTCATAAAATCGATCTACACAAAGTGCGCCGCGCAGGGCCGCCCCAAGCAAGCACGGCCCCAGTACCCGGTGCCAGGGGCAGCGCACCGCCGAAGGCCACGAAGTGACAAGCGTGGGGGCCCATCACCCCAGATATTTCCCGAACTGCTCCGGCAGCACCGGCTTCAAACCCTTGAGCGCGGCCGTCAGGACCTCGGCGCCGCGCGACTCCTGCCACCACACGGCGCTTTTGAAAGCCGTCATGTTGATCACCACCGTCACCGCCAGCAGCAGGATCACGCCGCGCACCAGGCCGAAGGCTGCGCCCAGTGTGCGGTCCACCGGCCGCAGGCCGATGGCGTCCACCAGCTTCTTGATCAACACCGCGACAAGGCCTGCTGCAAACACGGACCCGATAAAAACCAGCGCAAATGCCGCCGCGTAACGCACCGGCTCCGATGCGCTCTGCAGCGGAAGCATCAACGCCACATCGGGCGCCAGCCACTGCGCGAGGTAAAACGACGCCGCCCACCCCAACACCGACAAGACCTCGTACACCAGGCCGCGCCACGCGCCTATCAGCAGCGACAGCGCCAGCACCCCCAGAAAAGCCAGATCGACAACCGCCACGCCGTGCCAATACCTTTTACAAAGTCAGGATGGCCGCAGGCAAATCAAGCCCCTTGATCTTGCCGGCTGCCTTGTCGGCGTCCGCCCTGGTGGCAAACGGCCCGACCCGGACGCGGATGCGCTTGCCGTCCTTGGTATCGGCCACCTGGGTATAGGTTTTCAGCCCCGCCCTTTCGAGCTTCTGTCGCACTTCGCGCGCCTTGTCTTCATCTGCAAACGCGCCCACCTGCACCACCAGCCGGCCTTCGGTCTCGGTGCCGGCCACCTTGGCAGCGGCGGGCGCGGGCGTCACCGGCTTGCCTTCGAGCAAGGCCTTGGCACGCGCCGCTTCGTCACTGGCAGGGGCCTTGGCCACCGCCTTGGGTTCGGGTTTCGCTTCTGTTTTGATAGCAGGTAGTTCAGTTTTGACGGGGGCTTCAGGCTTTTCCGACACGATTTCTTCACGCGGCGTCAGACTGGAAGGCGCGGCCACCTTGTCAGCAGCAACAGCCGGGGCGCTGGCCGGAACCTTGGGCGCCGCAGGTGTGGATGCCGGCATCGCCAGCGGCTTGACGGTGTTTTTGCCGGGAATTTCGATCGGGATGTCCACCGCCACGGGCCGTGGCTGGGTGTCGAACAGCATGGGAAAGCCAATCACGCCGATCAGCACCAGCACCACGGCACCGATCAGCCGGTGTTTGGCGCGCTTGCGCATGGCTTCCACACTCTCGGCGGGGCCGGCCGCTCCGGCAGCGGTGGTGGAGGAGCCCCGGCGAAAGTTGAAAAACGGCATGGTGGTGGCGGTGTCCGTTAGAGGGATGAGGAAGCGGGACGCCCTGGCATGGCGTGCGGGGCGAAAAGACGGGGCAGGCCCTCTTTCAACACAGCCCCCACCGTGTAGAACGATCCGAACACCACAATTCTATCAGTGGGGTCTGCAGCAGCGACTGCCGCCTGCAGGGCCTGGACCGGGCTGGCGAAGACCTGTGCGCTGGCGTCAGGACGCTGGTTGCCGGCCTGCCAGCGCGCCATCAGACCGGCGCCGCTCGCCGCGCGCGGCGTCGGCAGGTCGGTGAAGTACCAGCGGTCCACCATGGGGCCGACGCGCTGCAGCATGGCCGCCAGGTCCTTGTCGGCCATGGCGCCGAACACGGCATGGGTGCAGGGGTAAAAACCCATGGCGTCGAGGTTTTCGGCCAGCGCCGCGACCGAGTGCGGGTTGTGCGCCACGTCCAGCACCAGGGTTGGCTGGCCCGAAATGATCTGGAAGCGGCCCGGCAGCTCAACCATGCCCAGCCCGTTGCGCACCGCCTGTGCCGTCACCGGCAGACGATCCCGCACGGCCGTCAGCGCCGCCAGCACGCCCGAGGCGTTGACCAGCTGGTTGGCGCCGCGCAGGGCCGGGTAGGCCAGTCCTGCGTAGCGACGACCGCGGCCAGCCCAGGCCCATTGCAGCTTGTCGCCGGAGAAATTGAAGTCGCGGCCCAGCCGCCACAGGTCAGCGCCCACTTCGGCAGCGTGGTCCAGCACACTTTGCGGCGGCACCGGGTCGCCCACCACCACCGGTTTGCCGGCGCGCATGATGCCGGCCTTCTCGAAACCGATGGCCTCGCGGTCGAGGCCCAGCAGTTCGGTGTGGTCGATGTCGATGCTGGTGATCAGCGCGCAGTCGGCATCGATGATGTTGACCGAATCGAGCCGCCCCCCGACGCCGACTTCGAGGATCACCACGTCCAGCTTGGCCTCGGCCAGCAGGCTGAAGATGGCCAGCATGGTGAACTCGAAATAGGTCAGAGAAGTGTCGCCGCGCAGGGCCTCGACACGCTCGAAATGCGGCAGCAGCGCTTGCCCCTGCACCATCTCTCCGCGCACGCGGCAGCGCTCCTCGAAATGGACCAGATGCGGCGAGGTGTAGACCCCGGTTCGGTAACCGGCCTGGCCTAGGATGGCTTCGAGCATGGCGCAGCTCGAACCCTTGCCGTTGGTGCCGGCCACAGTGATCACCGGGCAGTCGAAGGCCAGGTTCATGGCCCGGGCCACGCTGCGCACCCGCTCCAGGCCGAGCGCAATGGTGGTGGGGTGCAGGCGCTCGCAGTACGCGAGCCAGTCGTCCAGGGTGTAGAGCTTGTCCATAGAGGGCGCTATTGTCGCCGCTGGCGGCCGCCCTCCGGTCACATGCCGGCCTGTAACCCGTGCAGCGGGAGGTTGATTTGCTATCAGATTCATAGCTGCTTGCGCTTGCCAGTCATGGGCCAGAGCCTGATTTGATGCATGAATCATGCGAAAATCCCGGCATGATCACTGTTTACGGCATCTCCAACTGCGACACCGTCAAAAAGGCCCGTGCCTGGCTGGCGGCCCAGGGCCTGGCCCATGACTTCCACGACTTCAAGAAGCTGGGTGTACCGGCCGAGCGGCTGCCCGCCTGGGAGCGCACCGTCGGCTGGCAAAAGCTGCTGAACCGGCAAGGCACGACCTGGCGCAAGCTGGACCCCGGCGTGCAGGCCGGTGTCACGGATGCCGCCGGTGCACTGGCCGTGATGCAGGCCCACGCCAGCGTGATCAAACGCCCGGTGGTCGAGTGGCCTGACGGGCAGGTCAGCGTGGGCTTCGACGCAGCGGCTTGGGCTGCTCGCGTTTGACGCTGCCGGGCCGTCATCCGGCTTTGTAAAGTTGGGATGGCAGCGGACCAGCTTTACAGTGATTTACCTGAACTTGTGTCCACCAAAAGCGCTCTGAATCATTAAACTGGAAGCTGTTATTTTGGCCATCGTCTTAGGGGCGCTTCCAGCCGGCTGAAAAGGTTTGAATCATGAAGAGAATGCTTGTTTTATCGACGATTGCCGCCGCTTCCGGCCTGTTTGCCGTGAACGCCTCGGCCATGGACATCCTGGCGCGCGTCATCTCCAGCACCCCGGTGGTGCAGCAAATCGCGGTGCCGCAGCAGGTCTGCAGCAACCAGCAGATGGTCATGCAGGCACCGCCCTCGGGCGCCGGTGCGGCGATGGGTGCCCTGGCCGGTGGCGCCATGGGCAATGCCATCGGTGACGGTGGCGGCCGCGCGCTGGCCACCATGATCGGCCTGGTCGGCGGCGCGATCGTCGGCAACAACATCGAAGGCAACCGCAGCCAGGTGCAAAACGTGCAGCAATGCGGCACCCAGACCAGCTACCAGAACCGCACCACCCATTACAACGTGGTGTATGAATACGCTGACAAGCAGTACACCATCCAGATGCCCAGCGATCCCGGCCCGTATGTGCGCCTGCAAATGACGCCGGTCGGCGCCATGCCCTCGCAGCAGGCTTCGGTGCAACCCGGTTTTGCCCAACCCCAGCAAGCGCAGCCGGTGTATGGACAACCGGTGTACGGCCAGCCGGTGTATTCGCAGCCGGTTTACAGCCAGCCGGTGTATGTGCAGCAAGCACCGGTCGTGGCTTATCCCGGTTATTACTCGCGCCCTTATTACCCGCCTATCGGCCTGTCGCTCAACTTCGGCTACAGCCGTGGTGGGCACGGACACCGCCACTGGCGTTAAGCGTGGCGACATGCCAATAAAAAGGGCTGCATTCTGCAGCCCTTTTTTCATGGGTGAATGCGCTCAGAGCGTGGTCTGGATCAGTGCACCCTTGAACAGCACCGGACCGCTGGGCCCGCTGCCGGCCGGGACGCCGCCTTTGGGCTCCAGGCTGATGGCCAGCGCGGGCACCTGGTTCACGGCATCGCTGCCGGCCGGCAGGCGAACCACCGTGCCTTCGCCGAGCACGCCCAGCGACTTGGCACCGCCACCCTGCGGCAGCGCCCACAACTGAAGCGACTTGTCCGGCCCGGGGTGGAACTGGCCCACATGTTTGAGCTGCAACTGGCTGTGTTTGGGGTCATAGGTCACCAGCACAGACGGCGCCGACTTGTCGTCCGCCAGCACGGCCACGTACTGGATCTCGGGCGTGGCGGCCAGCCGGGCGCTGAGCTCCTGCACCTGGCCGTTGAGCGCCGTATTGAGGTTCAGCCCGGTCACCACCGCCACCACGGCAGCCATCGCGCCGGCCGCCGTGGCGCCGCGCCACAAGCCGAGGCTGGCCCACCAGCCGCCACCCGATACGGCGGCAGGCGCCCGGCGAGCGGCGAGCATGGCTTTGGACTCTTTTTCAGCGTTAACCAGATTTTCAATACGTTTCCAGACCGCCGGGCTGGGCGCGGCCTGCGGCTGCAACTCAGCCACCGAAGCCATCCGGCCCTGCCAGATCAGCGCGGCCGCACGCACAGTCGCATGGGTGCGCGCCAGTGCCTCAAAGCGGCGACGGGCACCGCCGCGCAGCGTACCCAGCGCGTAGCTGGCCGCCAACTGCTCGACCAGCGAGGGGTTGCGCGTGATATTCATAACTTACCTTCTTCCAGAAGTTTCCCGTCACCATTGGCGGGAACAAACAAAATCAAATTCATGCGGCTCATGCAAACCGCGACATGCAGCCACGCAATTGCTCCAGCCCGCGGCGAATCCAGGTCTTCACCGTGCCCAGCGGCAGCTTCAGCTGCTCGGCCAGCTCGCCGTGGCTCAGGTCACGCATATAGGCCAGGCTCACCACCTCGCGCTGCTTGTTGTCAAGCTGGCTCAGGCACTGGTGCAAGGCCCAGGCCTGCTCACTGGCCAGCGCCGTGTCCATCGGATTCGGCGAATCGCCTTCCACCGTTTCGGCCATCACGTCGTCGAGCTCCAGCGCCGCGTCGGCCCGCTCGGAGGTGCGGCGGCGCAGAAAATCGAGACCCCGGCTGCGCACGATCAGGCACATCCAGGCCATGGGCGGCGACAGGCTGGCCTTGTAGTCACCGGCAATGCGCCAGATATTGAGAAAAGCTTCCTGCAACACGTCCTCGGCCCAGCTTCGGTTGGTGACCACTCTCACCGCCACGCCGTAAAGCTTGGACGAGGTCAGCTCGTACAGCTCTCTGAGCGCCGATTCGTCGGCCAAGGCAACGCGATCAATGAGCGCGATCAATTGGGTATCCGGGCTTTCTGCATTCATGGACGCCATTGTCCTGCATTACCTATACGCCCGAAACAGGCCAATGGATTCAGGCCGGCAAGGGTCGATCAGGCGCGGGTGACCTAAAATCGGCGGTTTTGCACGACTGGCCTGGTTTCGGTCGTTACCCGCATTTTTCCTTCGAGCACCCCATGATCACCGAAAAAATCGACAACATCAGCGTCACCACCCAAGCCAACGTCTATTTCGACGGCAAATGCGTGAGCCACGGCATCACCTTTGCCGACGGCAGCAAAAAATCCGTCGGCGTGGTGCTGCCTGCCACCCTGACCTTCAATACCGGCGCGCCCGAGATCATGGAATGTGTGGCCGGATCGTGCGAGTACAAACTGGCCGGCAGCGACAACTGGGTCAAGTCCTCCCCCGGTGAGAAATTCAGCGTGCCGGGCAACTCGAAGTTCGACATTCGTGTCGAGTCGGCTTATCACTACATCTGCCACTTCGGTTGATCCGCAAGCGACTACTCTTCATTTCATAGCAGCTTGCGCTGATTCCACACGAGGGCTAGAGGCCAATTCCATGTCTAACACCATCCTGCAAAACATCCCCGCCGGCCAAAAGGTCGGCATCGCCTTCTCCGGCGGCCTGGACACCAGCGCCGCGCTCTTGTGGATGAAACAAAAGGGCGCCCTGCCCTATGCCTACACCGCCAACCTGGGCCAGCCCGACGAGGCCGACTACGACGAGATCCCGCGCAAGGCCATGGAATACGGTGCCATCAAGGCCCGCCTGATTGATTGCCGCCCGCAACTGGCTGCTGAAGGCCTGGCCGCGCTGCAGGCCGGCGCTTTCCACATCACCACCGCGGGCTCCACCTACTTCAACACCACGCCGCTGGGCCGCGCCGTGACCGGCACCATGCTGGTCAGCGCCATGAAGGAAGACGACGTCAACATCTGGGGCGACGGCAGCACCTTCAAGGGCAACGACATCGAGCGCTTCTACCGCTACGGCCTGCTGACCAACCCCGCGCTGAAGATCTACAAGCCCTGGCTGGACCAGCAGTTCATCGACGAGCTGGGTGGCCGCTCTGAAATGAGCGCCTTCATGACCGCCAACGGCTTTGGTTACAAGATGAGCGCCGAGAAGGCCTACAGCACCGACAGCAACATGCTGGGCGCGACGCACGAAGCCAAAGACCTGGAAAACCTCAACAGCGGCATCAAGATCGTCAACCCCATCATGGGCGTGCCGTTCTGGAAAGACGACTGCGTCGTCAAGGCCGAAGAAGTGAGCGTCACCTTTGAAGAAGGCCGCCCCGTTGCGCTGAACGGCGTGCACTACCCCGACCTGGTGAGCCTGATCCTCAAGGCCAACGAAATCGGCGGCCGCCACGGCCTGGGCATGAGCGACCAGATCGAAAACCGCATCATCGAAGCCAAGAGCCGCGGCATCTACGAAGCCCCCGGCCTGGCGCTGCTGTTCATCGCCTACGAGCGCCTGGTCACCGGCATCCACAACGAAGACACCATCGAGCAGTACCGCGACAACGGCCGCAAGCTGGGCCGCCTGCTGTACCAGGGCCGCTGGTTCGACAGCCAGGCCATCATGCTGCGCGAAACCGCCCAACGCTGGATCGCCAGTGCCATCACCGGCACCGTGACGCTGGAGCTGCGCCGCGGCAACGACTACTCGCTGCTGAACACCGAATCACCCAACCTCACCTACGCGCCTGAGCGTTTGAGCATGGAAAAGGTAGAAGACGCGCCGTTCTCGCCGCTGGACCGTATTGGGCAATTGACGATGCGCAACCTGGACATCACCGACACCCGCGCCAAGCTGCAGGTTTATTCCAATGCGGGCATGCTTGAGCTGGGCAAGGGCGATGACTTCTTGAAGCTGGGTAAGTAAGCCGGTTCAAGTGGTAAAGACAAAGCCCTTCAGGTGAAAACCTGAAGGGCTTTGTTGTCTTTCGAACTATGTCCCCATGCCTCCCCCGTTCGCGTTCTACTCCAAGTATGCGACTCAAGCAAACAGTCCTTGATGCTCCCGGCAATACTGCAACCCGCCAAAACGATTGGCGTTGTTCCAGCAAAACTTGCCTTCGGGGAAGCTGATCTTCTCGCGGCAATGGGCGCAGATCAGCTTTTTCGCCAATGAAGCGTCGGCCTGTACGGGCGCCGGGGTGGCGGGTGTTGCAGCAAATACTGGCGCTGGAAGCCTGGGCTCCATCACAGCCTAGGCAGGTTGAGATTTGGGTTGCATGAAGTCTGGCAGGTCCAGCAGGTCTTGCGGGCGGTGCTGGCGCTTGAGCTTCTCGCCCCACTCCTTGATAGTGTCGGGGCTGCGTCAGATTGCGCAGTTCAACGCGCAGCCACTCTATCGGACGGGCATCGAGCGGGGGGACTTTTGCAGGTCTTCCAGCAATGCCAGGCGTTTGCTTTTGTCGTCGGCTGTTTTGATCAGCATGTGTCTCCCCTATCGGCACTGACTATATCCCGCAGCGCCAAGGCTTACGCCTGTGGAGCCTCTGCCTCCATGAGCAGCTTCACCAAGGGCTCATTGATGAAGTACACCGCCTTGCCCACGCTGTGTTCGCGTACCAGACCTGCCGCGGCCAATTGACGCAGGTATTTGGCAGCCGTCTGGCGGGTCACGCCCAAATCGTTCTGTACAAATTCGATCCGCGTATAGGGGTGACGAAACAGGTTGTTCAGCAGGTCCTGGGAATACAGCTTGGGCAGTCCTTCGCGCATGCGCTGCTTGGTCTGGGTCATTTGCTCGCGCATGCCCTCCACCAGCGCAATGGTGCTTTTGGCAGTGTGTGCCACCGCTTGAAGCATGAAGACAAGCCAGTCTTCCCAATTGCCCTGGTCGCGCACCGCTTGCAGCAGGCGGTAATAGTCGGCCTTGTGCTGGTTGATGTAACGCGACAGGTACAACACGGGCGTATCCAGCAAGCCCGTGCGGGTGAGATAAAGCACACACAGGATGCGGCCTATGCGCCCATTGCCATCGCTGAAAGGGTGGATGCTTTCAAACTGGTGATGGATCAGCGCCATACGAACCAACGGATCCAGATCAGCGCTCAGTGCGTCATCGTTTGTGAATTGCTCCAATCCCCGCATATGGTGCTCAATGTCCGCCGCCTGCTGGGGCGGTACAAACACGGTGGCGCCCGTGCGTTCGTTCTTCAGTACAGTCCCGGCCTGGGTACGAAACCCCTCGGTGCTGTTTTTGAGCATCTGGAACAGCTCGATCAGCATGCTATTCGTCAGCAGGCCCTGCTGGTTGCGCATTCGCTCAAACCCCTTGGTGAGCGCCTCACGATAACGCGCCACTTCTTTGGCTGCAGGTGACACGGCTTCGCTCAGGTGAAGGTCGGCCTGAAACAGTTCGTCTTGTGTGGTGACGTAACTTTCAATTTCAGAACTGGCCTTGGCTTCCTGCAATGCAAGCGTGTTGACCAAAATAGCCTGGTTGGGGATGCTCTTGGCGCTGCCCTTGAGCTCTGCCAGATACCGATGCGCGGGTGTGAGGGCTCGCAATATGTTGGCGGAGTCCAAGGAGATGCCGGGCGGGGGCAGTTCGGGGATTTGATAGGTGGGCGTTAACATATGCGTCTTTTCATGTTAAATATCATCGTTATTTTTAACATGAAAACAACTCGTGTTAAAAAAATCTTTCTTCAGGCCTTGGATAACCGGTCTTGGGGCAAAAGCAGCTCCAAGCTATTCCGACGGCTTCAACACCCAAATTTCAGGTATCAAAAGTGCTCGAAGCCCCCGTCCAACGGGAGCAAGCAGCTATAAATATAGTAGCAACTCCAGGCCGAAAACCCGCTAGACCACCACCGGCTCCGGCTCCAGCAGGATGCCGAAACGCTCGTAAACACTGGTCTGGATGGCTTTGGCCAGCGTCATGACTTCGCCGCCGGTCACCGGGTCGGCGCTGCCGCCGCGGTTGACCAGCACCAGCGCCTGGCGCTCGTAAACACCGGCATTGCCTATGCTTTTGCCCTTCCAGCCGCAGGCGTCGATGAGCCAGCCGGCGGCGAGTTTGACCGAGCCGTCGTCGAGGTGGTAGTGCACGATCTTCGGTTCGCGCTGGATGATGTCAGCGCACTGCTCGGGGGAAACGGTGGGGTTCTTGAAAAAGCTGCCGGCATTGCCAATCACCGCCGGGTCGGGCAGCTTGGCGCGGCGGATTTCGCAGACCCAGTCATAAATCTGCAGCGCATCAGGCTGGACGCCCGGGGCCTGCGCCATTTTTTTCTCGATGTCGGCATAACCGAGCACCGGCTTCCAGGCCTTGGGCAGCGCAAAACGCACACGCGTGATCAATGCCTTGCCGGCCAGGCCCAGGCCGTTGGGGCCCGTGCTGCTGTGTTTGAACACCGAATCACGGTAGCCGAAGGCGCATTGCGCGGCATCCAGCGTGAAGGTCTTGCCTGTCGTCAGGTCCACCGCATCAAGCGAGTCGAAGCGGTCCTGCAGTTCGACGCCGTACGCGCCTATGTTCTGCACCGGCGAGCCGCCCACGGTGCCGGGAATCAGCGCCAGGTTTTCGAGGCCGGGGTAGCCCTGGTGAACGGTCCAGTCCACGAGGTCGTGCCAGCTTTCGCCGGCGCCGGCCTCGACGATCCAGGCTTTGGCGGTCTCGTCGACCAGCTTTTTGCCCTTGATCTCGACCTTGAGCACCACGGGTTTCACATCGCCGGTGATCACGATGTTGCTGCCGCCGCCCAGTACAAACTTGGGCGCGTCCCGCAGCGCCGGGTCGGCCAGCACGGCGGCCAGATCCAGTTCGCTGCGGATGCGCACCAGGGTCAGGGCCTTGGCCATGATGCCAAAGGTGTTTGAAAACTGGAGGGGTACGTTTTTCTCGACTAACATCACAGGATTGTCTCACCCGGACACCCTTCACCACGCCAGCAAAGAAGCCGACACCATGCCCTCTTTTGACACCGTCCTCGAAGCCGACCTGGTCAAGGTCAAGAACTCGGTTGAAAACACCGCCAAGGAAATCGGCACACGTTTTGACTTCAAGGGCACGGCCGCAGCCATCGAGCTCAAGGACAAGGAAATCACGCTGATCGGCGACAGCGACTTCCAGATCGACCAGATCACCGACATCCTGCGCAACAAGGCCACCAAAAGCGGCGTCGACGTGCGCTTTTTCGATGCCGGCAAGGTCGAGAAAATCGGCGGCGACAAGGTCAAGCAGGTCACCAAGGTGCGCAACGGCATTGAAACCGAGCAGGCCAAGAAGATTTCGCAACTGATCAAGGGCAGCAAGGTCAAGGTGCAGGCCTCGATCCAGGGCGACGCAGTGCGGGTCACCGGCAAAAACCGCGACGACCTGCAGGAGGCCATGGCCATGATCAAGGCCGAGTTGCCCGACATGCCGCTGAGTTTCAACAACTTTCGCGACTGAACCCATGAAACTCGCCCTGCTGCTGATCGCGCTGGCGGTTTTTAGCGGCATGGCGCAGGCCCAGAGCGTGGCGCTCGCCGGCATGCTGGGCTCCAGGGCGCTGCTCATCGTCAACGGTGCGCCGCCCAAGTCGGTGGCAGCCGGTGAGACCCACATGAACGTCAAGGTGATTTCTGCCTCCGGGGACCAGGCCGTGCTTGAGCTCAATGGCAAGCGCCACACACTGCGGGTCGGCGATGCGCCAGTCAGTGTGGGCGCGGGTGGCGGGACCGGCGGCGGAACTGGCAAGGGCAACCGCATCGTGCTGAACGCCGGCAGCGGCGGGCATTTCATGACGGCCGGGCAGATCAACGGCCGCGCGGTGCAGTTCATGGTGGACACCGGCGCCACCAGCGTTGCCATGAGTGCGGCCGACGCTGAACGCGCCGGCATCCAGTACAAAGACGGCCAACCAGTCCGCATGAGCACCGCCAACGGCATCACCACTGGTTTTCGCGTGAAACTCAACTCGGTACGCGTCGGTGATGTCGAGGTGTTTGACGTGGATGCCGTGGTGTCACCCCAACCCATGCCCTTCATGCTGCTGGGCAACAGCTTTCTGACACGTTTTCAGATGCTGCGCGAGAACGAACAGATGATTCTGGTCAGGCGTTACTAGGGAAGCGCTTCCGCGATTCCGCGCCGGCTCAGCGTTTGGCCTTGCTGCCCAGCTTCGACTCCTCGCCCTTGAGCAGCTTGTTGATGTTTTCCTTGTGCCGGTAAGCAAGGCAGGCACTCATCACGAAGATCGCCAGCGCCATGGGTTTTTCCATGTCCCACAAGCTGCGCGCACCAACCATGTAGTACCAGGGCGCAAACAGCGCGCAGGCCAGCGAGGCCAGAGACGAGTAGCGCGAAAAGAAGGCGACGATGACCCAGGTCGCGAGCGTGGCCAAGCCCAGCACCCAGTGCACACCGAACAGCACGCCGGCGGCGGTGGCCACGCCCTTGCCGCCCTCGAACTTGAAAAACACCGGGTAAAGGTGGCCGATGAAGGCGGCCAGACCGACCGCCGCCAGCGTGCCTTCACGCATGCCGTAGTCGCGGCCGAACCATGTCACCAGCGCCATCGGCAACCAGCCCTTGAGGCCGTCCAGCAGCAAGGTGGCAACGGCCGCTGCCTTGTTGCCGGAGCGCAGCACATTGGTCGCGCCCGGATTCTTGCTGCCGTAGCTGCGCGGATCGTTCAGGCCCATCAGCTTGCTGACGATGACCGCAAAAGACAGCGAACCCATCAGGTAGGCCGCCACAACGGCGAGGGCGGAATAAAGGTAGTCCATGGATTCTCCAGCTATTGTTATTGGCGTCAGTCGTCGAGCGCGCAGTTGACGGATTTTGCACCCAGCAGCGTGACGCACACCTGCGGGTCCAGTCCCACGAGGTAACCGCGCCGGCCGCCATTGATGGCAATGTTCGGCAAGGCCAGGATGCTTTCCTCGACATAGACCGGCATCAGCTTGCGGGTACCGAAGGGCGAGGTGCCTCCGACCAGATAGCCACTGTGCCGGTTGGCCACCTCGGGCTTGCAGGGCTCCACCGACTTGGCGCCGATCTGCCGCGCCAGGTTTTTGGTCGAGACCTTGCGGTTGCCGTGCATCAGCACCAGCAGCGGTTTGGCGTCCTGGTCCTGCATGACCAGGGTCTTGACCACGGTGAAGGGATCAAACCCGAGCACCTCGGCGCTGTGCTGCGCACCGCCGTGCTCCAGGTATTCGTAGGGATGTTCGGTGAAAGCCACCTTGTTCGCCCTGAGCATTTGCGTCGCAGGCGTCTCCGAAACATGGTCCTTCTTGCTCACCGGCAAAACTCCGCACGCAGGCCGCCGCGGAACCGGCTTCGCCGGGCCGCTGGTGGCGCCCCCTGGGGGGAGGCGCCGAAGGCGCTTCGGGGGAGAACCATTTAAAGCGCGGGGTCCCGCGCGTCCCAGCGAATCGCATCAATCGCCGCCAGCAACTCCGGCGACAAGGTTGTTCCCCAGGCGTCCAGGTTGTCGTCGAGCTGGGCGACCGAGGTCACGCCGATGATGGTGCTGGCGACCTGCCATTTGCCGTAGCAGAAGGCCAGCGCCAGTTGGGCCGGCGTCAGGCCGTGCTCGCGGGCGAGAGCGTTGTAGCGGCGCGCGGCCACCAGCGCCTCGGGCCGGCCCCAGCGCTGCTTGCGTACAGTTTCGAACTTGGCAATGCGCCCTTCAGCCGGCGCGTCCGGGCCCGTGGTTCCGCTCTTGTCGTACTTGCCGGTCAGCAGGCCGAAGCCCAGCGGCGAGTAGGCCAGCAGCGACACGCCGAGCCGGTGCATGCTTTCGTCCAGGCCGTTTTCCACCGTGCGGTTGATCAGGCAAAAAGGGTTTTGCACCGTCGCGATTTTCGCCAGCCCATGCTGGTCGGCCAGGCGCACAAACTCGTGCACACCGTAAGGCGTTTCATTGGACAGGCCAATCGCACGCACTTTGCCGGCCTTGACCAGACCGCTCAAGGCTTCGAGCTGGTGCGCAATACTGCTGACTGGCTTGTCTTTGGCGGGGTCGAAATACACCATGCCGAACGCCGGCACATGCCGCGCCGGCCAGTGAATCTGGTACAGGTCGATCACTTCTGTCTGCAGACGCTTGAGGCTGTCTTCACAGGCCTGCACGATGTCCTTGGCGGTCAGGTCGGGGCTGCCCTTGCGTATCCAGTCCATGCCGCGCGCCGGGCCGGCAACCTTGGTGGCCACCACCATCTTGCTGCGCGCGCCGGGCCGGCTGGCAAACCAGTTGCCGATGATGGTTTCGGTGGCGCCAAAGGTTTCGGCGCGCGCCGGCACCGAATACATTTCGGCCGCGTCGAGAAAATTGACGCCGCGCTCCAGCGAGCGGTCAAGAATGGCATGGGCGGCGGCTTCATGGACCTGCTCGCCGAAGGTCATGGTGCCCAGGCAAATGGGGGTGACCTGCAGGTCGCTGCTGCCGAGTTGGACTTTGTTCATGGAGGGATTCAAAAAAAACGGTGGAAAAACAGCGCATGGCGCAACGCGAATAGTTTAAAGGCTGGAGACACGCACTTGCCGCTCAGGGTGTCGGGCATTTGCCTTACAAGCTTCTGAATCTGCCGCATCTAACATCCCATCAGCCAAGCACGCAGTCCGCGTGCTTCCAAGCTTCCAAAACAACTCCCAGGAGAAACCCCATGAAACTAGCCCTCACCACCCTGACTTGCGCCGCCCTCTTCCTGACCGGTTGCGCCAACATGAGCGAAACCCAGCAAGGCACGGCCAAAGGCGCCGGCATCGGCGCCGTTGCAGGCGCGGTCCTCGGCGCTGCCACCGGCGGCTCCAAAGGTGCAGCCACTGGCGCCGTCCTCGGCGGTGCGGTCGGCGCGGGCGGCGGCTACCTGTGGTCGCAGCGCATGCAGCAGCAAAAGGCTGCCATGGAACAAGCCACTGTCGGCACTGGCGTGGCCGTGACGCAGACCGCCGACAACCGCCTGAAACTGGACATTCCTTCGGACATCTCGTTTGCCACCGGCCGTTCGGACATCAATTCCAGCTTTGCTCCCATCCTGAACCAGTTCGCCACCAGCCTGAACCAGAACCCGGTGACCACCGTGACCATCATCGGCCATACCGACAGCACCGGCAGCGATGCGATCAACAACCCGCTGTCCATGGACCGTGCCAACAGCACGCGCAATTACCTGGTGCAGCGTGGCGTGGCAGCCAATCGCGTCGGCACCGACGGCGCCGGCTCACGCCAGCCTGTGGCCGACAACAGCACCGACGCGGGCCGCGCCAAGAACCGCCGCGTGGAGATCTATGTGGCAGAGCCCGTCCAGGCGGCCGCCCGCTGATCGAGGAAGCTGCCAGACACCCCCGGTGTGACCAGCGCCGACCACGGTTGACGCTGAAATGTGCGGCTTGATGGCCAGCACAGGCTCCCGGGGATACTGATGACAAAACCCTTCGGGCAACCGGAGGGTTTTTTCGTTCCTGCCGGTCAGACACGCCCTGCGATGCCTGACGCTTCTTTACCAAAGGCCGACCATGCGACTTTCAACCCACCTGCGCACCAACGCGCAGGACATTCTCGCGGCCTGGGACGCCTTTGCCGCCACCCTGGTGCAGGACGGCAGCATGCTGGACCAGCCCACCTTGCGGGATCATGCCGGTGAAATCCTCGCGGCGATTGCCGACGAGCTCGACCGCCCGCTGGCCGACGGTCATCCGGACACGCCAAAACCCGCAGACGAAAGCGCCCCTGAAGACCTGGAGGCCGCGGCTGGCACCCATGCCGACACCCGCATGGTCTCGGGTTTTGCCATCGACA
Source organism: Pseudomonadota bacterium (assembly GCA_040385775.1). Taxonomy (GTDB): domain Bacteria; phylum Pseudomonadota; class Gammaproteobacteria; order Burkholderiales; family Burkholderiaceae_C; genus Polaromonas. The sequence goes on from JAZKGR010000069.1 coordinate 18,819, forward strand.
CCATGATCACCGAGTACCGGGCCTTCCGCACCAGCGTGGTCCGGTTGTGGCTGGCCGCAGGCGGCGGGCTGGACCAGCCACGCGACATGGAGGACCTGGTCCGCTTTCATGAAGCCATGGACCAGGCGATTGCCGAATCGGTGGCCCGCTACACCGACCAGACGCGCAAATCCACCGAGCTGTTCATCGGCATCCTCGGCCACGACATCCGCAACCCGCTGGGCACCATCTCGATGTCGGCCCAGTACCTGGTGCGATCGGGCAAGCTGGCTGCCAGCGCGGCGGAAACCATCATCAACAGCGTGGTGCGCATCAACAGCGTGATCGAACACGTCGTGGATTTCACGCGCGTGCAGTCCGAAGGCATGATGCCCATCAAGCCGGTTCCGGGCGACCTGGCCACCCAGTTCGCCAAGGTGCTGGCGGAAACCCGCGTGCGGTATCCGCGCAGCCAGTTGCGGCTGGAGAGCACCGGCGACTTCAAGGGCTTTTGGGACGAAGGCCGCATGGGGCAACTGCTGTCCAACCTGCTGGCCAATGCCCTGACCCATGGCGCGCCCGACGAAGCGGTGACAGTGACCCTTTGGGAAGACACCAAAGGCGTGGCCTTTTCGGTGCACAACCTGGGCACACCGATTCCGCTTCAGGAGCAGCAGCTGATCTTCAAGCCGCTGGTTCGCGGCATGGCGCCCGGCCAGGGCGAACGCCGCGAAAGTTCGGGACTGGGCCTCGGGCTGTTTATCTGCCAGGAGATCGTCCGCGCCCACGGTGGAAGCATGGACGTTTCCTCCAGCGCCGCCGATGGCACCCGCTTCACGGTGCGGCTGCCACGCTCGGTGCCGGCTGTGCCGGTGCCCCGCAGCGGGAATTGAGTTCACCCCTCTTGGCATTCGGTCTGTCATCCCGGACTTGATCCGGGATCCATGTTGGCTAGCTCTGATCGGGTGGTCTGCCAGCTAGCCGGGGGTTGCCCGGCGGCAACTCACTTTCTTTTTGCGTC
>JAZKGR010000070.1:0-3229 GCA_040385775.1 Pseudomonadota bacterium
CAGCCACGATGGCCTTGACGGCTGCCGTCACTTCGTCGGCGCTCAGGCGGGCCGGGAGGTAGGCCTGCAGCACTACCAGCTCCGCGGCCTCCATGTCGGCCAGGTCCTTGCGCTCGGCCTTCTGGAAGGCTTCGATGGAGTCCTTGCGCTGCTTGATCAGCTTGTCGACGATGGCGACCACGGCGGCATCGTCCAGCACCACGCGTTCATCAACCTCTTTTTGCTTGAGTGCGGCCAGCAGCAGGCGGATGGTGCCCAGGCGCTCGCTGTCCTTGGCACGCATGGCGGTTTTCATGTCTTCGGTGATCTGGTCTTTGAGGGTGAGGGACATGGCGGTCTCCAGGAAACAGGTTGAACGGTCAAAAGGGAGTCAGAAACACAAAAGCCCGCAGAGCGTCCTCGTGCGGGCTTTGGGTTTGCCGTGAGGCCTGTACTTTTAGTACAGCTTTTTAGGCAGCTGCATCGAGCGGATGCGCTTGTAGTTGCGCTTGACGGCGGCAGCTTTCTTGCGCTTGCGCTCGGCGGTGGGCTTTTCGTAAAACTCGCGGGCGCGCAGGTCGGTCAGCAGGCCGAGTTTTTCGATGGTGCGCTTGAAACGGCGCAGAGCCACGTCGAAGGGCTCGTTATCTTTTACACGAATGGTCGTCATTGATGAAGGGGTCCAAAAATATGCGTCTTGTTTAGCCGTCAGATTTGATCAGAATCAGGCCAGACGCGGGTTTGCTAGCAAAGCCTTGGATTATATACCAGCGGCATGGCCTCAACGGTCGCTTTATTCCGTTCGCCCTCAGCCTGTCGAAGGGCGCCCCACGACGGCGGCGGTTGGGTCAAGCCGGGGTTGGAGGTGCGGCGTGGTGTTTTTGCGCCAAGGCCTCGGCGCAGGCATGGGCGCTGGCCCAGGCCCACTGGAAGTTGTAACCGCCCAGCCAGCCTGTCACGTCGACCACTTCGCCGATGAAATACAGGCCGGGCTGTTTGGCCTCCATGGTCTGGGATGACAAATCACGGGTATCGACGCCGCCCAGGGTGACTTCGGCTTTTTTGTAGCCTTCGGTGCCGTTCGGCGTCAGTTGCCAGTCCGCCAGCCGCTCTGCCAGCGTGTTCAGGGCCTTGTCGGTGGCTTCGCTGACGGGTTTTTGCCATGCCGGGTCGCGGCTGGCCCAGGCGTCGGCCAGGCGGCCGGGCACCAGCGTCGCCAGTTCGTTGGCGATCAGTTTTTTGGAACTGGCCTTGGCGCGTATCAGCAAGGTCGGCAGGTCCACGCCGGGCGCAAGGTTGATGCGCACCGGCTGGCCCTCGCGCCAGAAGCTCGAAATCTGCAGCACCGCCGGCCCGCTCAGGCCGCGATGCGTGAACAGCAGGTCTTCGGCGAAGACCACGGCTTTTTTGCGTTGTTTGGGTGTCGCGTCCGGTGCCCCAGTTTCGATCAGCACCGGCAGCGCCAGACCGGCAAGCTGCGCATACGGCGCCCAGGCCTCACCGTCGAAGGTCAGCGGTACCAGTGCGGCGCGTGGCTCGACCAGGCGCAGGCCGAACTGCTTGGCGATGCGGTAGCCGAAGTCGGTCGCACCGATCTTGGGAATCGACAGCCCGCCGGTGGCGATGACCAGTTGCGGCGCTTCGATCAGGCCTCTGTCGCTCTCGATTTGATAGCTGCTCACCCCCGTCCCTTCTGGGCTGGGGGCATGTTTGATGCTTGAGACCCGGCAGGGCTGCCAGCGTGTGACGCCGCCGGCATCACATTCGGCCAGCAGCATGTTGATCACGTCTTCGGCCGAGCGGTCGCAAAACAGCTGGCCCTTGTGTTTTTCGTGGAAGGCGATGCCGTGGCGCTGCAACAGCGCGATGAAGTCTTGCGGCGTGTAGCGCGATAAAGCCGAGCGGCAGAAATGCGGGTTTTCGCCGACAAAGTTGGCGGGTGTGGTGTCGCGGTTGGTGAAGTTGCAGCGGCCGCCGCCTGAGATGCGGATCTTTTCGGCCACCTTTTCGCTGTGGTCCAGCAGCAGCACCTTGAGGCCGCGCTGGCCGGCGAGACCCGCGCAGAACAGTCCGGCGGCTCCCGCACCTATCACGACCACGTCAAATTTCTGAATCAAATCGGCCTCCAGCCCCCGACTGGCGGGAACAGGCAGCTATCAAAAAATGAGCAAACCCAGGCCGTCCAGACTGGGGAAGTGTAGCCGGGCGGGATGCTCAGGCTGCGCGAAACAGGGCCGGATTCTCGGCTGCCGCTGCGATACCGCCGACCACGTCGCCGACCACGATGACCGAGGGGCTGGCCAGGCCGGACTCGCCGATCGCCTGGGCCAGCTCGCCCAGCGTCGTGGTGATGTGGCGCTGGGTGGCCAGCGTGGCGTTCTGGATCACCGCCACCGGCGTGGCGGCGGGCAGGCCGGTCAACAACTCGTCCTGGATGCGGCCGGCGCCGCTGACGCCCATGTAGATCACCAGTGTGAGTTTGGCCTTGAAGGCCGTGTCGGCCAGCGCGCGCCAGTCGGTGCCTTCATCGCCCGGTTTGGCGTGGCCGGTGACAAACACCACGCCGTGCGCATGCTGGCGATGCGTCAGCGGCACGCCCAGTGAGGTCACCGCCGCCAGGCCCGCAGTGATGCCGTTGATGACCGTGACAGCGATGCCGGCGGCCCGCAGGTGCTCGACCTCCTCGCCGCCGCGGCCGAAGATAAAGGGGTCGCCGCCCTTGAGACGCACAACGTTCTCGCCTTCGCGCACGGCCATGATCATGAGTTTTTCAATGAACTCCTGCGGCGTGGATTTGCAGCCGCCGCGTTTGCCGACATGCACGATGCGTGCATCGGGGCGCGCATAGGCCACGATCTCGTCGCTGACCAGATCATCGACCAGCAGCACTGTGGCGGCCTGGATGGCCTTGAGCGCCTTGAGCGTGAGCAGTTCCGGGTCGCCAGGACCCGCGCCCACCAGTGTGCAGTGGCCCGTTGAAGAAGATGTGTGATTGCCGCTGGTCATAGTTGGGAAGTCAATTGCAAGATATGTTCCACCTGTCGCGTGATCGATGTTGGCACGGCGTGCGAGCCCGACATCACGGCGCGGATATAGCTCGCGGTGCTGTCGCTGTCGATGGCGGTTGGCAGGTCTGGCACACTGGCCAGCGTGCCGGGCTGGAAGGCCTGCAGCAGCGTGCGCTTGCCGCCAATGAAGGCTTCCATCTGTGGCGTGCGGCGCGCGTCGGCCACCACCTCGCCTTCCGTGC
>JAZKGR010000071.1:0-11614 GCA_040385775.1 Pseudomonadota bacterium
TCACCGGGTCCAGCTTGCCCAGGCGGGCGCGCTCGGTCAGGTCCATGCAGTATTTCTTGAGCGCTTCGCGCTGACCCTCAGCTTCCGGACTATCCATGGCCTGGCCGCCGCGGACGGCATCAATCGCCGACTCCAGCGCCTTGCGGGTCAGGCCGGCCTCTTTGGCCAGCTTGCCGACCTCTGACTTGCTGTCAGCCACGGCCAGCAGGAACAACTCGCCGGCAATGAACTGGTCGCCGCGTTTGATGGACTCTTTCTCGGTGGCCTGCAACAGCTTGGCCAGCTCGGGGCCAACCTGGATCTGCTCCTGGCCAGAAACAGTCGGCAGCTTCCTGACGGCGGCCTCGATGGCGGCCTGCAGTGCAGTCACGTTGACGCCGGCACGCTGCAGCAAGGCCTTGGGGCCGTCGTCCTGGCCCAGCATCGCGGCCAGCAGGTGGGCCGGCTCGATGTAGGCGTTGTCATGGCCCAGCGCGAGCGATTGCGCGTCGCTGAGGGCTTCCTGGAATTTGGTGGTGAGTTTGTCCTGGCGCATGGGGCGTCCCTTGAATTTGATTGTTTTTCATCTGGGGCTGAAATCAGGCATTTTCAATAGTCCCGCCAGCTGCCACGGGCGACGCGCCGGGTCTAGAATCGTTTCCATGAACATACACCAGGTGTCGGTCAGCTACGTGCAGGAACAGGACCGCCTGTTGATCCGCATCAATGGCAAGGAAGGCGGCAGCGAGTTGCGCGCCTGGCTGACGCGGCGCCTGGCGCTGGCCTTGCTTCCCGTCCTGAGCCGGACCTCCACCGAGCAGATCAGCAAGGTCGCGGCGGCGGCCGTCACCGCCGCCCTGCCCGCCACCGGCGCCGACGATCAGCGCGACCAGTTGCTGGCAGCCTTCGAGACCGAGGCGGCCCTGCGCAGCGGAGATTTTGAAACCCCCTACCAGGCACCCGCGGAGTCGCTGGTCCCGCCCTTGCTGGGCCCCGAGCCGCTGCTGCTGACAGAGGTCAAGGTGACGCTGCTGGGCAGCGGCCAGCTGCGGCTGCAGTTGTTCGAGAAACTGCCTGGCCAGGACGCGGTACGCAACTTCCAGGTCATGATGGACCCGCAATTGAGCAACGGCCTGCTGCAGCTGCTGCACCAGAGCGTGAAGGCCTCGCAATGGCTGCAATTGCCTGAAATCGCCGGGTTTGACGACCTCCCCAGCAGCACCGAGCCGGCCGAACTCGCCACCGACCTGCCCAAGCCCCGCTACCTGAACTAGGGCTTTGCCCTAAGCCTTGGCCGCTTCCAGCGAGAAGCCGGCGACTTTCTTGTAGTGCTCGGAGATCTCGCGCAGCTCCTGCTGGCTGATCAGCTCGTCAATGTTGGCAAATGGCTTGCCACCGCTCAGCTCATCAACCTTGATGTTGATGAAGTCCGGCGGCACCGAGCGGTTGGTCAGCACGATGTTGGCGGTGGGCGCCAGCCGCAATTGTTCGTAAGCCAGCAGCGCAGCCCTGGCGTCGCCGCCGGCGCCGGCCAGTTGTTCGGCCAGCGTGCGCCCGTCGATGATGGCCTGCGCCGAGCCGTTGGAGCCGCGCGGGTACATCGGATGCGCGGCGTCGCCGAGCAAGGTCACACGCCCGAAGGTCCACTGCGGAACCGGGTCCTTGTCGACCATCGGGTACTCCAGGATCTGTTCGGCATTGGCGATCAGTGCGGACACGTCCAGCCAGGGGAAGCGCCAGTCCTTGAAGATGTCCTCAAAGTCCTTGAGCTCGCCCTCGCGGTTCCAGTCGTTCATGGCCGCGTTGCCGCGCTGGATCTCGGCCACCCAGTTGATCAGTTGGTGCCCCTCGCCGTCCAGCTTGTCGACGATGGGGTAAATCACCATCTTGCCGGTGGCGATGGAGCCGATGCGCATGTAGCTCTTGCCGGTCAGGATGGGTTTGTGCCGCGTCACGCCGCGCCAGGTGTTGATGCCGGCAAACGCGACTTTTTCGTCGGGGTAGAACTGGCGGCGCACGGTCGAGTTGACGCCGTCACAGGCAATCACCACATCGGTCCGCACCGGCGGCAAGGCCGTGCCGGTCGAGGTCTGCACAAACTGCACCGTGGCGCCGCTGTCGTCCTGCGTGACGCCAGTGCAGCGGTGGTCGGTGTGGATGGCACCGGCGCCCAGGCGCTCAAGCGCCGCTTCATACAGCAGCCGGTGCAGCTTGCCGCGCGGGATGCCGATCTCGGGCAGCGCGTAGCCGGCATGGCGGCCGCGCGGCTCCCGGTAGATGAACTGGCCGAAGCGGTTGAAAAACACGCTTTCCTCGTTTTCGATGCCGACGGCCTCGATCGCCGCCTGCAGGCCCAGCGCAGACAGCTCGCGCATGGCGTGCGGCAGCAGGGTGATGCCGACGCCAAGCTCCTTGACTTCAGGCACGGTCTCATAAACCTCGCAGGCCAGGCCGCGCTGGTGCAGGGCCAGCGCCAGGCTCAGGCCGCCTATACCGCCGCCGACGATGCTTATTTTCATGGTGTTCTCGCGGGTTGCGCTTTTTTTATGCATCAAATTGGCCGCCATCCCCCGTCGGGCAAGACTAGCCAGCTATCAATTCAGTAGCAAATCGGGCTCAGTTGGCGGTGATGCCCTGGGTCTTGATCAGCTGCGCCCAGCGCCTGGCGTCTGTCTCGACCAGGCTTTTGAACTCACCGGGCGTGCTGCCGCTCGGGTCCATGCCCTGGGTCGAGAAGGCCTTTTTGACCTCGTCGCTGAGCAGGATCTCGCGGATCTCGCGGTTGTACAAAGCCACGATGTCGGGCGAGGTGCCGGGGGGCGCAAAAATGCCGTACCACATGTCCACGCTGACCTTGCCGGTCCTGGCCTCTTCCAGCGTTGGCAGATCGGGCAGCAAGGGGTGGCGCTTGTCGCTGCCGATGCCCAGCGCGACCAGGCGGCCCGACTTCACATGCTGCAGCGCCACGTGGATGGGCAAAAACATGGTTTCGATCTGGCCGCCCAGCAAATCAGTGATGGCCGGGCCGGTGCCGCGGTAGGGAATGTGCGTCACAAACACGCCGGCCGTGGCCTTGAACAGCTCCATCGACAAGTGGTGCGGCGTGCCGACGCCGGGCGAGCCATAGTTGATACGGCCCGGCGACTGGCGCGCAGCCGCCACCATGTCGCCGGCGGTCTTGAAGCCGGTCTTCGGGTGCGCCACCAAAATCAGCTGGCCCCAGCTGGTCAGCGTCACAGGCGTCAGGTCCTTCACCGGATCGAAAGGCAGTTGCGGATAGAGACCGGCGTTCATCACCAGCGTGTTCACCGTCACCAGCAGGGTCGAGCCATTGGGCGCAGCGCGCACCACGGCCTCGGTGCCAATGTTGCCGGACGCGCCGGCACGGTTGTCCACCACCACCGGCCGGCCCAGGCGCTCCGACAGTTTCGGGCCGACGGTACGGGCGATCAGGTCAATGCCGGTACCGGGCGTGAAAGGCACGATCAGCCGGATCGGCGCCTGCGGCAAGGCATTGGCGGCCGGCACTGGCGCCGTCTGGGCCAGCAGGCCCGAGCTGGCGGACGCAGCGGCCAGCAACAAGCCCATGTGGAGCGCGAACCGGCGGCAAGGGGAGAAAAGAATGTCCATCAAAGACCTCTATTGGTTTGCATGCTAACGAGTATTGTGTAAAGTAGGCAGGGCACAATCCATGAATTCCCTTAGAGCAAGAATTAACGAGAACTTCTTACTGCCGTGCCCGCATTTCACAACCTCTCACAACTCTACGCACGCCCCGGTTTTTTGCTGCGCCGCGCCCATCAGATCTCTGCCGCCGTTTTTGAGGACGAGTGCCGCAGCGTCGGGCTGACGCCGGCCCAGTTTGGTGTGCTCAGCGTGCTGCGTGCCAGCCCCGGCCTGGACCAGTCCAGCCTGGCGCGGGCGCTGGGTTTTGACAAGGTGACGGTGCTGCGCGTGCTGCGCGGGCTGGAAAAGCGGGGGCTGATAGCGCGGGTTCCCGCGCCGACAAGCCGGCGCAATTTGTCGATTTCGCTGTCGGAGGCCGGTCTGGTCTTATTGAAAACAGCGCAAGACCCTGCCGAGCGCGCCTACAGCCGCCTGATGGCACCGCTCGACAAAAAGCAGCAAGCGCAACTGGTGGAGCTGCTGCAGGTGTTGACCGCTGGCCTGGAAGGCGAGGCGCGTGCGGCTTTTGTACCGCCGGGCCGAAGCGCCGAAGAAGTGGACTGAACCCCCACAAGCCGGGGCCCCGCTTCAGCCGTTGCTGGCGCTGATGCCCCATTTGGCCAGCGCCGCGTCGTCGCTGACACGCGCATCGACCCAGCGCGCGCCGTCCGGCGTCTGCTCTTTTTTCCAGAACGGCGCCTGGGTCTTGAGGTAGTCCATCAAAAACTCACAGGCCTGAAAACTCTCGCCGCGGTGCGCCGACGTCACGGCCACCAGCACGATCTGGTCCAGCGGCTGCAGCAGCCCGACGCGGTGGATCACGCGGGCGCCGTAAATATCAAAACGCTGGTGCGCCTCGTCAATCATGGCTTCGATGGCTTTTTCGGTCATGCCGGGGTAATGCTCAAGCTCCATGGCGCTCACATCGCTTCCGTCGTTGCGATCTCTGACAGTACCGATGAAGCTGCAGACGGCGCCGACGCGCTTGTCGCCTGCGCGCAGGGCGGCAACCTCATCGGCGAGATTGAAATCGGCGGTCTGTATGCTCACGCGTGAAGCCACTTAACCCCCTGTCACCGGCGGAAAAAATGCCACCTCGGCGCCATCGGACAACGCCGCCGATTCGTCCACCATCACCTGATTCAACGCCATGCGCACTGCCCGGCCGCGCGCCAGGCTTTCGGCGTACACCGGTCCGCGTGCGATCAGCTCGTCACGCAAGGCGCCCAGCGTGCCGGCGGCTGTGTCCAGCAACTCGCTGCCCTGGCCTATGACCTCGCGGATGGAAGCAAAGTACTTGACGGTGATTTTCATGACAGGTGTTCCGCTTTCAGGACAACAGCATGGCGAACGGCAGGAATTGCACGGTATCGCCGTGGCGAATGGTCTGGCCGGCCGGGTTGTCGATCACGCCGTCACCCCATACCGCCGAGGTCAGCACGCCCGAACTCTGGTTGGCAAACAGATCGAGTCCACCCACGCCATTGCGCCGCACACGCAAAAACTCGCGGCGCTTGTCGGCGCGCGGCCAGTCGAAATGCGCGACCATGGGCACGGATGCAGGCATCACCTCGCTGGCGCCCTGCAGCTTGAGCAGGAAAGGCCGCACCAGCACCAGAAAGGTCAGGAAGCTGGACACCGGGTTGCCGGGCAAGCCGATGAAGTGCGCGAAGCGAGCCTGTCCTGAGCTTGTCGAAGGGACCTTGCCGTACGCAAACGGCTTGCCGGGCTTGATGGCGATCTGCCACAGGTCCAGCGAGCCGAGCTGCTGCACCGCCGGCTTGATGTGGTCTTCCTCGCCCACCGACACGCCGCCGCTGGTCAGGATCAGGTCATGGCTGGAGGCGGCGTTGCGCAGCGCGTCCAGCGTGGCCTCGCGCCGGTCCGGCACGATGCCCATGTCGGTGACCTCGCAGCCCAGGCGCAGCAGCAAGGCGCGCAGGAAAAACCGGTTGGAGTTGTAAATCGCGCCGGGCCGCATCTGCGCCGGCGCCACCTCACCGGGCATCACAAGTTCATCACCGGTGGAAAACAGCGCGACCCGCGGCTTCTTCGCCACCTGCAGCACATTCATGCCAATACTGGCCGCCAGCCCAAGCGCGGCGGGGGCAAGGCGCTCTCCTTTTGAGAGCACCGTGGCGCCGCGCGTGACATCTTCGCCGGCGCGTCGTATCCACTGGCCGGCTTTGGGAATCTGCAACACGCGCACAAAACCTTCGCGCTGCGCCATTGGCTCGCAGTCTTCCTGCATCACCACCGCATCGGCGCCGGCGGGCACCGGCGCACCGGTGAAAATGCGGGCGACGGTGCCGGGCTCCAGCGCGCTGCCGCTGCTGCCGGCCGCAATGCGCTGCGACACGCGCAGTTCCACACCCTCGTCGGCCAATTCGACGCTGCGCACCGCGTAGCCGTCCATGGAGCTGTTGTCCTCGGGCGGCACCTGCAGCGCGGAGACCACATCCTGGGCCAGCACGCGGCCGTCGGCGTCGAAGGTGGAAACGGTATCGCTCCCCGCCAGCGGCACGGCATGGGCCAGCAGCTCGGCCAGCGCATCGTCCAGCGAGCGCAGCGGTGGCCGGGCAGCGGGGCCGGAGGATGCAAGGGACGGTGTTGTCATGCGTACAGGTTTGCGTTGTATAAAAACCGGTCCTGATTGTCGACCAGCCACTGCGCCACGGCATCGGGGTCATTCAAATCCAGCACCGGCCTCAGGGTAGCTTCGGGCAACTGCGCCGGTGAGTCGGTGGCGATGGCAACCACAAAATCGTCGTCCGGATAACGCACCGGCTTCCCGGACTCGGCGCGCCAGACTTCGACCTTGAGCAGGTCGCTGCTCTTGAAACCTTCGACCAGCACCCAGTCCACGCCTTCGTAAAGTTCGGCGATCAGGTGATGCACCGTGAGCGACGCAGGCTGCTCGAACTCGCGCATCAGCGCCAGCCGTTTGTCCGAGGCCACCACCACCTCAAAGGCGCCGGCCTCGCGGTGCCGGTGCGTGTCCTTGCCGGGGTGGTCGATGTCGAAATTGTGGTGCGCGTGTTTGACCACCGACACCCGCAGGCCGCGCAGCTTGAGCGCGGGAATCAGGCTCTCGACCAGCGTTGTTTTACCCGAACCGGAATAGCCGGCAAATGCAACCACGTTCATACAACAGTTCTCACCGATCCTGGTTAGCTATTAATTCAATAGCTGTCTGCCCTTGCCCGACGGGGGCTGGAGGCTGATTTAGTTCACATTTCTGGCGATATAGGCTTGAACCAGCGCGACGTCGGCAGGCATGACCCGGACCCGTTTGGGCAGCGCCTCGATGCCTTCGAACTTCGCCGGCCGGTCGGGCAGGCAGCCCAGCGCCTCTTCAATCGTCTCGGCAAACTTGATCGGCAAGGCGGTCTCCAGCACCACCATGGGCACGTTCGGCGTCAGGTGCGCGCGCGCGACCTTCAGACCGTCGGCCGTGTGCGTGTCGATCATGGTGCCGAAACGCTTGAAAGTGTCGCGGATGGTGTCCAGCCTGTCAGCGTGTGTGCTTTTGCCGCTGGCAAAGCCGTAGTGCTGCGCCGCCGACTGGAACACCGGATCGGCGCTGAGGTCGAAGCAGCCGCGCGACGACAGCTGCGCGCCAAACAGGTCGGCCACACGCGCCGCATCGCGGCCCAGCAGGTCAAACACAAAACGCTCGAAATTCGATGCCTTTGAAATGTCCATCGACGGACTGGACGTCTCATGCGTGTCGGCGCTGCCCCGCACGCGGTAGACGCCGGTGCGGAAAAACTCGTCGAGCACATCGTTTTCGTTGGTGGCCACCACCAGCTTCGCAATCGGGAGGCCCATCATGCGCGCCACGTGGCCGGCGCAGACGTTGCCGAAGTTGCCGGACGGGACCGTGAAGCTGACTTTGCCGGCCCCTGTGGCAGCAGTGGCCTGGAAGTAGCCTGCAAAGTAGTAGACAACCTGCGCCATCAGCCGCGCCCAGTTGATCGAGTTGACCGTGCCAATGCGGTATTTGCGCTTGAAGTCCAGATCATTGGACACCGCCTTGACGATGTCCTGGCAGTCGTCGAACACGCCTTCGAGCGCGAGGTTGTGGATGTTTTCGTCCTGCAGGCTGAACATCTGCGCCTGCTGGAAGGGGCTCATGCGGCCTTGCGGCGAGGTCATGAAAACGCGCACACCCTTTTTGCCGCGCATCGCGTATTCAGCCGCGCTGCCGGTGTCGCCGCTGGTCGCGCCCAGGATGTTGAGTTCTTCGCCTCGGCGCGCCAGCTCGTACTCGAACAGGTTGCCCAGCAACTGCATCGCCATGTCCTTGAAGGCCAGGGTCGGGCCGTTGGACAGGGCTTCGAGATACAGGCCATCTTCGAGCTGGCGCAAGGGAACAATCTCTTTTGTGCCGAACACTTCTTCGGTGTAGGTCTTGTCGCAGATGGCTTTGAGGTCGGCGGCGGGAATGTCGTCGATGTAAAGGGACAGCACCTCGAAGGCCAGGCTGGCATAGGGCAGCTTGCGCCACTTTTCCAGAGTGAGCGCATCGACCTGCGGGTAGGTCTCGGGCAGGTAGAGCCCGCCGTCCGGGGCCAGGCCTTCGAGCAAAATTTCGCAGAAACGCTTGCGGTCCGCGTGGCCGCGCGTGGACAAATACAACATCAGGCGAGTTCTTCCTTGCGGATACGCGTGATCGGCGACAGCACGGTGGGCAGCGCCTGCATCTGCGTCAATGCGCTGTTCATCTTCGCTTCCACACAATCGTGCGTCAGGATGATCAGGTCGGTCTGGGTCGCGCCCTCGCCGCCCACGTCGTCGGCTTCGCGCTGCAGCATCGCATCAATGCTGATGCCGGCTTCGGCCAGGATGCCGGTGACTTTGGCCAGCACGCCGGCTTCGTCGGCCACGTTCAGGCGCAGGTAATAACTGGTAACCACTTCGCTCATGGCCAGTATCGGCATGTCGCTCATGGACTGCGGCTGGAAAGCCAGGTGCGGCACGCGCTGTGCGGCATCGGCGCCATGCAGGCGCGCGATATCGACCAGATCGGCAATCACGGCGCTGGCGGTCGGCTCGCTGCCGGCGCCCTTGCCGTAGTACAGCGTGGTGCCCACCGCGTCGCCCTGCACCACCACCGCGTTCATCGCGCCTTCGACATTGGCGATCAGCCGCTTGGCCGGCACCAGGCTGGGGTGCACACGCAGCTCGATGCCCTTGGCGGTTTTCTTGGTGATGCCCAGCAGCTTGATACGGTAGCCGAGCTGCTCGGCGTATTTGATGTCCTGCGCGCCCAGCTTGGTGATGCCTTCGACATAAGCCTTGTCGAACTGCACCGGGATGCCGAAGGCAATCGCCGACATCAGGGTGGCCTTGTGCGCGGCATCCACGCCTTCGATGTCGAAGGTCGGATCGGCTTCGGCGTAACCGAGGCGCTGCGCTTCTTTCAGCACCACGTCGAAGTCCAGGCCCTTGTCGCGCATTTCGCTGAGGATGAAGTTGGTCGTGCCGTTGATGATGCCGGCGATCCACTGGATGCGGTTGGCCGTGAGGCCCTCGCGCAGCGCCTTGATGATGGGAATGCCGCCGGCCACGGCCGCTTCAAACGCCACCATCACGCCCTTGCGGTGCGCCGCTGCAAAAATCTCGGTGCCGTGCACGGCCAACAGCGCCTTGTTGGCGGTGACCACGTGTTTACCGGCCTCGATGGCTTCCAGCACCAGCGCTTTGGCAATGCCATAGCCGCCGATCAGCTCGATCACGATGTCGATCTCCGGATTGGCGATCACCTTGCGCGCGTCGTCCACCACCGTGATGCCGGCGCCCGCTGCGGCCTGCGCGCGCGCCGTGTCCAGATCGGCCACCATGGCAATCTCAATACCGCGGCCGGCGCGGCGGAAAATTTCTTCCTGGTTGCGGTTCAGCACAGTGAAGACGCCGCTGCCCACGGTGCCCATGCCCAGCAGGCCTACCTTGATCGGTTTCATAGTCGTCGATGTCATGTTGATTTTTTGGCTCACTTGATCAGTTCAGCGGTCTGCGCGGCGGCTGGCTGCACCACATTTCTGCGGCTTTCGAGGAATTTGGCAATGCGGTTGATCGCCTCGCGCAGGTCTTCCTCATGCGGCAGGAAGACGATGCGGAAGTGGTCGGGCGATGCCCAGTTGAAGCCGGTGCCCTGCACCAGCATCACCTTGGTTTCCTTGAGCAGCTCCAGGAAAAATTGCCGGTCGTCCGTGATCGGGTACACCTTGGGGTCCAGCCTGGGAAACATGTAGAGCGCCGCACTCGGCTTGACACAGCTCACACCCGGAATCGCGGTGATCAGCTCATAGGCCAGGTCACGCTGGCGGCGCAGTCGACCGCCCTCGCAGGTCAGGTCGTTGATGCTCTGGTAGCCGCCCAGCGCGGTCTGGATGGCCCACTGGCCCGGCACGTTGGAGCACAGCTTCATGTTGGCCAGCATGTTCAGGCCCTCGATGTAATCCTGCGCCTGTTTCTTGGGGCCGGACACCACCAGCCATCCCGCGCGGTAGCCGCAGGAGCGGTAGCTTTTGGACAGCGAGTTGAAGGTCAGCGTCAGCACATCGGTGGACAGGCTGGCCAGCGCCGTGTGCTTGACGCCGTCGTACAGCACCTTGTCGTACACCTCGTCGGCCATCAACACCAGGCCATGCTCGCGCGCGATGGCGACAATGCCCTTGAGCAGCTCGTCGGAATACAGCGCGCCCGTCGGGTTGTTCGGGTTGATGACCACGATGCCCTTGGTTTTGGGTGTGATCTTCGCGCGGATGTCGGCCAGATTCGGCATCCAGCCGTTGGCTTCGTCACACAGGTAATGCACCGGCGTTCCGCCCGACAGGCTGGTGCTGGCGGTCCACAGCGGGTAGTCAGGCGCCGGCAGCAGCAACTCGTCGCCGTCGTCGAGCAAGGCATTGGTGGCCATGGCGATCAGCTCGCTGGCGCCGTTGCCAAGGTAGATGTCGTCCAGCACCACGCCCTTGATGCCCTGCTTCTGGGTCTCGTGCATGACCGCCTTGCGCGCCGCAAAAATACCCTTGCTGTCCGAATACCCCGCCGACGCCGGCAGGTTGCGGATCATATCCTGCTGGACTTCCTCGGGCGCGTCAAAACCAAAGGCCGCGAGGTTGCCGAGGTTGAGCTTGATGAGCTTTTGCCCCTCTTCCTCCATCTGCTTGGCGGCGTCCATGATCGGGCCGCGGATGTCATACAGAACATTGGCCAGTTTGGCGGATTTGTTGATCGGTTTCATGCATCTCTCAGGAAATAAGCGGGGGCCGCACCGTCACTGGAGGCGGATGACCCCAGCAACAACCGGCTTGAAGCGCGGCGCAGCAGCCAGAACACAGGGCGGAATCTATAATTTGACCACATAAACCCCCGGTTTTCCCGGTCCGCCGCCGCCCTCTCCTCCTCCCAAACACCGTATGAAGCTGCAACCCGACCGCCTCGATGTCCAGTCCATCCTCGGATATGGCCCCGGCTGGATCGGCGTGGCCCATCAGGGCGTGGCCGAAAAAATCGAGCACAGCATCGTGATCGGTTCACGCGGAGAAAAGTTTGACTGGGGTTGTAATCGCTTTGAAGACCTCACCGAGGAACACTTTGTGCGCCTGGTGGAGAGTCGGCCCGAACTGGTGATTTTTGGAAGCGGCACGCGGCTGCGTTTCCCGCCGCCGGCGTTTTTGCGCAGCCTGATGGCTGCCCGCATCGGTGTCGAAACCATGGACACCATCGCCGCCTGCCGCACCTACAACATTCTGGCCGGCGAAGGGCGCAAGGTGCTTGCGGCGCTACTGATGGAGGCGCCAGAGGGCGCCGTGAAATGACGCTGGAGCTTTCAGAGTAAAATCTAGGGTTGCGTTTGGTGCAAAACCGGACGGGCTCCCTGAGCTGCGTCCGATACGCCACCAAAGCCAACGGCCAATTACAACTACTTTCGTCAGGGTCCAAGCAGTATGGCAGTCGT
>JAZKGR010000072.1:0-13536 GCA_040385775.1 Pseudomonadota bacterium
GTCCAGGCCTTCGGCTTCGCGGCCCAGTTTGATGCAGTTGACGGTGCGTGCCATGAGGATGTCTTTCGTGAGGGAGCGTTAGATGTGTTGGGTATTAGGAACTGAATTTTTATTCGTTCCTGTTTTGTGTCAAGGCTTACAGAATCCAGCTTCTTACTCAATCGCATGCAAATGCACTGGACTGAAAGCTGACCATGACCACACGCCGCCATTTTATGAATGTTTCCACCCGCCTGGCAGTAGCCGTTGTGCTGGCAGGGTCGGCCACTGCCGCCCTGGCCCAGACGCCGGCTGCCAAGCCGCCCCTGACGCTGCTCAATGTCTCCTACGACCCGACGCGGGAGCTCTACGTGGAGTACAACGCCGCTTTCGCCAAACACTGGAAAGGCAAGGCCAACCAGGACGTGACCATCAAGCAGTCGCATGGTGGCTCCGGCAAGCAGGCGCGCTCCATCATCGACGGCCTGGATGCCGATGTGGCGACCCTGGCACTGGCCGGCGACACCGACGCGCTGGTCAAAAACGGCGGCTGGCTGACGGCCGACTGGCAGAAAAAGCTGCCGCACAATTCTTCGCCCTACACCTCGACCATCGTGCTGGTGGTGCGCCAGGGCAACCCGAAAGGCATCAAGGACTGGGACGACCTGATCAAGCCTGGCATTAGTGTGATCACGCCCAATCCCAAAACCTCGGGCGGCGCGCGCTGGAACTACCTCGCCGCCTGGGAATTCGCCAAGCGAAAGTTCGGTGGCGACGCACAGGCGAAAGACTTCATCGGCAAGCTCTATGCGAATGTGCCGGTGCTCGACACCGGCGCGCGCGGCTCGTCCATCACCTTCGCCCAGCGCAACCAGGGCGATGTGTTCATCTCCTGGGAGAACGAGGCTTACCTGCTCGAAAAGGAATTCGGCAGC
This sequence comes from Pseudomonadota bacterium, assembly GCA_040385775.1. Classification (GTDB taxonomy): domain Bacteria; phylum Pseudomonadota; class Gammaproteobacteria; order Burkholderiales; family Burkholderiaceae_C; genus Polaromonas. The sequence goes on from JAZKGR010000072.1 coordinate 915, forward strand.
AAGGTCGATGTGGTTTACCCCACGCTCTCCATCCTGGCCGAGCCGGCAGTCGCCGTGGTCGATAAAAACGTCGACAAGAAGGGCACACGCGCCGTGGCCGAGGAATACCTGAATTTTCTCTACTCGGAAGAGGGGCAGGACATCGCCGGCAAGAATTTTTACCGTCCGGCGGTTTCGCAAAAAGCCATCGCCAAATACGCCAAACAGTTTCCCAAGCTGAACCTGTTCAGCATCGACCAGGCTTTCGGCGGCTGGGCCAAGGCGGACAGGGAGCACTTTGCCGACGGCGGCAGCTTTGACCAGATTTACCTGCGCAAATAATCGTGTCCCCGCGCGCGGCCTGCTCCTTTGCGCGCAGGGTTCTCTCAGTGCCCGTCAGCGGGCCGGCGCGGCGTGCTGCGGTGTTTCTTAAGCAGGAGTGACAACGCCACCAGGCTGCCGGAAACCGCAGCGTAGACGGCGACACGTTGGATCAGGGTTGGGGCAGCGGCGCGCCGGCGAACGGGCAAGGCGGAACCCGGAGCAACGGGAACTGCTTTGCCGGCGGATTCGCTGCGGCGCGGGGCTTCGACCGCCGGCGCGAGCACGCTGCCCTCAGCAGCAGGTGCCGCGGCTTCAGCAAGGGCGGCAGCATGGGCATCGGCCTTGGTGTCGGCCTGCCCGCGAAGGGAGCCGTGTTCGTGGGCAAACACCCACGTGAATTCCGCGCCCAGCAAAAAAATCTGCGCAGAGTAATAGACCCAGACCAGCAACACCACCAGCGAGCCGGCGGCCGCAAACGAGGAGGTCACGCTGCTTTTGCCGATGTACAGGCCGATCAGCGCCTTGCCGATCTCGAACAGCACGGCAGTGACAGCAGCGCCGACCCAGACATCGCGCCAGCTCACCGTGGCTTGCGGCATCAGCTTGAAGATCATCGCAAACAGCAGACTGGAGATGCCCAGGGAAATCGCGGTGTTGACGACCTGCAGCAGCAGTTCCCAGCCGGGAAACAGGCCGTTGGCCCAACCCCCAAAAGCGGCCACGCCGGCACTGAACACCAGCGACACCGACAGCAGGAAACCGAGGCCCAGGATAAAACCCAGGGACAGCAGCCGTGCGCGCAGGGTCGCCCAAATCCCCGAAGCCTTTTGCGAAGGCGGCACGTCCCAGACCCGGTCCAGCGCGCTTTGCAACTCGGCAAACACCGTGGTGGCACCGACCAGCAGCACACCCACGCTGATCAGGGTGGCGACCAGCCCCTTGGCGGGCTTGTTGGCGCTTTCGATCAGGGCCTGGATGCCCACCGCACCGTCCTGGCCGATCAGGCCGGTCAGCTGGGCCACAATTTCACCCTGGACGGCGTCGCGGCCCCAGACCAGGCCGGCGACCGCGATCACGATGATGAGCAGCGGCGCGATCGAAAACACCGTGTAGTAGGAAATCGCCGCCCCCATGCTGGGCGCGTAGTCGTCGATCCAGGCGGTGACGGATTGCCGGGCGAGGCGATAGAAAAGCTTGAAGTGCACGGCAGGTCCTGCAAACGCCGGCGAGGCCGGCAACAGTACAAATTGTTTCAGTTGGCTGCGGCTTCCGCCGTCGGCCTTCGCTGCATCCGCTTGTAGGCTGGCTGCGACGGGCGCGAGCCGGCACAGCGGCTGCTTGCCGCCTGAAACCTCTTCATTCCCGAATGGAAAATGCCTGTCGACCCTTGTCCGGTGGGCGTGAAGCGCTATGAAAAAAAGAGTGAACCGGTGTCGCCCCGGGGTGGTGCGGGGCTGGCCGCTGCTGGTAAAATGGTCGTCCCGGCGCTTGATTTGCGCGCCGGGACCCCCAGCTTTGATGCATGACCACCACCCATACCCCTTCTTCCAGCGCCAGCCTGACCGTGACCCACGTTCTTGCAGAGTTGCTTGAACGTCTCGAGCACAGCAGCGAGCCGGTGGGTCCGGAGCAATACCTGTCTGTGGTGAACCATCTGGTCGAGGCGTTTGACAGTGTCACGCCGGGCATGGAACTGGGGGCTTTGCTCGATACCCACCCGGCCGCGGCCGAGTTGTACGAAAATGTCAATTACCAGTACGCGGGCTTGTGCCGCTCTCCGCTGGAAATTTCTCTCAGCGCCGAGCAGCAAGCCAGGCAAGTCATCGAGCGCGCCATGCGCTCATCCAACAAAGGAACCCCCTATGGCCAGAGCTGATGCCAAAACCACTGTCCTCGCCGACGGGCTGCGCTACAAATCCAAGGTGTCGGGTTCGCCGTTTGTGGCGTCCGCTTCTTTCGGCGCGGCCACCATGTCGTGTTTCATGTGCGGCAAACACCGTCCGCGTTCACAAATGGGCACCCGCAAGGTGCTCGGCAAGTCGCACGCCGTCTGCGCGCCTTCGTGCAAGGCGCTGGACGAAGCCACCAACAGCTGAGACCCTGCTGAAAAGCATTCCGGGCGCGCGCGATGGCTGATTCCCTGCACATCGTCTGCCCGCATTGCCACACCACCAACCGCGTCCGCCAGGACGACCTCGTCAAGGCGCCTGACTGCGGCAACTGCCACAAGATGCTGTTCACGCGGCACCCGGTGGCACTGGACGAGGCGGCCTTCGACCGCCACATCACCCGCAACCAGATTCCGGTGCTGGTTGATTTCTGGGCGCCCTGGTGCGGCCCCTGCCTGCAAATGGCGCCCGCCTACGCCCAGGCCGCCGCCCAGCTTGAGCCCGCCTTCCGCGTCGCCAAGGTCGATACCGAAGCTTCTCCTGTCCTGGGCGCACGCTTCAACATTCGCAGCATCCCCACCTTGGCCCTGTTTATCAATGGCCGTGAGGTCGCGCGCCAGCCCGGCGCCATGGGCGCGGCCGACATCGTGCGCTGGGCCAAATTTCACGCCCTCTGAGCCCTGGGAAGATGTTGTTTTGCCGCGCAGCGTGATCACGTTGTGCCGCTTGTCATGCGCTGGACACACGCCGTGCCTACGATGCACAGATTCTTACAGTCTGGACGCTTGCGCCGCACCATGCAACTACACAAGTCAGAAAAGGCCAAGCTCGAACTGGCCTCCCGGGCTCGCGCACTCAACGTGCGGGAGCGTGGTGCGCTGGTTCTTGCGGACGGCCGGAAAACGCGCGACGAAATGCAGGGTTTGCTGCAAGACGATGGGCGCATCCTGCAAAAATTGATCTCCGACGGCTACCTGATCGTGCTGGGGGCCGACAGCGCAGGGAAAACAGCCGCGAAAACCCAGGCCCCTGCGCGCCAGGCTTTTTATGCGCCGCCCTTGCCGGGCCAGCCCTCACCGGTGTCCGCAAGCCCTTCGCCTGTACCGGCACCAGCGCCTGCACCTGCGCCTGGCCCCCAGGGTGACAACTTCGAAGGCAAGCGGTCGCTGGCGACCACGCGCATGTTTCTGTTTGACATATGCGAGCGCATGTTTTCCAGAAAAATGCCCGACCTGGCCACGCATTACCGCGACCAGTTGCGCGAGGCGCGCGACCGCGCGTCCATGCTGGCGATTGCCCGCGACATCATTCTTAATGTGGAGGAAGTCGCGGGCGCCGAGCGGGCCGATGGCCTGAGCGAGCGGATTGCCATGCTGTTGCCGTCCGAGGGCTGACCTGCCGCGCAAACCTGCGGCTGCCGGGCATTCGGTTTACTATCAATAAGATAGCTGAAAGCGCTTTCTGACTATGGGCTAGTGCCCGATTTGATGCATCATGCGGCCAAAACCCGCACCTCGGCCTTCCCAGGGCCTGAGCAAGCCCTGCGGCGGCGAGATGTCCGTTTTCGGCGAGCCCGGCCACGGCAAGCGGCTTAAGCTGGGCCCAGGGCTCCAAGCTTGCGGACCGCACACCATGACACCGACCACGCTTTCAAATTCACCAGCCCCACACGATTGGGGTTTGCTCACTGACGAGCTGCAGTTGCATGGCTGCGCCGTGCTGCCGCAGTTGCTCAGTCCGGCGGAGTGTCAGGCCGTCAGCAGCCTGTACCCGCAGGCCGGCAACTTCCGCAGCCGCGTCGTGATGGCGCGCCATGGCTTCGGCCGGGGCGAATACCAGTACTTCCGCTACCCCTTGCCCGCGCTGGTGCAGCGCTTGCGCAGCGCGCTGTACCCGCCGCTGGTTGATGTGGCCAATCGCTGGAACGAAGCCATGGGCATCGCCGTGCGTTACCCGCCGGAACACGCGGTTTTTCTGGAACGCTGCCACGCCGCGGGGCAAAGGCGGCCGACACCGCTGCTGCTGCAATACGGCGAGGGCGACTACAACTGCCTGCATCAGGACCTGTATGGCGAACATGTGTTCCCGCTGCAGGTCGCCGTCCTGCTGTCCCGGCCCGGCGACGACTTCACGGGCGGCGAGTTTGTGCTGACCGAGCAGCGGCCGCGCATGCAGTCGCGCGCCACCGTGGTGCCGCTGGCGCAAGGAGATGCGGTGGTGTTTGCCGTGCACCACCGGCCGGTGACCGGCAGCCGGGGCTTTTACCGCGTCAACCTGCGTCACGGCGTGAGCGAAGTGCGCAGCGGCCAGCGCCACACACTGGGCATTATTTTTCATGACGCTCAATAAGAAGCTGTCCGCAGACAATCGACACGTGACGGCCGACCTGTTTGAAAACACCAACCCGGAGCCGGCCCGGCAGGCGCTGGCGCCCGGCGCTGTGCTGCTGCGCGGCTTTGCACGTGAGGCGGAAGCTGAGTTGCTGGCAGCGCTTGACCCGATGCTGGCTGCTGCGCCGCTGCGCCACCTGGTCACGCCGGGCGGCCACACCATGTCGGTCGCCATGAGCAACTGCGGTCCGCTGGGCTGGGTTTCAGACAGGCGCGGCTACCGCTATGCCCGGGAAGACCCGCTGTCGGGCAACCCCTGGCCCGCGATGCCGGCGAACTGGCGTGAGCTTGCCACCCGTGCGGCCGCCGAGGCGGGGTTCCACAGCTTCGCGCCCGATGCCTGCCTGATCAACCAGTACCTGCCGGGCAACAAGCTATCGCTGCACCAGGACCGGGACGAGCAGGACTTTTCAGCGCCCATCGTGTCGGTGTCGCTGGGTCTGCCGGCTGTTTTCCTGTTCGGCACACTGCAGCGCACTGAGCGGCCGCAGCGCTACCGGCTGCAGCATGGCGATGTGGTGGTCTGGGGCGGGCCGGCGCGGCTGGCCTTTCACGGTGTGGCGCCGCTGGCCGATGGCGATCATGCCTTGCTGGGCCGGCGCCGCATCAATCTGACCTTCCGGAGTGCGGGCTGAGATTGATGACAAAAAAGCCTCTAGCCTAGACGGGGCGGGGGCGAGCAGCTATGAAAAGAGGAGCAAACCAGCTCATCGGCACATGTTGTAGCCGCCGGTCTCCAGGTGAAAGTGGTCGCTGTGTGCCGCGTTGTAGTCAGGGCCCAGCACGCCCTTGAAGTAGCGGCAGGCGCCGCGGTGCGCTTCCCTCAGAAACAGCGCGTCGGGTCCGGCCACCGCAGCGGCGTCATCGGATTCCCACTGGCGCAGCACCGAGATGGATTTGCCATCGGCCAGGGTGAAGCCCGCGATGTCCAGCGCATCGGCGGTCGCGTGCCGGCTGCGATTGCCAGGGGGCGCATTGGGGGCGGCGCCTTCACCGCGGTTGACGTTGCGGCAGGCGTAACTTCCGAGGTGGGTGATGCCTGTCACGCGCTGGCCGGCATGCAACTGTGCTGCGGGTTGCAAGGCATGGCGCTCCCACATGGCGAACGACAAAGCCATCGGACAGCTCAGTGACACTGGCGCGCCTAGACGCACGCCGGCCTCACGCAACAAGACTGCGTTCTCAAAGCCGCAGCCCGGCCCGGTGACACGGTCCGGCAGCGGGCTGTAGCGCATGCCGGTCTGCGCCAGCGCGGCCAGGCAGCGGGCCGGATCGCCGCGCGCCCGCGCCAGCTTGGTGGCCGTGAGAAAGTTGGGCGGCGCCACGACATCCAGCGCTGCCCAGGGGTTGAAGCGTTCGGGGATGGTGAGCGCGCCGCTGTAGACCGCGTAGCCGCCGGCCACCGCAACTCCCCACAGCAGCGCAAAAATCCAGCGGCCCCAGCGCGGGCGATGTGTGGTCGGCGGCTGGTTTGTTGTGGCGTGGGGACGCGGGGAAGGGGGCATGTCCTGTTTATAGAGGGGTGAGAGGGCCGGACTTGCCAGCCAATACCGCCAGTTGCTGCAAGACCTGGCCTGGAGCCGGCTGGCGAGCAGTCCGGAAAAAACCAGCAAATCCTGGGTGATACACAAGAAATGCAGGATGGGGTATTAAATTCGGGTCATGGCAGATTTACGTTTGGCGTATGAGCGCGCAGTGGCAGAGCTCGGTGTGCAGGTGTCGGGCATGCTGGCCGCAGGCGTGGCGCAGGAGCAGGTCGCGCGTTGGGCGGCGGGTCAACGCGACCGGCTCAAGCAGGTTTACCGCGGCAAAACACCGCCGGCGGCATTGGCCGTGATCGAGGCACGAAGCCTGGCGCAGTATGGCAACACCACCGGGCCGTCGGTGGAACAGCTCCGGGCCGACGGTAAATCCTGGACGGAGATCGCCACCTCGGCCGGCCGGCCCGGCAAGCAGCCCGAGGGGCTTTGACGCAGCGCTTCAGGATCAGATCAGCGGAGCACGTAGCCAATTGCCGCAAGCGCCGCGCGCACATCGGTCGGGCTGCGCACCAGCACGGCTTGCAGTCCTGCGGCGCGGGCGCCGGTCACGTTTTCGGCCAAATCATCAAAAAACAGGATCGCCTGCGCCGGCACGCCGATCGCATTGGCAATGTGTTCAAAGGCCCGCCGCTCGGGCTTGCGCAGCCCAATGTCTGACGACACAAAAATCCGGTCAAAAGCCTGCACCACATCCGGGTACTGCCCGGACCAGGCGGCCTGATGCACGGTATTGGAGTTGCTGAAGGCATAACAGGGCAGGTGGGCGCGTGCGGCCCGCACCAGCGCCAGCGTTTCGCTGATCTGGCCGGTGAAGATGGCGTTCCATCCCCGGGCAATCGCCTGCTGATCGGGCTGCAGCTCGAGCTGCCGGGCGAGGTGCGCGAAGTAGGCGTCGGCAGTGATCTCGCCGCGCTCATGTTGTTCATAGGCCGCGTCAAAACTGAAGCGGTCCCGGATGACCTCCAGTGAAAGCGGGGAGAGCGTCTGCCAGTGTGCGAAGGCGCAGTTGAAATCGATGTTGATCAGCACGCCGCCGAGGTCGAACAGCAGTGCGCGTACCGGGGTGCGCGTCGGTTCCGGATTCATGGCACACCTTTCTGGCTGGGTGTCGAAAAGGGAGGAGCAAATAGTACCTCGACGCCCCGGTCCGGTCGCGCGGCAGTTCGCTCCAACGTCGCGCTGCGGCCGCGTAACAAGGCGTTTCCGGCGTGCCGGATGACACACGCGAAACCCTGAGGCTTTGCATAATGGGCCGAGCGCCTGGCGCGCGTGTGCTTTCATCTTTCAGGAGAACCCATGGCCACATACAACATCGCCGTCCTTATCGGCAGCATCCGCAAGGATTCCTTCAACCGCCAGCTCGCGACCGCCCTTGAAAAGCTGTTTCCCGCAGACTTCAGCTTCACGCAAGTGCGCATCGACGACCTGCCGCTGTACAACCAGGATGACGATGCCAGCCCGGCAGCGTCGGTGACACGCCTGAAAGGCGAGATCACGGCCGCGCAGGGCGTGCTCTTCTTCACACCCGAGTACAACCGCTCGATTCCCGGCGTGCTGAAAAACGCCATCGACCATGCTTCGCGGCCTTATGGCAAAAGCGCTTGGGCCGGAAAACCTGCCGGTGTCATCGGCGCCTCGGTCGGCCCGATAGGCACGGCGCTGGCGCAGCAGCACCTGCGCAACATCCTGGCCTACCTGAACATGCCGACGCTGGGTCAGCCCGAGGCCTTCATCCACAACAAGGAAGGCCTGTACGACGCCGCCGGCAACATCGGCGAAGCCAGCAAAAAATTCCTGCAGTCCTGGGTCGATGCCTACGTCGCCTGGGTCAAACAGCACCAGGCCTGACCATGGCCGGCGTCACGGACACAGCGGCACCCGGGAGCGGGGTAACTCAGCCGGCATTGCACCGCGTGATGGGGCCGTGGTTGCTGCTGCTGTTCATCGTCGGCGATATCCTGGGTACCGGTATTTACGCGCTGACCGGGCAGGTGGCCAAACAGGTCGGCGGCGTGGTCTGGCTGCCTTTCCTGGTGGCCTTTGCGGTGGCGCTGGTCACCGCCTTCAGCTACCTCGAGCTGGTGACCAAGTACCCGCGCGCGGCCGGCGCGGCGTTGTATGCGCACAAGGCTTTCGGCGTGCATTTCATCACCTTCATCGTCGCCTTCACGGTGATGTGTTCGGGCATCACCTCGGCGTCCACCGCCTCGCGCGCCTTTGCGGCCAACCTGGCGGGCGCCTTCGGGCTGGACCTGGGCGCCGGTTTCGGCATCACGGCGGTGGGCCTGGGCTTCATGGCGGTGGTCGCGGCGGTGAATTTGCGCGGCGTCGGGGAAAGTGTCAAGGCCAATGTGCTGCTGACCTGTGTGGAGCTGACCGGCCTCTTGATCATCATCTGCATCGGCTTCTGGGCCATAGGCACGGGGCAGGGCGATGTCGGGCGGGTGATGGAGTTCAAGACCACGACAGACGGCGGCAGCGCCTTCTGGTCGGTGATTGCCGGCACCTCGCTGGCGTTTTTTGCGATGGTCGGTTTCGAGGACTCGGTCAACATGGCCGAGGAATGCAAGGAGCCTTCGCGCATCTTCCCCAAGGTGCTGCTGGCCGGGCTGGTGATCACCGGGCTGATTTACGTGATGGTGTCGGTCGCAGCGATCACGCTGGTGCCGCCCGAGAAGCTGGCCGAGGGCGAAACCCCGCTGCTGCAGGTGGTGCAGGCCGGCGCGCCGGGATTTCCGGTCGAGCTGTTCGGCTTCATCACCATGTTTGCGGTGGCCAACAGTGCGCTGATCAACATGCTGATGGCCAGCCGCCTGGTTTACGGCATGAGCCGTGAAGGTGTGTTGCCGCCGCTTCTGGGCAAGGTGCATGCGGCGCGGCGCACGCCTTATGTGGCGATCGGTTTCACCACTTTGCTGGCTTTCGGCCTGATCACTTTCGTCGGCGAGGTGCCGGCGCTGGGCGGTACCACGGCGCTGTTGTTGCTGGGTGTGTTCACCGTGGTGAATATCGCGGTGCTGGTCCTGCGCAAGGACACGGTGGAGCACAAACACTTTCGCACGCCCACCTTTTTGCCGGTGGTCGCCGCCCTGTGCTGCGCCTTCCTGGTCGGGCCGTGGACCGGCCGCGACCCGGTGCAGTACAAAATTGCCGCCGTGCTGTTGGGCATAGGCGTGCTGCTGTGGGGTGCGACGGTGCTGTTTCAGCGCGCCACGCGGCGCAAGGCCGCGGGCGCGTAGAACCCGCCCGCTCAGGCTGCCAGTGCGGCTTCGGGCTGGTTGGCGGCCTGGGTAGCCACGGCCTTGATCTCCAGATCCGCAGCGGCCAGGGCCGTCGCCTTGGCGGCTTCACCCATGGCCAGGCCTTCGGCGCGCACAAAACGCACGTCGGTGATGCCGAAGAAGCCGAACACCACCTTGAGGTAGCTTTCCTGGTGTTCGGTCGCGTTACCGGCCTCGCTGGTTGAATACATGCCGCCGCGTGAGGACGCGACGATCACGGTTTTGCCGCCGGCCAGGCCAACTGCGCCTTTGTCGGTGTATTTGAAGGTGCGGCCGACTTGCGCCACGCGGTCAATCCAGGCCTTGAGCTGGCTCGGGATGCTGAAGTTGTACAGCGGCGCGCCGACCACGATCACGTCGGCGGCAAGGAACTGCGACACCAGCGCTTCGGACACGGCGTTCTCGCGCTGCTGCACCTCGCTCAATACGCTGCCGGCGGGCAGGCGAAAACCCAGGGATTCAGCCGACAAGTGGCTGGGCGCCTCGGCGGCCAGGTCCAGGTAGCTGACTTCGGTGCCGGGATGGCTGGCGCGCCAGGAGGCCACGATTTGGGCGGTGAGCTGGCGCGAGACCGAGTTGCCGCCGAGGATGCTGGAGTCGATGTGAAGAAGCTTGCTCATGATGATTTCCTTGAAGTGGTTGCTGCTTGTTGGCCGGGTTCACTCGAATCTCAGCCATGGATAGATTGTGTGGGCGGGTCGATTGATTGATAAGTCGGCAAAATCGCGATACATTGTTCTACCAATAGGACAATTAAGGCCGCTCATGCAGGATTTGAACGACATGCTGTATTTCGCCGAGGTGGTGGAGCGGGGCGGTTTTGCAGCTGCCGGGCGTGCGCTGGGCCTGCCCAAATCGCGCCTGTCGCGCCGCGTGGCAGAACTCGAAGCGCGGCTGGGTGCCCGGCTGCTGCAGCGCACCACCCGCAAGCTGTCACTGACCGAGGTCGGCGAAATTTACCTGCGTCATTGCAGCGCCATGCGCGACGAGGCGCAGGCCGCCGACGAAGCCGTGGCGCAACTGCAGGTCGAGCCGCGCGGCACCCTGCGCATCAGTTGCCCGGTCACGCTGGCGCAAAGCGCGCTCGGTTACCTGGTGCCGCGCTTCATGGCGCTGTACCCGCAGGTCAAGGTGGACATGCGCGTGACCAACCGGGTGGTGGACCTGGTGGAGGAGGGCATCGACATCGCGCTGCGCGTGCGGCCCACGCTGGATGACAGCGGCAGCCTGGTGGTCAAGAACCTCGGCTCCAGCACCGGGCAACTGCTGGCCAGCCCGGCGCTGCTGCGCAGGCAAGGCGTGCCGGAAACGCCGGAAGATCTGCACAAACTCGACACGGTGGCCATGTCCTGGACCGACGGACGCGCCTCCTGGACCCTGCTGGGCCCGGACGGACAGGAATTCATGCTGCAGCACCAGCCGCGTTATGTGGCCGACGATTTGCAGACGCTGAAGCTGGCCGTGCTGGCCGGCACCGGCATGAGTTTCTTGCCGGAGTCGATGAGCGCGGCGGAGCAGCAGGCGCAATTGCTGGTGCCGGTGTTGCCGGGCTGGGCCCTGCGCGCCGGTGTGGCGCACGCGGTGTTTACATCGCGGCGCGGCCAGGTGCCGGCGGTGCGCAGCTTTCTGGACTTCCTGGGTGAGCACATGCGCGGTGAGACGCTGGTCTAGCCCGGCCACTGCTCCTGTTTTGATAGCTGCCTGCTCCCGCTGCATGGGGGCTGAGGCCGCATTTGATGCTTAGTCCGCTAGCTTCAGCCAGGGCCAGCGTCCCTGGTAGTCGCAGGCTTTCTGCTGATACAAGGCGCCGTGATCCACGCGGGGATTGCGGCGCAGGATGCCCTGGTACAGGTCGGCCAGGCCATACGGCGCGTACACGCTGGTCTGCCCCTGTATCTGTTGCATGCCTAGGCTGGTGCTGCCCACCAGAAACCGGTCTACACCCTCGCAGGCACTTTGCAGCGGCGGGCAGGGCCGGCCGAAGTACGCCGGGTACCAGGTGTGGACCCGCGCCTGGTTTTTGACTTCGAGCTGCACGCCCAGATCAGCAAAGAGTTGCTGTGCGCGCAGATTCGCGGCGGTTTCCGCAGCTTCGGACAGGTCGCCCGCATCAAAGTAGAAGATGTCGTAGTCGCGGATACCGGCCTCCGGCGGCTGACCCTCCAGCAGGTTCCACACGGTCTGGAACAGGCAACCACCGACCAGCCAGGTGTCCGGCACATTCAGTTCGGGCAGGCGCTCCAGCAGGACAGCGTTGCAGCGGTTGCGCAGCGCGTCCTGCGCAAAACGCTGCGCCAGATCGTCCATCGGCCCGGTTACAGGACCTTGGCGATGGACGCGCAGACGTGGTTGATGTTCTGGCTGTTCAGCGCGGCCACACACATGCGGCCGGTGTCGGTGCCGTAAACGCCAAACTCGTTGCGCAGGCGAACCATCTGGTCCTTGGTGAGGCCGGAATAGCTGAACATGCCGATTTGCGTCGTGATGAAGCTCATGTCTTCCTTCACGCCAGCGGCTTTCAGGCCGTCCACCAGCTTCTGGCGCATGGCCTTGATGCGCACGCGCATCTCGCCCAGTTCCTTTTCCCACAAAGCACGCAGCTCGGGGTTGTTCAGTACGTTGGCAACCACGGTGGCGCCGTGGATCTGCGGGTTGCTGTAGTTGGTGCGGATCACGACCTTCATCTGCGACAACACACGGTCGGCTTCTTCCTTGTTCTCGCACAGCACCGACAGGGCGCCAACACGTTCGCCGTAGAGGCTGAAGCTTTTGGAAAACGAGGTCGAGACAAAGAAATTGAGGCCGGCGGCGACAAACTTGCCGATGACGGCGCCGTCTTCCACAATGCCGTGGCCGAAGCCCTGGTAGGCCATGTCGAGGAAGGCGGTGAGCTTGCGGGCCTTGACGGCGGCGATCACCTGGTCCCACTGGGCCGAAGTGATGTCATAACCGGTCGGGTTGTGGCAGCAGGCGTGCAACACGACGATGGTGCCTTCGGCCGCCGTAGTGAGCGCAGCCAGCATGCCGTCGAAATTGACACCGCGTTTGGCCGCGTCGTAATACGGATAGCTTTCGACCACGAAGCCGGCCTGGCTGAAGAGGGCGCGGTGGTTTTCCCAGCTCGGATCGCTGATCAATACCTTGGCGTTGGGGCTCAGTTTTTTCAGGAAGTCGGCGCCAATCTTCAGGCCACCGGTGCCGCCTATGCCCTGGGCGGT
>JAZKGR010000073.1:0-20222 GCA_040385775.1 Pseudomonadota bacterium
GCGCAAATCGGTGATCTCCAGCGCCGTCATCATGTTCATCATCGCCAACGCCGGTCTGTTTGCGTTTTTGATCACACGCGCTGGCGTGCCCGACGCGATTGGGCGCTACCTGGAAGCCGTGCTGCAGTCGCCGGTGCTGTTCCTGCTCGGCGTCAACGCTGCGCTGTTCATCATCGGCATGTTCATCGAAACCAGCGCCGCCATCATTGTGCTGGCGCCCATCCTGGCGCCGGTCGCCATGCACTTCGGCGTCGACCCGGTGCATTTCGGCATGATCATGGTGGTCAACCTCGCACTCGGCATGATCACGCCGCCTTTCGGTGTGAACCTGTTTGCGGCGTGTACGGTGGCGCGTATCTCACTCGACCAGATCATCAGACACCTCTTGCCCTTTGTGCTGGTAATTGTGGGCTGTCTGATGCTGATCACCTATTTCCCGATGATCTCGCTGACCTTGCGGGACCTGGTTTACGCCAAGTGACAGGGCGCCCAGGGGCACTGCGGTTGCGGGCTGACCGCCTGGCCCTTGGGCTACACTAAAGCCCGTCAGGAGAGAGTTTTCCCCGCGAAAACCGCCGAAGGCGCATGCCCACCCTTTCTGGTGGGCTGAACGCTCAGGCAAAAGGACTGGCAACCGCCCTTCGGCAAGCATTTGACGAGCGGCGTTCCCTACTGGAGAGAGGCGGCCTTCGAGGCCGTCCACCGAAGGAGCAAGCCCGCATCGCCGGGTGAATCTCTCAGGTAAACCGGACAGCAGGGGCAGCCCATGGCTTGTGGCCATGTTGTCTATTTGCCCCGGAGAACGCCTGTGTCCGCCACCGATACCCCCCTGCTGAAAACACCCTTGCACGCGCTGCACCTCGAACTCGGTGCGCGCATGGTGCCGTTTGCGGGGTATTCCATGCCGGTCCAGTACCCGGCCGGCCTGATGGCCGAACACATACACACCCGCACAGCGGCCGGGCTTTTCGATGTGTCCCACATGGGCCAGTTGCGCCTGGCCGGACCAGACGCCGCCGCCGCGCTCGAAACCCTGATTCCGGTGGACGTGATTGGTCTGGCGGTGGGCAAGCAGCGCTACGGCCTGCTGCTGAATGAGGACGGCGGCATCATTGACGACCTGATGTTCTTCAACCGCGGTGAGGACATTTTCGTCATCGTCAACGGCGCCTGCAAAATCGGCGACATTGCCCACATCCAGCAGAAAATCGGCAGCCGCTGCGAGGTGATTCCCATGCCAGACATGGCGCTGCTGGCGCTGCAGGGCCCGCTGGCTGTGAGCGCTTTGTCACGGCTCGCGCCCGGTGTCGAAAAGCTGGTGTTCATGACGGGCGGGCGCTTCAGCATCGCCGGCTGCGACTGTTTCCTCACACGCAGCGGCTACACCGGTGAAGACGGTTTTGAAATTTCCGTGCCGGCCGACCAGGCCGACACGCTGGCCCGCGCCCTGCTGGCCCAGCCCGAAGTCAAGCCCATCGGCCTGGGCGCGCGCAACTCGTTGCGGCTGGAGGCAGGCCTGTGCCTTTATGGCAACGACCTCGACACCAGCACCACGCCGGTTGAAGCCAGCCTGAACTGGGCGATCCAGAAAGTGCGGCGCAACGGCGGCGAACGTGCTGGCGGTTTTCCGGGCGCTGCAAAAGTTCTCGCGCAACTGGATGCGCCAGCCAGCCTGGCCCGCAAACGCGTGGGCCTGATCGCGCTCGAACGTGTGCCGGTACGTGAACACACCGAACTGCATGATGGCGAAGGCCGGCGCATCGGCGAAGTCACCAGCGGCCTGCTGGCGCCGACGATCGACAAGCCGGTGGCCATGGCCTATGTCGAGCCAGCCTTCGCCGTCATCGGTACCCGACTCAACGCCATGGTGCGCGGCAAGGCTGTGCCCATGGAAGTCAGCGCCATGCCTTTTGTTCCCGCCCGCTATTTCCGCGGCTGAAATTTCAAACGCTCAACTTTATTCAAACGGAGAAGACCATGCTCAAATACACCGAAGACCACGAATGGATCAAGCTCGACGGCGACATCGCCACCGTCGGCATCACCACCCATGCGCAGGACGCGCTTGGTGATGTGGTGTTTGTGGACCTGCCCTCTGTCGGCAGCAGCTTCGCGCAAAAAGAGGTGGCCGGCGTGGTCGAGTCGGTCAAGGCCGCCGCCGATGTCTTCATGCCGATCAGCGGCGAGGTCACCGAGGTCAACGAAGCCCTGCGCGACGACCCTTCGCTGGCCAACAGCGACCCGCTGGGCGCCGGCTGGTTCTTCAAGGTCAAGCTGTCGGACAAATCGCAGCTCGATGCGCTGCTGGATGAAGCCGCCTACACCAGCTTTGCCGCCAATTCCTGACACGAAAGGTTCCATCTTGATGCCATCCGCCAAGTCGCTCGGTGAACTGGAAAACCCTGCCGAATTCATCGCCCGCCACATCGGCATTGACGAAGCCGACGAAGTCCACATGCTCGGCGTTGTCGGCTCGGCATCGCGCCGCGCGCTGATTGATGGCATTGTTCCGCGATCCATTGCGCGCAGCAGCCCCATGGCGATTCCGCCGCCAGTGACTGAAGCCGCCGCCCTCAAGCAGCTCAAGGCCATGGCGGCCAAGAACCAGGTGTTCAAGAGTTTTATCGGCCAGGGCTACTACGGCACCCTGACGCCCGGCGTGATCCTGCGCAACATCCTCGAAAACCCCGCCTGGTACACCGCCTACACGCCCTACCAGGCTGAAATCTCGCAAGGCCGGATGGAGGCGCTGATCAACTTCCAGACCATGGTCTGCGACCTGACCGGCATGCCGGTTGCCAACGCCTCCATGCTCGACGAAGCGACGGCTGCCGCCGAAGCCATGACTCTGGCCAAACGCAGCGTCAAAAGCAAGAGCCATGTTTTCCTGGTCGCCGGCGACTGCCACCCGCAGACCATTGAAGTGATCCAGACCCGCGCCAAACCGCTGGGAATCGAGGTGAGGATCAGCACCGCCGCCACCACCCTGCCCATGATGATGGCCGAGGGCGACTACTTCGGCGTGCTCGCGCAGTACCCGGCCACCACCGGCAGCATCCACGACCTGCGTCCGCTGGCCGGCCAGGCGCATGCAGACAACGCCGCGCTCTGTGTGGCCGCCGACCTGCTGGCGCTGACCCTGCTCACACCGCCTGGCGAGTGGGATGCCGACATCGTGCTCGGCAACACCCAGCGTTTTGGCATGCCCATGGGCAACGGTGGCCCGCACGCCGCTTACCTGGCCTGCCGCGACGAGTTCAAGCGTTCGCTGCCGGGACGGCTCGTCGGTGTCAGTGTCGATACCCACGGCCAGCCGACTTACCGCCTGGCGCTGCAGACGCGCGAGCAACACATACGCCGCGAAAAAGCCACGTCCAACATCTGCACAGCGCAGGTGCTGCCGGCCGTGATTGCCAGCATGTACGCGGTCTACCACGGCCCGCAAGGCCTCAAGCGCATCGCAGAGCGCGTGGCGACCTACACCGCCATTTTTGTGCAGGGCCTGAAGACATTGGGCTACGAGATCACCAACACCGGCGCCTTTGATTCGGTCACCATCAAGACCGGTGACGCTACCAATTCGATAGCTGACCGAGCCCGCCAGTCGGGGGCCAACCTGCGATTTCGTTTGAAAAATCACCTGGGCGTGTCGCTCGACGAAACCACCAGCCGCAAGGACATCGAACTGCTCTGGTCTTTCTTCGCCCAGCCCGGCCAGACCGTGCCGGTGGTCAGCGCTTTCGAAAAAGGCATTGAATCGCTGATCCCTGCGGACCTGCGCCGCAGCAGCGCCTTCCTCACGCACCCGGTGTTCAACACGCATCATTCCGAGACCGGCATGCTGCGTTACATCCGCATGCTCAGCGACAAGGACCTGGCGTTGGACCGCAGCATGATCCCGCTGGGCAGTTGCACCATGAAGCTCAACGCGACCAGCGAGATGATCCCCATCACCTGGCCGGAGTTCGCCAACATCCACCCGTTCGCGCCGCAAGAGCAGTTGCGGGGGTATGCCGAGCTAGACAAGCAGTTGCGCGACTGGTTGTGCCAGGCCACCGGTTATGCCGGCATCAGCCTGCAGCCGAATGCCGGTTCGCAGGGCGAATACGCCGGTCTGCTGGTCATCAAGGCGTGGATGGAAGCCAACGGCCAGGGCCACCGCAACATCTGCCTGATCCCCTCATCGGCGCACGGCACCAATCCGGCCAGCGCGCAGATGGCTGGCATGACGGTGGTGGTGACCGCCTGCGATGCGCAAGGTAATGTCGACATGGCCGACCTCAAAGCCAAATGTGAGAAACACAGCGACAAGCTGGCCTGCGTGATGATCACCTACCCCAGCACACATGGCGTGTTCGAAACCGAGGTGAAAGAGCTCTGCGCCCTGGTGCACAGCCACGGCGGCCGGGTCTATGTCGACGGCGCCAACATGAACGCGCTGGTCGGCGTGGCCGCGCCCGGCGAGTTTGGCGGAGATGTCAGCCACCTGAACCTGCACAAAACCTTCTGCATCCCGCACGGCGGCGGCGGCCCGGGTGTCGGTCCGGTGTGTGTGGTGGCCGACCTCGTGCCTTATTTGCCCGGCCACGCGACGGCAGGTTTGCCGGTCAATGGGGTGGGGGCGATTTCAGCGGCACCACTCGGCAACGCAGCGGTACTGCCGATCAGCTGGATGTACTGCCGCATGATGGGCCCCGAAGGCCTGCAGCAGGCCACGGAGGTCGCCATCCTCAGCGCCAACTACATCAGCGCGCGGCTCAAGGACCACTACCCGACGCTGTACGCCAGTGCCAACGGCCATGTCGCGCATGAGTGCATTCTGGACCTGCGTCCACTGAAGGAAACCAGCGGTGTCACCGCCGAAGATGTGGCCAAGCGCCTGATGGACTATGGTTTTCATGCGCCGACCCTGAGCTTCCCCGTGCCTGGCACGCTGATGGTCGAGCCGACCGAAAGCGAAACCCTGGCCGAGCTGGACCGTTTCATCCACGCGATGATTGCCATCCGCGAAGAGATCAGCAAGGTCGAGGCCGGCGACTGGCCGCAAGACAACAACCCGCTCAAACACGCGCCGCACACCGCAGCCAGCCTGCTGGGCGTGGACTGGGACCGGCCCTACCCGCGCGAAACCGGCGCCTTCCCGCTGGCCACACTCAAGCAGGTCAAATACTGGCCGCCGGTGGGCCGGGTCGACAACGTCTACGGCGACCGCAACCTGTTCTGCAGCTGCGTGCCGGTCAGCGACTACGCGGCTTAGAGCGTGCGACCCTCCTGCTTTACCGTTCGGGCT
The DNA here is from genome assembly GCA_040385775.1 of Pseudomonadota bacterium. Lineage (GTDB taxonomy): Bacteria > Pseudomonadota > Gammaproteobacteria > Burkholderiales > Burkholderiaceae_C > Polaromonas. The sequence goes on from JAZKGR010000073.1 coordinate 5,291, forward strand.
GAGCCTGTCGAAGCCCTTCGACAAGCTCAGGGCGAACGGGAATGAGGTACTGACCACCCCCACCCATGGATGCCCAAACGCTGATCATCATCGCGGGTGCCGCGACCGCAGGTTTTGTGCAGGGCCTGTCCGGCTTTGCCTTCGGCATGGTGTCCATGTCCTTCTGGGCCTGGACCATCGACCCGCGCCTGGCGGCAGCGATGGCGGTGTTCGGCTCGCTCACCGGCCAGATCATTGCCGCCGTCACCGTGCGGCGCGGTTTTGATGTCAAGAAACTCGCACCCTTCGTGATCGGTGGCCTGCTGGGCCTGCCGCTGGGCCTGCTGCTGTTGCCGCAACTCGACGTGTTGATGTTCAAGGCGCTGCTCGGCGGCCTGCTGGTCATCGCCTGCCCGGCCATGATGTTCAGCTCGCAGTTGCCGCGCATCACCCGCGGCGGGCGCATTGCCGATGGCATCGCCGGCGCCGGCGGTGGCTTCATGGGCGCTTTTGGCGGCTTTACAGGCGTGGTGCCCACGCTGTGGTGCACCTTGCGCGGCATGGAAAAAGACAGCCAGCGCGCCATCATCCAGAACTTCAACCTCGCGCTGCTGGCCGTCACTTTCGGCAGCTACATCGCCACCGGCGTCATCACCACCGCCACCCTGCCCTACTTCGCCATCGTCGCACCCGCGATGCTGATCCCCTCGCTGCTCGGTGCGCGGCTGTACATTGGCATCAGCGAAGCGACTTTCCGCAAGGTGGTGCTGGGACTGCTCACGGCATCGGGTGTGGCTTTGCTGATGGGGTCGGTGCCGGGTTTGCTGCAGCGTTTGGGTTAGACGAAGACTGATTTGTCATTGCGGGCTTGACCCGCAATCCATTGCCTGTGAACAACAATCCTGATTCACGCGCCATGGATCCCGGATCAAGTCCGGGATGACAGCCTATTCAGTCAACTTTCGCAACCACCCCATCGCCTCCATCAACTCCTCCTCGATGATCTCGTGCTGGCTCGGATACTCGGCGTAGGCGAGTTCAATCGGCAGCGTCTTCACCAAGTCCCCAATCACATGCGCCGCCGCCAGCGGAATCACGTTGTCATACGTGCCGTGGCTGAGCCAGAGTTGCTTGCCTTGCAAGGCTTTGGGCGAAGCCACCAGTGGCAGCACCTGCGTCAACAGCCGGCTGTGCATCACCATCGCGGCGTGCATCAATGCCGGTCGGGTCAGCAGCAATGACAACGACATGATGCCGCCCTGGCTGAAGCCGCCGACCACCACACGCTCAGATGGAATGACTAGCTGCTGAGCGGCCGCGGCGAGGGTTTGCGCCACAAGCTGCCGGCTGGCGGCTTCCTGCGCTTCGTTGATCGTGCGTTCGCCCTGCGCATCCACCGTGAAGGCGAACCAGCCGTAAGCTGCGGGCCCCATGGCATAGGGGGCGCGCAGGCTGATCACATGAAAGTTCTTCGGCACATAAGGCGCCAGGCCGAACAGGTCCTGCTCGTTGCTGCCGACGCCATGCATCAACACCAGCAGCCACGGTTCGGCCGAAGAATCAGCGGGACGGTGAAGAAAAGACAAGGGAAGATCAAGCATTGGAAAAAGCTCTGGCTCGTTAAAATTGCTATTGTTTTAGTAGCTGCTTATGCCCGTGTGATAAGGGCTAGAGGCTGAAATCATCACGAATGTCAGCGAACCACCCTCATTCATTGACCTTGCCCCGAGAACTCTTGATCTCGGACCGCTGGCTTTTGCCAGCCAAGCGCCGTTGCTTCGAACCATACGTCGGCTTGGTCGCGCGCCGCGCCTTCTGCGGCACCGACACGCCATCGATGACTTCCTGCAGCCGCGCCAGTGCGTCCGCGCGGTTCATCTCCTGGGTGCGGTGCTGCTGCGCCTTGAGCACAAACACACCTTCCTGCGTGATGCGGCTGTCGCTCAGGCTCATCAGGCGCTCACGAATCTGCTCCGGTAGCGATGAAGCCATGATGTCAAAACGCAAGTGAATCGCGCTGGACACCTTGTTGACGTTCTGCCCGCCCGCGCCCTGGGCGCGGATGGCGCTGAACTCGACCTCGCGTTCGTCCACCGGGAATTGAGGCAAGGTGGACATGGTGGGGTCGGAACCGATCAGGCCATGCCGGCCAGCGCAGCAATGGCTAAGCCGTAGCCCTGCACGCCGAAGCCGGCCATCACACCCTTGACCGCCGGCGACAGGTAGGAGTGGTGGCGGAAGGCCTCGCGTGCATGCACATTGCTGATGTGCAGCTCGATCGCCGTCACGCCCGAGCCCTTGATCGCGTCATGCAGCGCCACGCTGGTGTGGGTGTAGGCGCCAGCGTTGAACACCACACCGGCCAGTGTGCCGGCGGCTTGGGCGAGCCCGGCTTCCTGGATCGCATCAACCAGCACGCCCTCGTGGTTGCTCTGGCGGAAGTCCAGCGTGAAGCCGTGCGCCGCGCAGGCCTTCACACACAGGGCCTCCACATCGGCGAGCGTCTGCGCGCCATAAACGGCAGGCTCGCGCGTGCCGAGCAGGTTGAGGTTGGGACCGTTGAGGACGAGAACTGTTTTCATGGCGTCAGGCTTTCATTATCAATGGGGAAGCAGGCAGGACCTGCTGAGGAATGACAGGGAACAGGCGTTCGTTCATGGCTCAACGTCCGCGGGTTTGTTTCAACCGGATCTGGTTCGGTAGCGGCACCGAGCGGCGCAGCACGTCCTCACCCAGCCACAGCGCCGAGCGTTGCGCGCGCGCGGCCACGGTCGCCAGCGGCATCTGCTGGTAGTCGTCGTTGAAGACCTCGAAGCTGTAGCCGCCGCGGTAACCCAGGCCGTGCAGTTTCATCACCAGCGCCGCGAGCGCCTCACTGTGCACGCCTTCGCCGGGAAACACGCGGAAATGCCGGGCGGTGGCGATGCGCTCTTCGACCGACTTGATTTCGGTCCACATGAAATCGGCCAGCTGCACCAGGAAAATTTTGCGCGGATCCAGCATGTCCAGGTCGGCCAGCGGCGTGTTGGTCGCAAACATGTGGAAGGAGTCGAAACCGAGCCCGAGGTTGGGCATGTCGGCCTCGCAGATCAGCTCCCAGGCCTGCGGAAACTCGTTGACGGTGCGGCCCCAGGACAGCGCCTCGTAGGCGATGCGGATGTTCATCGGGATCGCCAGCATCGCGAGCTTGCGCAAGTCCTTCACCAGCGCTTGGCTGTCGCCGGTCGCATGCACCGAGGTCGATGAACAGATCAGCAGCACCCGGCAACCGAGCTGGTGGCACATGGACAACATGGACTTGGCGATGTCGACCTTGTAGTCGTGCAGGTGGCCGGAAAGGCCTTCAAAATCGCGCAGCACCTGGAAGCCGGTGACACGCAGGCCGCTGGCGCGCACCGCGGCCACGGCGGCGTCCACCCCGCCCGGGTGGCCGACCAGGTCTTTGGCGGCCAGCATGATCTGGCTGAAACCGGCGTCACGCACGGCCTGCAACTTGGCCTCCAGCGGGCCGGCCAGCGAGATGGTATCCATCCCGAAATCGTTGATGTTTCCGCTGTCGTGGCTCATGGCATCCTCAAGCGCGGGCGTCGTGCACCAGCTCGAAGCTCACGCCGCCCAGCCAGCTGCGTGTCAGCGCGCCGCGGTCCTCGGTGTGCACACCGCGCGATTCGACAAACGCCATGCCGCGTTTGCCGAGCTCGGCCACGGTCGCCAGCACATCGGCCGTCCCCAGGCCGATGCGTTGCAGTCCCTCGTCGTCTTCCACATCGAGCACGCCGGCTTCAGGCTCGATCAGCTGGATGTAAAAGCGTGAGGCCGCCGGGCACGGGCTCTGCAGGATGCGGCCCTTGGGCAGGATGCCGAAACGCTGCTCGGCCGGCAGCTCGGTGAAGCCGAACAGCTCGCGGTAAAACTCCGACCAGTCGTCGGCGCGGTCGTTGCCGATGTACTGCACCACACCAAAAAAATGCAGGCCGGCGATGGCCGGTGGATGTGTGTCCACGCCCGGAATCGGCACGAAGTCCACGTCGTAGATCGAGAACTTGTCGTAGCGGTCGACAAAATAAATGCGGCTGGTGCCCACGCCGTGAATGGCCGGGATGTTGAGCTCCATCACCTCGACACGCGAGGGCACGGCCCAGGCGCCGCGGTCCAGCGCGCGGCGGTAGGCGGCGGCCGCATCACGCACGCGAAGGGCCACAGCCGCAATCACCGGCCTGTCGCTCGCCGCCTCGCCATCGGTCAGCACCGGTGCATGGGCATTGACGATCACGTGGATGGCGCCCTGGCGGTAAAGCAGCACCTCACGCGAGCGATGCCGTGCCACCGGGCGAAAGCCCATCATCTCCAGCACCTGGCCGAAGGCTTGCGGTTTCGAGGTGGCGTATTCGATGAACTCGATGCCGTCCAGCCCCAGCGGATTCGCGGGCTCGGTGATGGATTCGCGGTCGGCCAGCGCGGCCGGGCTCGAGGTATTCATGGATGTCTCCAACAAAGCGGGGTTGCATCACTTCGGAAAGCCGGACTCCGGTCCATCGCCGGGCAAGCGGGCCTCTCAGAAGCGCCCGCCATCATAATGTACGAACTAGTTAGTTTTCAACAAATCCGGACTTACCCTTGAACGGTCCGGGCCTCAGGCGCGCACGAAGCGCAGCACCATCTCGATGATGCTGTCGCGGCGCGCGGCCAGGGCCGGCGCCGACTGGGCGTCGCGCTTGAAGATCAGGCCGAAGGTGTGCTGGTTGGACACATTGAAAAAAGTCAGCGCCGAAATCGAGGCATGGATGTCGATGGGGTCCAGGCCGGGCCGGAACACCTTGGACGCCACGCCCCGGTCGTAAAGCTGGCGGATCGCCTGGATGGCCGGCACATTGAGCTGCTGGATGCTTTTGCTCTGCGCGAGGTAGGCGCCACGCTCCATGTTTTCGGTCATCACCAGCCGGATGTAGTCGGGGTTGTCGTGGTGGTGGTCGAAGGTGAAGCCCACCAGGCGGCGCAGCGCGTCTTCGGGCGGCAGGTCTTCGAGGTGCAGCTCGGCCTCGATGGCGCGCATGCGGCGGTAGGCTTCCTCCAGCACGGCGATGTACAAGCCTTCCTTGCTGCCGAAGTAGTAATAGATCATGCGCTTGCTGGTGCTGGTCGCAGCGGCGATCTCGTCGATGCGCGCGCCGCTCAAGCCCTTGTTGGCAAACTCCGTGGTCGCCACTTCGAGGATGCCGGACATGGTCCGCACCGGATCATTGGTGCGCGTGGCTTCACGCTGCATCGCCTTGCCTGGCGGTTTTGCAGCTGGCGCGAAATGTACTGTCTGGTTCATTTTTGCGAGTATAGAGGGCGCGGCGCTGTCGGGCTCAGTTGCTACTCATTTGATAGCTGCTTTCTCACACGGGACATGGGCCAGAGGCGGATTTTTCTCGGAAATATGCACACCAGCGTCAGCGTACCGAATCGCGGACAATCCATGGTCCCCATGCACACCCGCCACTTCATCCAGTTGATTGCCCTGTCCGCGCTGTGGGGCGGCTCGTTTCCCCTGCTGCGCATCGCCAGCCCTGCCCTCGGCCCCTGGCTGCTGGCGGGCCTGCGTTGCGTGCTGGCGGCGCTGGTGCTGGCGCTGTTGATGCGGGTGTTGCGCCAGCGCTGGCCGGCGCGCGCCGCCTGGCCGCGGCTGGCGCTGCTGAGCCTGCTGACGGTGGTCGCGCCCTTTGTGCTGTTCAACTGGGCTGCGCTGGTGATTCCGGCCGGCTACTCGGCGGTGCTCAATGCCACGGCGCCGCTGTTCGGCGTGCTGGCCGCCGCCGCTGCCGGGGAAGAACGGCTCAGCGGCCGGCGCCTGCTCGGTTGCGCCATTGGTTTTGCGGGCGTGGCGCTGCTGGTGCAACTCGGCCCGGTGGCTGTCACCACGCCGGTGCTGCTGGCAGCGCTGGCCTGCACCGGCGCCGCGGCCGGCTACGGCATCGGCTCCATCCTGATGAAACGCGCCACCATGGAACACGACGCCCTGCCGGCCTCGGCCGTCGTCCATGTGGCCGCCGCGATGCTGCTGCTCGTGCCGGCGGGCGCCAGCGTGCCGGCAGCCAATTTCAGCACCGCTGCGCTGATCGCGGTTGCGGTGCTGGGCCTGTTCACCTCGGGGCTGATGTACTGGATCAGCATGCGCCTGATGCGCGAGATTCCGGCCAGCGCCGCCACCTCGGCGGCCTTCATGATCCCGCTGTTCGGCGTGGCTTGGGGCGGCATTTTTCTGGGTGAACCGGTCACCTGGGGCATGGTGCCGGGCTGCGTGCTGGTGCTCACGGCCACCGCGCTGATCACTGGTTTCAACCCGTTCCGCGATAAAAGCCAGGCCTGAGCCGCCTTGTTATCGCTATCAAATAAATAGCTGCTTGCTCCCACCCGCCAAGGGCTGGAGGCCTAAAACGCTGGTAACTCAGGCCGCAGGCGCTGCAGCGGCATCCAGCCCGCGCTGCAGCCGCCAGGCACGCCAGGCGCAGAAGGTGGCGATGGCACTGGCTACCGCGCAGGCCCAGTAAACACTTCCCAGCCCGTAGACCGAGCTCAGCACACCGCCGGCCAGCCCGCCCAGCACACCCGGCAAACCGTAGGCGACCACCACGTACAAGGCCTGGCCGCGTCCGCGCAGGCGGCCGGGGAAGTGGTGCGACAACAAGGCGATACACACGGTGTGGTGTGTCGCAAAGGTCAGCGCATGCAACATCTGCGCAAACACCAGCACCGCCAGCACACCGGCGCAGGTGGCGGTCAGGCCCATGCGCAGGGTCATGGCCAGGGCGCAAATCACCAGCCAGCCGGTCAGGCTGAAGCGCGGCAGCCAGCGGCCCTGGGTGTAAAACCAGACGATCTCGACCACCACCGACACCGCCCAGAGGATGCCGATCATGGCCTTGCTGTAGCCGATGCTGTCGAGGTAGAGCGAAAAGAAGATGTAGATGCCGATGTGGGCCAACACATGGAAAAACGCCGCTGCAAAAAACCACTGCACCGGGCGCTGGCGAAGAATCGGCAACACCGGCACTTTTTCTTCATGCGGGCTGACGGCTTCTTTCAAATCGGGCAGGCACCAGACACTGATGGTCACCGCCAACAGCGACAGAAAAGTCCAGGCCGGGAAATGTTTCATGCCAAAAAACTCGAACCACGCGCCCGCAGCAAACACCGTGACCAGAAACCCGAGCGAGCCCCACAGCCGCACCCGGCCGTAACGCCGCGCGTCAAAGGCGCCGCCCTGGCTGATCAGGTGCGCCATCGCCGCCTCGCTCATCGGCATCATCGAGCTGGTGTGGGTGAACATCACCAGCAGCACGGCCGTCAACCACCAGATGCCATAGCGAGAATCGAAGTCCAGCCACAGGCCGCAGGAGCTGATCAGCGCAACCGTCGCGCCAAAACGCAGCAGCTTGACGCGTTCACCGGTGTGGTCACTGATCGCGCCCCAGCCGTAGGGCGCAAACAGCCGCGTCGCCGCCTGCACCGAGGTCAGCAGGCTGATCGCCAGGATGCTGAAGCCCAGCTCCTTGAGCCACAGCGGCAGATAAGGGTTGAAAAACCCGATGTGGGCGAAGTAGCTGGCCGACAGCGCCGCAAACGGCACCAGCTGGCGGCGCCGCGCGGCAGCCTCAGGCACGTTCAGGCCGAGCCGTTGATGGCCCGCATCGGCGAGACCACGTCACCGCACTGCGCGCGATGGCGCAGGGCGTGGTCCATCACCACCAGCGCCAGCAAGGCCTCGGCAATCGGCGTTGCGCGTATGCCGACGCAGGGGTCGTGCCGGCCCTTGGTGATCACCGAGGTCGGCTGGCCAGCCATGTCGATGGACTCGCGTGGCGTCAGGATGGAGCTGGTCGGCTTGATGGCAATCGAGACCTCCAGGTCCTGCCCGGTGCTGATGCCGCCCAGCACGCCGCCGGCGTTGTTGGACATAAAGCCTTCGGGCGACAGCGAATCACCATGCATGCTGCCGCGCTGCGCAACGCTGGCAAAACCCGCGCCGATTTCCACGCCCTTGACCGCGTTGAGGCCCATCATGGCAAAAGCAACGTCGGCATCGAGCTTGTCGAACAGCGGCTCGCCCAGGCCCACCGGCACGCCGCTCGCGGTCACACGTATGCGCGCACCGCAGGAGTCGCCGCCCTTGCGCAACTCGTCCATGTAGGCCTCCAGCGCCGACACATCGGCCACCGGTGCGAAGAAGGGGTTGTTCGGCACATGCTGCCAGTCTTCGAAACCGACCACCATCTCGCCGACCTGCGTCATGCAGCCGCGAAAGGTGGTGCCGTATTTTTCCTTGAGCCACTTGCGCGCTACCGCACCGGCCGCCACGGTCGGCGCCGTCAGCCGTGCCGAAGCCCGGCCGCCACCGCGCGGATCGCGGATGCCGTACTTCTGCAGGTAGCTGTAGTCGGCATGGCCGGGACGGAAGGTGTTGAGGATGTCGCCGTAGTCCTTGCTGCGCTGGTCGGTGTTCTTGATCAGCAGGCAGATCGGCGTGCCGGTGGTCTTGCCTTCGTACACGCCAGAAAGAATCTCGACCGTGTCCGGCTCATTGCGCTGCGTCACGAACTTGCTGGTGCCGGGCCGGCGCCGGTCCAGCTCGACCTGGATGTCGGCCTCGCTCAAGGCCATGCCCGGCGGGCAACCATCAATCACACAGCCAATGGCCGGGCCGTGGGATTCACCAAAGTTGGTGACTGCGAATAGGGTGCCTAGGGTGTTGCCGCTCATGGGGGGATTATCCCAGATGGATTTCATCGAGAGATTGGGCTATAGCAATGATTAGAAATATCAAAGCTGAACCGGCGCAAAAGCATACATATTTTCGATACGCATTGCGAACGCCTTACTTGAACCGGACATCCACGCCAAACACATTCACATATACCGCCGCTACGCTAGGGCTACTGAGTGAAAAATGGTTGGCACTTTTGACCCGAGACTCATTGGTCTTGGAGCGGAACCGACTGACCTTACCTTGGTTCAGGACGCCATCAATCATCTCCGACTCTGACACATCCTGTTCGCCCTGACCGAGAATATTGTGACCCTCGCCGCCATGACTGATGCGATATCTGCCGGCCATGGTGCTAGGCCAAACCTTGTCGCCGTCCTTAAGTACGAAATAGAAAGAATCTGAAAGATTGACATTACTCATGGGGTCCTAAGGTATCACGCGAAATCTGCGGTTTAAGTACGCTCAAGTTTTCGCGCCTTCTGCCCGAATCGGCTTTGCATTTACAGCGAACGTATGTTCAGCGGCACTCTGTCCCATCGCGGATCAGCCGCAACGACACGCTGGAAGCCGTCGCCTCAAGCAGTCACCGCTTGATCACCGACTGACGCGTCACGCCGAGTTTGCTGGCTTCGGAGTCCAGTGAATCGATCATCCAGGCGGAAAACGATATTCACGCCCTTTTCCGAGCCCCTTCAAAATTATCACGCCACCTGCGCAGTCAGCTTCACCCCTAACGCCCGCGCCACCTTCAGCACCGTATCGAACCGTGGTTTGGCGCCGGGCGCCAGCGCCTTGTACAGGCTCTCTCTTCCAAGACCGGCATCCTTGGCAACTTGCGCCATGCCTCTGGCGCGAGCGACGTCGCCAAGCGCGAGAAGCAGAAGATCGGGGTTGTCGGTTTCGAGAACAGCCGTCATGTACTCTGCAACAGCGGCATCGTCGGTCAGGTACCTCGCTGCGTCGAAGGCAAGCAGTTTGGTTTTTGGCTTGGGCGTGGTCATGGTTCTGGCTCCAGTTCTTTAACAATACGCTGCGCTCGCTTGATGTCTCTGGCCTGCGTGGACTTGTCGCCACCCGCAAGCATGACGATCACGATGCTGCCTCGCCGGGTGAAATACAGACGGTAGCCGGGGCCGACATCGACCCGCATTTCAGACACTTCACCTCCGAGCCCTTTCCAGTCGCCCAGGCTGCCGGCTTCGACAAGACGCAATCTCGCAACAATACGCAACTGAGCCCGAAGATCCTTCAGTGCATCAAGCCAGTCCTGAAACTGTTGCGTCTGGCGAACTTGAAACATACGAGAAATTGTATCTACATGGATACTCTTGTCAAGCATGTGCAGGCACTGTTTGGAACACGCTGGAACACTTCCTGCTTGCTGCACTGCACCATCCCTTTGATGCACTGACAGAAGGAGCACCCCATGCTGGACCGCACCACGACCACCTTCTCCCACGTCAAACCTGGCGACACGCCCTTTGTGTCGGGCGGCTTGCGTGACTTCTTTCTTTACCGTGACCTGGGCATTGCCGAGGCAACGCACGGAAAAGTGATTGCGCACCTGGTCAAGGCCAACATGGCACCGGAAACGGGCACGGGCTGGCACCGTCATGAGGCGGAGTTCCAGATCGTCTACATGCTCAAGGGCTGGGCGCGTTTCATGTACGAGGACAAGGAAACGCTGGTCGAGGCCGGCGACGTGGTGCACCAGCGCCCCGGCATCAAACACTACCTGTTCGACTACTCGCCCGACATGGAGTACCTGGAGATTGTCTCGCCGGCGGATTTCGGGTCGATTGATGTGGAACCGGTGTGTGAAATTCCGCCTCCCACGCCCTGGAAGTAGCTCTCTTGTTGTCATGCCGGACTCGATCCGGCATCCATCTCCGCTCCCGTCCCCACCCAGTGGCGTGCGCGGCATGGATTGCGGGTCAAGCCCGCAATGACAGCGCACTGGTGAGCGACTCTCCCCTTCCAGCAGGGGCCGCGGAACCGGCTTAGCCGGCCCGCAAGCGCCGCCCCCTGCAAGGGGGAAACAGGCTACACGCAGTGAGCCTGGATGGGGGTGTTCAAAATTCCGCGTCGAGCTCGTCGATTTCGTCCGGCTCTTTTTTGGCGGCGGCCACCCACTCCTTCATTGCAGGCAGCTCCATGATGCGTTTGCAGTAGGCGGAGCAGGTCTTGTCCAGCGCCACGTCGTAAGTCATGAAACGCGTGACCACCGGCGCGTACATGGCGTCGGCCACGGTGGGCTGCTTGCCGAAGAGGTAAGGCCCGCCATAGCTGCCCAGGCATTCCTTCCAGATCGCAATCACCCGGTCGATGTCGCCCTGGGCGCGCGACCAGACCTTGAAGTTGGGGAAATGCGCCTTGATGTTCATCGGCAGCGAGGCGCGCAGCGAGCCAAAGCCCGAGTGCATCTCGCCGCAGATCGCGCGGCAATGGGCACGCGCCTTCACGTCGGCCGGCAGCAGGCCGGCCTTGGGCTTGATTTCATTGAGGTATTCGGCAATCGCCAGCGTGTCCCAGACCTTCACGCCATTGTGCTGCAGCGAGGGCACCAGCATGGACGCCGACAGCAGCAGCATTTCGGCCTTCATCGACGGATCGTCGGGCGGAATGATTTTTTCGGTGAAGTCCAGGCCGGCCAGCTTGGCCGTGAGCCAGCCGCGCAAGGCCCAGGCACCGTAGTTCTTGCTGCTGATCGTGAGAACCGCTTTGGCCATGGCTTGCTCCTGGGATTGCGTGGTACTGCAACGCGGAAGTAGCGAAACACGATGAAAGTGATGGATTCGTGCTCAGGGCAAGGCGCAAGCCGCAGCGAAGGCCGGGCGCCTTCGCAAGGGTTGCAACGCGGCCATGGGCGCGAAGACGCGCTTTCATGTTTCGGGATTTCCGGGTTGCAGTACCTGTGCAAGGGCTGTGCCAGAAAAGTGCGCACGCCGTACGTTAGGGCCTGTTAACACTATTTTCAGGAGTGCGAACGCGGTGAAAACAGTGCCAATCAAGGCGTGCGACGACGGTCAGGCTGGTGCCTGACCTAGGAGTGCAACGCAGAGTGGCGCTGTTTTCACCCCGTTCCCTGCGGGTTGTGATCAAAAGGGCTGTGCGCGGCGTTGCAAAGCCTTGCCGGGGCGAACCCCGGCGGCGTTTTGCGCCTTGCTCACAGCCCTTTTGACTCACAACGCATCTCTTGAAAATAGTGTTAACAGGCCCTAGTTGGCCCGCAACTTGCCTGCAGACAGCGCAGGGAGATCCACCGGTCGCCCATGACAGGAGAATCATGTTGTATCAGGCCTACCAGCTCCAGTCCGACCTGATGTCGCCGCTTCGCCTGATGGCCCAGGGCCTGAGCGCGTCGCTCTGGCTGCAGAACACCGAGCGCAGCATCACCCGCCGCATGGCCGCCGCCAGCGAAGTCATCTCGCGCATGCGCCTGACCCACACACGGCCGGCCTACGGCATCGGCTCGGTGGTCGTGGACGGCGAGGCCACACCGGTCGAGGAAGAAATGGTGCTCGCCCTGCCCTTCGGCAGCCTGCTGCACTTCAAAAAGCCGGTCTCGGGCGGACGCCATCACCCGCCGGTGCTGCTGGTGGCGCCGCTGTCCGGCCACTTCGCCACCCTGTTGCGCGAAACCGCCCGCACGCTGCTGCAGGACCACGACGTCTACATCACCGACTGGCACAACGCGCGCGACGTGTCGCTCAAACACGGTGCCTTCGGCCTGGACGACTACATCGAACACATGATCAAGTTCATCGAGGCGATAGGCCCCGGCACGCATGTGGTGGCGGTCTGCCAGCCCTGTGTGGCCGCGCTGGCAGCCACCGCCGTGATGGCCGAGGACGACCATCCGGCCCAGCCGCGCAGCCTGACCCTGATGGCCGGCCCGGTCGATTGCCGCGTCAACCCGACCGGCGTCAACACCTTGGCGACCAGCAAGCCGATCGAATGGTTTGAAAAGAATTTGATCAGCCATGTGCCGCTGCCGCACGCCGGCTACATGCGCCGCGTCTACCCCGGCTTTGTGCAGCTCAGCGCCTTCCTGAGCATGAACCTGGACCGCCACAAAAAATCGTTTCAGGACCTGTACCAGCACCTGGTGGACGGCGACATTGACAAGGCCAATGTGATCCGCGTGTTCTACGAGGAGTACCTGGCCGTCAACGACTTGCCGGCCGAGTTTTACCTGGAGACCGTCGAGAAAGTCTTCCAGACCTACGACCTGCCGCTGGGCAAGCTGACCTACCGTGACCGCATCGTCAAACCCGCCGCCATCCGCCGCACCGCGCTGATGACGGTCGAAGGCGAACGCGACGACATCTGCGCGGTCGGCCAGACCGTCGCCGCGCTGGACCTGTGCAGCAGCATTCGCCCCTACATGAAGACCCACCACATCCAGACCGGTGTGGGCCACTACGGTGTCTTCAGCGGCCGCAAGTGGAACCAGCAGATCTACCCGCGCGTGCGGGAGATGATTCATGCGAGCTTGGGGTGAATCAAGGGCCAAATCAGGCTCTGACCCTTGTTTGGCGAGCGTGAGCAGCTCCTAAATTCATAGCACCTAGCCGTCCTGGCTGTCATCCCGGACTTGACCCGGGATCCATCTTCTGCTCCTCGTGCCTTCAGGTACGCCTGCTGGCCGGGTCTCGCCCCGGCGAGCGACTCACTTTCTCTTGCTTCGCCAAGAGAAAGTAAGCAAAGAGAAGGCGACCCGATGGTCTGGGTCCCTGCGCTTCGCTACGGGCAACCTGCGGTGCTCGCCGAAAACGGGGTCGAGCTCGAACTCGCTTCGCTCAGACAATCGCTCGCCCTGATCCGTTTTCGGCTGCGCTCCTCGGCCCAGCCCGACGGGTGGGGGACAAACACGGGGAGAAAATCCGGAGCAGAAGACGCGCGAAGCGCGTCTTCTGCGGGAATCCCAAGGGACGGTCATGTTTGCACGCGAGCGCAGCGCACGCGGCCACATGAAGTCCCCCTCCATCGCCTAGCGGGGCGAGGGAGGGGCTAGGGGTGGGAGTGGGGAGTTGAAACTACTGTCCAGAACGCCCTGCAGGCGCAGCGTGATGCCGCCATTCACCAACCCCCAACGCTCAAACAACGTCGATAGAGGGCAGACTGTCCCTCTCCGCAGCCGCACGCGGCAACCGCGCCCGCAAGCGTTCCACCTCCCACCAGCCCGGAAAGAGCTGCTGCACTTCCGCCCCACCATACCGGTCGTCAATCAGGTAAACCACGCCGCGGTCGGACTCGGCGCGTATCACCCGGCCGGCCGCCTGCACCACCTTCTGCAGGCCGGGGTAGAGGTAGGTGTAGTCGTAGCCCTGGCCGAAGCTGGCTTCCATGCGCGCCTTGATCTGCTCGTTGACCGGGTTGACCTGCGGCAAACCCAGCGTGGCGATGAAGGCGCCGATCAGGCGTTTGCCGGGCAGGTCAATGCCCTCGGCAAACGCGCCACCGAGCACCGCAAAACCGATGCCGCTGGAAGCTGGCGTGAAGCGTTCGAGAAAACCTTTCTTCGCACTTTCTTCCATGCCGCGCGACTGCTCCCAGACCGGGATGTCCGGGTAACGCGCCTTGAACAGCGCCGCCAGTTGCTGCAGGTAGTCAAAGCTGCTGACAAAACTGAGGTAGTTGCCGGGCGCCTGCGCGTACTGCCGGGCCATCAGGTCCACCATCGCGGACAGCGAGTTCGCACGGTGCTGGAACCGGGTCGACAAGTCGTCCACCACCCGCACCGAGAGCTGCTCGGCCTTGAAGGGCGAGGCGACGTCGACCCAGGCCGTGTCCTCCGGCAAGCCCAGCATGTCGCTGTAATAGTCCGCCGGGCTCAGCGTGGCCGAGAACAGCGCCGCCGAACGCGCAGCGGCAAAACGCGGCGCCAGAAAAGGCCCGGGCACGATATTGCGCAGGCACAGCAGCGCGCCAGTTTCGCCCAGTGTGATGTCGAACAGCGAATGCGCGCCCAGCAACTCGGCCATGCGCGAGAAATGCAGCACCTGGAAGAAGAAGTCTTGCAGGGGAGCGGCTATGCCCGCCGGATGGTCGGCCAGATGGTCGAGGATGGCGCTGGAGGTCTGTTGCAGCGCGCCGCGAAAATCCTGCGGCACATCCTCATACACCTGGTAGTCCTCTTGCTGGTCCTTGTACAGCTCGTACCAGCTGCGTTTGAGCCGGTCCAGCACACGCTTGATGTCG
>JAZKGR010000074.1:0-22378 GCA_040385775.1 Pseudomonadota bacterium
CGAGCACCGCAGGTTGCCCGCAGCGAAGCGGAGGGACCCAGACCATCGGGTCGCCTTTTTCTTTGCTTACTTTCTTTTTGGCGACGCAAAAAGAAAGTGAGTTGCCGCCGGGCAACCCCCGGCTTGTTGGCAAGCTCTAAAACTCGAGCGAACTTGCGTCTACCATGCAGGCTGATTTGGCTTAGAGAAAAACAACATGCCCCACAACACATCCCCCTTCCCCCACCTCCTCGCCCCCCTCAACCTCGGCTTCACCACGTTGAAAAACCGCGTGCTGATGGGCAGCATGCACACCGGGCTGGAGGACGGCCGCAAACACTTTCCGGCCATGGCAGCCTACTTTGCCGAACGTGCACGCGGCGGTGTCGGTCTGATGGTGACCGGTGGTTTTGCACCCAACATCGCCGGCTGGACCAAACCCTTTGCGGGCATGCTGGCGAGTTCGGGCGCGGCGCGCCGCCACAAACAGGTGACCGATGCGGTGCATGCCGAGGGCGGCAAGATCGCACTGCAGATCCTGCACACCGGGCGCTACGGCTACCACCCGCTGTGTGTCGCACCGTCGCGCATCCAGAGCCCGATCTCGCCCTTCACGCCGCGCGAACTGAGCGCCGGCGGCATCGAGCGCCAGATCCGCGCCTTCATCCGCTGCGCGCTGCTGGCGCGCGAGGCCGGCTACGACGGCGTCGAGATCATGGGCAGCGAAGGTTATTTCATCAACCAGTTCCTGGTGACCCACACCAACCAGCGCAGCGACGACTGGGGCGGCAGTTATGCGAACCGCATGCGGCTGGCGGTCGAGATCGTGCGCCGTACACGTGAGGCCGTCGGCCCGGACTTCATCATCATCTACCGCCTGTCCATGATCGACCTGATCCCCGACGGCAGCAGCTGGGAAGAAGTGGTGTTGCTCGCGAAAGCCGTGGAGGCAGCAGGCGCGACCATCATCAACAGCGGCATCGGCTGGCATGAAGCGCGTGTGCCGACGATTGCGACCTCGGTGCCGCGAGGCGCCTTCACCTGGGTCACCAAAAAACTGCGCGACGAGTTGCGTGCCGCGGGCATCACGATCCCTCTGGTCACCAGCAACCGGCTCAACACCCCCGAGGTCGCCGAACAGGTGCTGGCCGACGGCAGCGCCGACATGGTCAGCATGGCGCGCCCCTTCCTGGCCGACCCGGAGTTCGTCAACAAGGCCGCGCAAGGCCGCAGCCGCGAGATCAACACCTGCATCGCCTGCAACCAGGCCTGCCTGGACCACGCCTTCCAGGCAAAAATTGCCAGTTGCCTGGTGAATCCGCGCGCCGGCCATGAACTCGAACTGGTGATCCGCCGGGCTCCGGCGCAAAAACGCTTCGCCGTCATTGGCGCGGGGCCGGCCGGCCTCGCAGCCGCAACCACGCTGGCGCAGCGCGGCCACAGCGTGGACCTGTACGACGCTGCCGACAGAATTGGCGGCCAGTTCAACCTGGCCAAACGTGTGCCGGGCAAGGAAGAATTCGAGGAGACCCTGCGTTACTTCGGCCAGCGCATCAGCGCCACCGGTGTGCGCCTGCACCTGGGTACACGCATGGACGCCGCCGCGTTGGTCGCGCAGAAGTTCGACGAGGTGATCCTGGCCACCGGCGTGACGCCGCGCAACCCGCGCATCCCGGGCCAGGATGATCCCCGGGTGCTGAGCTACATCGACGTGTTGCTGGGCCGCGCACCCGTGGGGCAGCGCGTGGCGCTGATAGGCGCGGGCGGCATCGGTTTCGACATTGCTGAATTCCTGGTCACGCCGGCCAATCATTCCACCGCGCTGGACCTGCCGGCCTGGCTGGCCGAATGGGGCGTGGCCGACCCCGGCGCGGTGCGCGGCGGCGTGGTGCGCCCTGCGCCCACGGCACCGGCGCGGCAGGTCACGCTGCTGCAGCGCAAACCCGGCAAGCTCGGCAAGGGCCTGGGCAAAACCACCGGCTGGATACACCGCGCGGCGCTCAAGATGAAAAACGTCGAGATGCTGTCGGGCGTCAACTACGAACGCATAGGCGACGACGGCGCGGGCGGCCTCGGCCTGTTCATCACCTTCGGCGAGAAACGCAGCGACGGCACCGTGCTCAGTGTGGACAACATCGTGCTGTGCGCCGGTCAGGAACCCTTGCGTGAACTGCTGGAACCGCTGCGTGCGGCCGGCGTCAAAACCACGCTGATCGGAGGCGCGGACGAAGCCTCCGAGCTGGACGCAAAGCGAGCGATCGACCAGGGCACGCGGGTCGCGGCGGCGGCCTGAAGACGCCCGCTACAGGTAACGCGGCAGCACCGCAGCCACCTGGGTCAGGAAGGTGTATTCGTCGTCGTTGACCGGCCGGCCGGCCAGGTCGAAATGGCAGAAGGTGCCGAACAGCTGTCCATCTGCACCGGTCAGCGGCAAACCGATGTAACTTTCCATCACACCCTGGTAGGGATGGCCTTCCAGGCGGCTGTCGCCGCCCGAATGCGCCGTCATGAAACTGCCGTCGCGCAAGACAAACTGGCAGAAGCTGTCACCCAGCGGCACCGACTCCAGCTGCATGTCGTTCAGCCCGTCCTTGTCGACCATGTCGACCACCCTCAACATCAGCTCATCGAGCCGGTAAATGGCAGTGAACCGATGCGGCACGCGCTCGTTGAGGAACTTCAGGCCGGCGTGCAGGCCCTCTGTGCTGAGCAAATTTTCAAGATCGGACAGGGTGGAGTTCAAGGCATTTCCCGAGGACCAGGCCGTTGCAACAGGTTGAAATATCAATGCCAGATGGTAATCCAGCCGCGTAAAGCAGCGTGCGTAGGCCTGTTCCGACAGGGGGCCAGGGCCCAGCCCTGCCCCACGCGGCCTGATGCAGATTTAACTTGGAGTCATGGAATTTTCCATGTTTCACTGAAAGGCACATCATGAACAAGGACCAGGTCAAAGGAAAAATCAAGGAAGTCGCCGGCGAAGTGCAGGAGCACACGGGCGAGGCGATAGGCAGCGCCGAGCAACAGGCCAAGGGCCATGCCCGCGAAATGGAAGGCAAGGCACAAAAGGCCGCCGGCGACATCCGCGAAAATCTGGAAGACGCCAGGAAGCGTTGAGTCCGGAAAGCAATTCAAAAAACAGGCTGGTTAATCCGGCCTGTTTTGTTTCGCCTCTGTTTTTTCAGGCCTTGAGCAGCTCAGTGACGTGGCGTGCAATCGCCAGGGAACTGGTGAGGCCGGGCGACTCGATGCCAAACAGGTTGACCAGCCCCGCCACGCCGTGCTCAGCGGGCCCCTGGATCAGAAAGTCCTTGGCCGGGGCGCCGGGCGGCTGGATCTTGGGACGGATGCCGGCATAACCGGGCGCCAGTGCGCCATCGGCCAGGCCCGGCCAGTACTTGCGGACTTCGGCATAAAACGCATCACCGCGCGCCGCATCCACCAGCAGATCGTCGGGCGAATCCACCCACTGCACATCGGGGCCGAACTTGGCCTGGCCGCCGAGGTCAATGGTCAGGTGAACCCCCAGGCCTGCGAGGTGCGAAGCCGGTTCGGGCACCGGGTAGATCAGCCGGCTGAAGGGCGAGCGGCCGGACAAGGTGAAGTAGTTGCCTTTGGCGTAATAAGCCGGCGGCACCCAGGACGCATTCAGCCCGGTGAAGCGCGCCGCCAGCGCCGGCGCCTGCAGGCCGGCCGCATTGACGACAGTCCTGGCCTGCAACGCGGTGCCATCATTTGCTACCAAAGTGATTGCTGCCGGCTCACATCTGGCGTGGGCCAGCGGCGAATTTAATGCCACCATCCCGCCCGCGTTCTCCAGGTCGCCCTGCAGCGACAGCATCAGCGCATGGCTGTCGATGATGCCGGTACTCGGCGAATACACGGCGGCGACACAGGCCAGTTGCGGCTCCATGGCCTGCGCCTGTTCGCGCGTGAGCAGCGCCAGGTCATGGACGCCGTTGGCGGCGGCTTTGGTGACGATGGCCGGCAGCTCGGCCGCCTGCGCATCGCTGGTGGCGACGATCAATTTTCCGCAGCGCTGGTGGCCGATGCCGCGTTCGGCGCAGTAGTCGTAGAGCATCTGCTTGCCCTGTACACACAGGCGCGCCTTCAGCGAACCCTGCGGGTAATAAATGCCGGCGTGGATGACCTCGCTGTTGCGTGAACTGGTGCCGGTGCCTATCGCGTTGGCCGCCTCCAGCGCCATCACCTCCCTGCCCTGCAGCGCCAGCGCGCGCGCCACCGCCAGGCCGACCACGCCCGCGCCAATCACGACGCAATCGACCTGGTCCATCAGCATCTTTCCTCGAAACCCTCAAGCACCTGAACCGCGTTAAGTCCCAGGGCCTCGGCCGCATAACCGCCCTCCAGCACAAAAACCGTTGGCAAGCCGAGAGCGGCCAGGCGCCGGCCCAAGCGGCCGAAGTCGGCTGTGGTCAGCGCAAAGGTGGAAATCGGATCGTCCTCGAAGGTGTCCAGCCCCAGCGAGACCACCAGCGCATCGCTGCGGTGCGCGGCAATGCGCAGGCAGGCCTGCTCCAGCGCGGCAAACCAGTTCGCTGCGCTGCAACCGGCAGGCAGCGGCAGGTTCAGGTTGAAACCCAGGCCCGCTCCCTCGCCTTCCTCGTCGGCATGTCCGAGGAAAAACGGGTACTCGGTCAGCGGGTCACCGTGCAGGCTGGCAAACAACACATCGTCGCGCCCGTAAAAAATGCTTTGCGTGCCGTTGCCGTGGTGGTAGTCCACGTCAAGCACGGACACGCGGCCGGCGCCGCCGTTGCGCAGCGCTTGCGCCGCCACCGCAGCGTTGTTCAGAAAGCAGTAGCCGCCCATGAAGTCGGCCCCCGCATGGTGGCCGGGCGGACGGCTGCAGCAAAAAACGGCAGGCGCGCCGGCGGCTATCAGGGCTGCGGCAGAAGCCGCCGCATCGGCCCCGGCTTTCGCGGCGTCCCAGGTGCCTGCCACCAACGGCGAGCCGTTGTCCATGGAATACAGGCCCAGCCGTGCAATGAAGTTGAGCGGCTCGCGATCGCTGCGCAGGCTGCGCACCGGCCAGACCGAGGGGAAAGGCTGGCGCGCCGCGTTGCCCGGCGCCAGGGCCAGCCACTGGCGCCAGGCGGTTTCGAGAAAAGCGAGGTAAGGCGCGCTGTGTACCTGGTCGAGCACCGCGCGGCTGTCCACGTGCGGTTCGCGCAGCGCATGGCCATGCTGCAGCAGGCTCTCTTTCACAAAGCCGGCACGCGCAGGGGTTTCAAAACAGGGCACACGCTCGCCGCGAAAAAACTCGAAGGCGGGCGCATGCAGCGCATGCTGTTCGCTGAACAGGGTGATCATCGAAAGATTATCAAAGCGTGCGGGGGTCGGTCCGCAGCAGCAGTTGCACCAGCGACTGCAAGCTGGTTTTCAAAGGCGCAAAACCGTCGCTGATTTCCAGCGTCTCTTCGCTCATGTAGAGCTTGCGGTTGATCTCCAGCTGGATGCTGTGGCGATGCTGCTGCGGCGCGCCGTAGCGGCGCACCAGCTCCACGCCCTTGTACGGGTGGTTGTAAGCCACGCTGTAGCCCAGGCTCTGCAGGTGCTCGCAGACCAGGCGCGACAGGGGCGCAGCAGCGGTGGAGCCGTCGCGGTCGCCGACCACAAAGTCGGCATGCGCCTCCCCCGGAAAATCCGTCGCGTTGCTCGAAGCGATGGCCGGCATCGAGTGGCAATTGATGTGGATGCTGTAGCCATGCCGCGCATGTGCGTCGGCAATGGCCTGCGCCACCGCCGCGTGGTAAGGCTGCCAGCAATTGGCGATGCGCGCCTGGACCTCGGCCACGCCGAGCTTGCGCCGGTAGATCGGAATGCCGTCATCCGTGGTGCGCCAGATCAGGCCCTTGCCCAGGCGCACCTTGCCCAGCACCTTCTCGTCGCGGGAGACCGGGCCGGGCCAGTCTTCGTCGAACAGGCTGACATCGACTTCGGTGGTGTCGCGGTTGGCGTCCAGGTAGCTGCGCGGAAAAAACGCCTCGATCCAGCCCACGCCCATGCCAGGGGCAAAGTCGTAGAGCTTTTCGACATGGGTGTCTTCGGCGCGCCGCAAAACCGGCAGGTCACAAGCGTAGGCAAAGTCCTTGGGATAGGCGGTGCCACTGTGCGGGGAGTCAAGCACCAGCGCCGTGGCGCCAGGCAGGTAACGAACAGGTGAAGTCATGGCTTTCATTGTGCCCGCAAGCGGAGGTCGGTCCCGCTGCCGTATCCGCAAAACGTCGGAAGGATGCATCAGCGACTACACCTCAATCGAGCGAGATTTTGGCGAACTTCGCAATGCGCTGCATCTTGTCGATTTCTTTTCTGATCTGCGCGCCGAACTCATCGGGAAGGGCGCCAGACGCAAACAGCCCCTGCCCCGCCAGCCGCGCACGCACGGCCGGCTCCTGCAGCGCCCTGGCCACAGCTTGCTGGATGCGGTTCACCATGGCAGCCGGCGTGCCTGAGGGCGCAACCAGACCGAACCAGGACGGGTCGTTGTTGGAAAACAGCGAGAGTTCGGCGTAAGTCGGAATGGCCGGCAGCACCTCCAGGCGCTTGCTCCAGGACACGGCGATGGCGCGCAGCTTGCCCGACTGGATGAAGGGCAAGGACGACGCGACCTGGTCGAAATAAACCTGCACCTGGCCGGCCACCACGTCATTGAGCGCGGGACCTGAGCCGCGGTAGGGAATGTGGACCATGAAAGTGTTGGTGGTGCTCTTGAACAGCTCGCCCCACATGTGGCCGATGGTGCCGTTGCCCGGCGACGCATAAGTCACCTTGCCCGGATTCGCCTTGAGGTAGGCGATCAGTTCGGCGTAGGTCCGCACCGGCATGGCGGCGTTGACCACCACCACGCCCGGCGCCTTGACCAGCTCGGTCACGGCGACAAAGTCCTTGATGGGGTCGTAAGGCAGTTTGGCGTACACGGCAGGATTGACGCCGTGGGTAGAGAGCGTCGCCACGCCCAGCGTCAGGCCGTCGGGCGCCGCGCGGCTGACTTCTGTCATGCCGATGGAGCCGCCGGCGCCGCCGCGGTTTTCCACAATCACCGGCTGCCCCAGCACCCGCGACAGGGGTTCGGCCAGCACCCGTGCGGTGATGTCGGTGGCGCCTCCGGGCGGAAACGGGACCACCAGCTTGAGCGGCTTGGCCTGAGCCCAGACCAGTCCCGGAAGTACTGAACTGGCCGTAGCAGCAATGAGATGACGTCGTAACATGTGGACTCCTGGGGTTATTGGTGGCTTTATTGTGGGAGGCCGCCCTCCATCCAGGCAAGTGAAGTCTTGGACTCTATACATTCCTTCATGGAATGATTAATCGGACTACACTCCGCCCATGAACCGCCTGCAACCGCCGCTTCATCTGCTCCAGGCCTTCCTGGCCACCGCCCGATTTGGCAGCGTGTCGCGCGCCAGCGAGTCGCTGCACCTGACCCAAAGCGCGGTGAGCAAACAGATCAGCGAGCTGGAGCAGATCACCGGCGTGCTGCTGTTCGAGCGAATCCGCCGGCGCCTGACCCTGACCCCGGCCGGCAAGCGGTATGAGTCCGCGCTGCGTCCGGTGCTGGCGCAACTTGAAGCCGCCACGCTGGACCTGATCACCAGCGGTGACGGCGGCGGTTCGCTGCACCTGTCGACGCTGCCCACCTTCGGGGCCAAATGGCTGATCCCGCGCCTGCCCGACTTCCAGCAGCAGCATCCTCAAATCGCCCTGCATTTCGTGCCCTATCCGCAGGGCTATGACTTTCAGCGCGCCGACCTGGACTGCTCCATCCTGTTTGGCAATGGGCACTGGCCGGGGGCGATCGCCGACTACATCACCGGCCGCGAGGTGGTGCTGATCGCGCCGCCCCGGCACGCCGCGCTGCGCGAGGCCAGGGACATCGCCGGTTTTACCTTGCTGCAGCACCTGAGCGTGCCGCATGCCTGGACCCGATGGTGCCAGGCCCATGGCGTGGAAGGCGTGGATGGCATGACCGGGCCGCAGATCGACCAGTTCCACAGCCTGATTCGCGCGGTGATGGCCGGCATGGGCCTGGCGCTGGTGCCGCGCTGCCTGGTGAAAGACGACATCGCCGCCGGGCTGGTGTCGGCGCCGCTCGATGACGATTACCAGGACGAGATGGGTTATTACCTCTGTTATCCGGAATCGCGCCGTCACCTGCAGCCGCTGACCCAGTTCCGCGACTGGCTGCTGCGATCGGTCTGAGAAGCACGCTGGCCCTGGATTGCTATCAAATAAATAGCTGCTTCCGCTTGTCACACATGGGCTGGCGCCCGATTTGTCTCATGAAACCGGCGCAGCCAGCATTTCCTGCAGCAGCCAGGTGCCGGCGCGGCCCAGCGGGCGTTGCCGCGACCAGACCGCGTCCACCGGTACGCGTTGCGGCCAGCCACGCGCGTCCAGCTCGCAGAGCTTGCCGGCCGCAAAGCGCGTAACCATCCAGCGCGGGATCGCGGCCCAGCCGAAGCCGAGCACCGCCATTTCCATCAGCATCAAATAACTGGGCGCCGACCAGGAGCGGCGCGCCGCCGGCATGACCTGGTCGGCCCGGCCCAGGTAGGTGTCCAGCCGCAACTCCCGGTGCCGCGCCAGCACCTCGGGTGTGATGTCTGTCATGGGAGCCAGCGCATGGGTGCTGGCCACAAACAGCGTGATCTCCGATTGCTCGGCAATCGTCGCCGAGCCGATGTCGGGCGGGTACACGCCCTGGGCGCCAACCACGCCAATGTGGGCGCGGCCGGTTTGCACCAGCGACACCAGGTCGCCATGTTCGGCGATCAGGCACTCGAACTCCAGATCCGGGAAACGCTGCTCGAAAGCCTTGAGCATGTCTTCAAAGCGGTCCGACTGGTAAGTGTCGGACCAGACCACGCTGAGCCTGGCCTCCAGCCCGCCGCCGAGTTGGCTGGCCGACAGGTCGAGCCGGTCGCTGGCGGCCAGGATTTCCTGCACCTTGCCCAGCACCACCCGGCCGTGTTCGGTCAGTGCGGGCTTGCGGCTGCTGCGGTCAAACAGGGCGAGGCCCAGGTCGACTTCGAGGTTGGCGATGGCCGTGCTCACGGTGGACTGGCTTTTGCCGAGTTTGCGGGCGGCGGCTGAAAACGAGCCCAGCGTGGCAGCTTCGGCAAAAGCGGTCAGGGCTTCGGGAGAATGGCGCATGGGGTTGATCTATCTGTTTTTAAGATGGTTATCAACTTTAATGTATTGGAAATAGCGATAAAAATATAGCTATCGCCATTTCAACACCCCTCTCAGTCATGAGCCTCCAGAAGTCCGTCAAAGAACGTTTTTTCCACGCCCTCGGTTTCGAGGTACTGGCCATTGCCATCTGCGCCCCGCTGGGCGCCTGGCTGCTCGGTTATTCGCTGGCACACATGGGGCTGCTGACCCTGATGATTTCGCTGATCGCGATGTTCTGGAACATGGTGTTCAACGCCGTGTTTGACAGCGCCCAGCGCCGCATGGGTTTCCGGCGCACGTTGGGCGCACGTGCCGTGCACTCGGTGATTTTCGAGATTGGGCTGATCCTGGCCGTGGTGCCGCTGGCCGCGTGGTGGCTGGACATCGGCCTGTGGGAAGCCTTTGTGCTGGACATCGGCATCGTGCTGTTCTTCCTGCCCTACACCTTCGCCTTCAACTGGAGCTACGACCGTTTGCGGGAAGTCGTCGTGGCGCGGCATCTGCGAAAAAAGGCACTGTCGGCAGCCGCGTGATCAGGGTGCCCGGTCCAGCAGCAATTCGCTCGAATGCGCGAGTTCAAACCGACCGCTGGCCGCCGCATGGTCCCAGCGCTCGACCCAGCAGGAAGGCTGGCCCGGCTCATGGCGAAGCAGGTTGACCGAGTTGGGCGCCTCTCGCCGCACCCGCGTTGACAGCGCCGTGCCGGCCTGCACACACCAGATTCGCCGGTCCAGCTCCGCCACCTGCGAGGACATTTCACACACATACGGCAGGTGGATGTGGCCACCCATCACGATGTCCGCACCGGCAGCGGCCCAGGCGCGCACCGCCGGCTCCCAGCCGCGCAGGCGGTCGTGTTCGTCTTCATCGCGCAGCACCATCACCGGCTGGTGCACCACCACTACGCGCACCTGGCCCGGCCCGGCTTGCTGCAGCTCGGCCACCACGCGCCTGATTTGCGCGGCGGAGACCTCGCCGTTTTTATGCCGCCAGCGCCGCGTGGTTTTCACGCCGATCACGTGCATGGCTGGCGTCTGCAGCGTGGTCTCGACCTGGGGTCCGAACTCGCGCAGATAGTCCTTGTAAGGATAGAACACACGCTGCCAGACGTCGAACAGCGGGATGTCGTGATTGCCGGGCAGTGACAGCATGGCCGGAATGCGGAGCCGCTCGCAGAAAGCGCGCGCCTGCCTGAACTGCTGCGGCTTGGCGCGCTGCGTGATGTCGCCTGACAGCACCAGCATATCGGGACTTTGTTCGTGCGCAAATTGCACCAGCGCCTCGGCCACGGCGGGCTGCACGGTGCCGAAATGCGGGTCGGAGATTTGCAGCAAAACGCTCATGCCACCTCCGCCCGGTCGGCTGGCGCAGGCACCAGCAGCAGCAACGGCTGGGGTGCGATCTCAAACACCAGCGGCGTGCGCATCCAGGCGATCTCGCCGTCGGTCGCCACCTTGATGCGTTTGACCCCACGCGGTGTCACGGTCAGGCGCCGGAACGAAAAACTGTCGATGTTGTCGGCTTCACCGAGCTGGCCCAGCAGGCCGCGCATCAGCAGGCCGAACAAGGCCAGCGTACCGATAGGCCGCACCACGATGGCCGCAAGCTGGCCCTGCTCCACCGCATCGGCCTGCTGCTCGGCGATGCCAACCCGCGCGAGCTGCAGGCGGTTATTGCCGACAAACAGCGTCGGCGTGCGCAGCGCCACGACCTGGCCGGCCGATTCGATTTGCAGGTGCAGTTGCTTGCGGCTTTGCAGCAAGGTCGCGATGCCGGAGAGAAAAGCCACAAACCGGCTGCGCCCGAATTGCTGCTTCCAGGCCTCGCGATCTTCCAGCAGCTGCGGGTACAGGCCCAGGCTGGCGTTGACCAGGAACAGCCGGCCGTTGACTTGCCCGGCCTGCACAGGCGTGATGCGCGCGCCCAGCAAAGCCCGGACGGCAGCCGCAGTGTCTTGCGGAATCGCATGAACCCGGCCGAAATAATTGAAGGTGCCCTGGGGCAAGACGCCGAAGGGGCAGCCGCTGCTGATCACCACGCTGGCCACGGCATTGATGGTGCCGTCGCCGCCGGCTGCAACCACCACACCCTGGCGCGCGGTGGCAAGTTCGACAGCGCGGCGCGCCACGTCGTTGATGCGCGCCGGATTGTCGATCAGCAGAAATTCGAATTCGCGTCCGCCTTCTTCAAACGTGCGCGCGATCAGCGCCTGCTGCTCAGCGCTGTCATGCCGGCCCGAGCCCGCATTGAGAACGACAAAAAAAGGGCCGCGGCGTGCGGCATTTTCAGGAGAAGTATCAGGCAGAAGCATGCCAAAAGCATAAACGCCGCAAGCGCTCAGGTCTGTCAGTCAACAGCCCTTTTCGTCCTGCGGCGCCGCGCGTCGCGAGATTGAACGCAGCCGCCTATTTCATTTGCACAGAACCGGAGACATTGACCATCACCGTGCTTTTGCCGGCCTCGACCGGGATCGGCGAGGAGTCGGCGGCCTTGGCCTCCATGGCCATCATGCGCGGACGAACCGGGCCCTGGTCGTTGGCGTTGATCGCCACTTCGCGCAGGGTGTAGCTGCTGAAACCAAAACTACGCGAAACTTCGGCGGCCTTGGCCTTGAAGCTTTCAATCGCCTGGGCCTGGGCCTGGCCCTCGACCTGGGCCCGCTGCTCACGGCTCAGCGCAAACCCGACATTGCCCAGCGTCAGGGTCTGGATTTTTCCGGCGGCTGCGGTGATGCGCGCAAAGTCCTTGCCTTCGAGCACCAGCTCGGACCGGCCCTGCCAGCCGCTGATCTTGCCGTCCTTGTTGTAGCGCGGGTAGAGACTGAAGTTGCCGGTGCGCACGTCCATCAGGCCGGGCTGTGCGGTCTTTTTGGCTTCAATCAGCGCGGCATCGAGGGCCGCCTTGAGCTGGCTCTGAACTGCGGCGGCATCCGTGCCGTCACGCGTGGTGCTCATCAGGATGGACAGCAGGTCTTGCTGGACCTCGACCGAGCCGCTGGCAGACAACTGGGCCACGTTCTGCAACGGCGGCTGGATCGCCTGGGCCCAGAGGCTGGTGCTGCTGATGGCCAACAGGCAGGCCGCCATGATGTGATGGGTATTTTTCAATGTGCGCTTTCAAAGTTGAACGGACGCCCACGGAACTAAGCTGTGGGCGGAAGCGGGACGATAGCCGACCTGTGCCGAGGACCGTGTCAGCATCGGCCTTCATCTTCGGTCATCCTGCAGCGCAATCATCGGCTGCGGTCCTTATCTGCCTGTTGTCCGACTTGATTGCAGTCGCAAGTTCTGTAACAGTCTGTCAAAGTCCGCAGAATTTGGCGATTCGACGTTTTTAGCCGACAAAATGGCTCTGTTACAAATTACGATGGCACCATGACACAAGCTAGCAACACCCCCCGCGCCGACAAGATCCTGATTCTTGACGATGATGTCCGCATCCGCGACCTGCTGCGCCGCTACCTGACCCAGGAAGGTTTTGAGGTGATTTTGGCGGAAGACAGCAAGGCCCTGAACCGCATCATGATGCGGGACGCCGTGGACCTGATCGTGCTGGACCTGATGATGCCTGGCGAAGACGGCCTGTCGATCTGCAGGCGACTGCGCGCCGCCAATGACCGCACCCCCATCATCATGCTGACCGCCAAGGGCGAGGATGTGGACCGCATCGTCGGACTCGAAGTCGGCGCTGACGACTACCTGGCCAAACCCTTCAACCCCCGTGAATTGCTGGCACGCATCCACGCCGTGCTGCGCCGCCGCCCCGCCACCGAGGTGCCGGGCGCGCCGTCCAGCGAACAGGAGGTCGTCAACTTCGGCCCTTTCACCTTCGACATGGGTCTGCGCACCCTGCAGAAAAACGGTGAAGAATTGCCGTTGACCACCGGCGAGTTCGCCATGCTCAAGACCCTGGTGCGGCATCCGCGCCAGCCGCTGTCGCGCGAAAAGCTGGCCCAGCTGGCACGTGGCCGCGAGTTCGAGCCCTTTGACCGCAGCCTGGACGTGCAGGTCTCGCGCCTGCGCAAGCTGATCGAGACCGATGCTGCCGTGCCGCGTTATATCCAGACGGTCTGGGGCATTGGTTACGTGTTCGTGCCGGACGGCACGAACTGATGCGCGACTGGCCGCCGGACGCCAGCCCCTGCCCGGGCTGACCCCCTCTCCCGTCTCCCTGAGTCATCCGAATGCAAGGCACACGCGCCGCCCACCTGGAAACCGCCCCCGCCGCGCTGGAAACCGCTCCGGCGCCGCTGGAGATGCGACCCCGCGTCGGGCTGAGCCTGTTCTGGCGCACTTTTTTCTTTCTGGCCCTGCTGCTGATCGGCTGCATCGTGGCCTGGCTGCAGACCTTCCGCGCCCTCGAATTCGAGCCCCGCGCCGTGCAAAGCGCCCAGCAACTGGCCTCGCTGGTCAACCTGAGCCGCGCGGCACTCAAATATTCCGACTCCATCACGCGCGTCTGGCTGATCAAAACCCTGGCGGACGAAGAAGGCGTGCGCATCTCGCCGCGCGAGCCCCGCGACAAATACGAACTCTTCGTCAACGACCCTTTTGGCGAGCGCATCGGCGACGAACTCACCACCCGCATGGGCCAGGGCACGGTGGTGGCCAAGTCCGTCAATGGCGTGGCAGGCGTCTGGGTTGGCTTCACCATCGACGGCGACGCCTACTGGCTGCTGACCGACCCCTCACGCCTGGGGCCGATGCAGGGCGGCACCTGGCTGATCTGGCTGATCACTGCCGCCATCCTGTCGCTGGTCGGCGCGGCGCTGATCGCGCGCCTGATCAACCGCCCGCTCAAGCAACTGTCGTTTGCCGCCAGCCGCATGCGCGACGGCGACTTCGACGCCAGCCTGCTCGACGAGCAGGTGGCCACCAGTGAAATCCGCGAGGTCAACATCGGTTTTAACCGCATGGCCGAGCAACTCTCCAAGATCGAGGAAGACCGGGTCATCATGCTGGCCGGCATCTCACACGATCTGCGTACGCCGCTGGCGCGCCTGCGCCTGGAAACCGAAATGAGCGTGGCCGACGCCGAGGCGCGCGCCCACATGGCGGCCGACATCTCCCAGCTCGACGCCATCATCGACAAGTTTCTCGATTACGCCCGGCCCGACCCGCCGCAACTGGCGCCGCTGTCGCTTAACGCCATCATTGATGCAGCCGTGTATGCGGTGGCCGAATACACCGACATGCGCGTCAACGTCACCCTGCCCGGCCCCATCACGGTGCTGGCCGACGAGGTCGAGCTGTCGCGCGTGATCGCCAACCTGCTGGAGAACGCCAGGCGTTATGGCAAGACACCGGAAACCGGCATGGCCATCGTCGACATCGCGGCCAAGGAGCGCGACCAGTGGGTGCTGATCAAGGTGCGCGACCACGGCACCGGTGTGGCGCCGCATGCGCTGAACAACCTGACCAAACCCTTTTTCCGCGGCGACGCTGCCCGCACCGCCGCGACCGGCGCCGGACTGGGTTTGGCGATTGTCGAGAAAACCCTGCACCGCATGGGCGGGGTGTTTGCGCTGGCCAATACCGGCTCGGGCGGGCTGGCGGCGCACATCAAGCTGCGCAGGGGCTGAAGGTTTTTGTCTTCCCGGACCTGAACCGGGATCCATGCAGCATCGTCCAGCGCCGTGAGTTCAAGCGGCATGGATTGCGGATCGAGTCCGCAATGACAAGCCAAATCGGGCTCCAACCCATATCCGACAAGGGCAAGTAGCTATTAAAACAATAGCGCCACCGCACGTGCTTCCATGCTCAGGCCCTGCCCCACCGGGCCGAGTTTTTCGGCGGTTTTGGCTTTCACATTGACACGCGACATGTCCAGGCCCAGCGCTTCGGCCAGGCACTGGCGCATCGCCGGGATGTAGGCAGCCAGCTTGGGCGCCTGCGCAATCACAGTGCTGTCGATGTTGCCGATGCGAAAGCCCCGTTCCGCCAGCAGGCGGCCGGTTTCGCGCAGCAAGGCCACCGAATCGGCGCCCCTGAAACGCGCATCGGTGTCCGGAAAATGGCTGCCGATGTCGCCGAGCCCGGCCGCGCCCAGCAGCGCGTCGATCACGGCATGAATCAACACATCCGCATCCGAGTGCCCGAGCAGGCCGGTGATGTGCGGCACGGTCACGCCGCCTATGATCAGCTTGCGGCCGGGCACCAGCGCATGCGTGTCCCAGCCTTCGCCGATACGGAATGATGGCAGTGCGGACGGATCAGTTTGGCTCATGGCAGGGCTTCATTCGTCAGGGGCGTGGCCGGGACAGCTTTGCTTGAAGGCACCTTGCGCACCCGCGGTTTGACCGGCGTCCGGCTTTTGATCAGCGCTTCGGCCAGCACGAAGTCTTCCGGATAAGTCACTTTGAAGTTGTGCGCACTGCCGCGCACCAGTTTTGGCGCCAGGCCGGCGGCTTCCATCGCACTGGCTTCGTCGGTGACGGCTTCGCCCAGGGTCACCGCCATCTTCAGCGCCTGCGTCAGCGCGCCCAGGCGAAACATCTGCGGCGTTTGCGCCTGCCATTTTTCCTCGCGCGAGACCGTCGTCAGCACCCTGCCGTCCTGGCCCTGCTTGAGGGTGTCGGGCACCGGCTGCGCCAGCAGGCCACCCACCGGGTCGCTGTGGCAGGCATCAATGAGCTGGTCGATCAACGCGGCGGTGACCAAGCAACGCGCGGCGTCGTGCACCAGCACCCAGTCATCAGCTTCCGCGCCGCTGGCCGCGAGTTGTTCAAGCCCGCCCAGCACGCTGACAGCGCGGCTGTCGCCACCACAGGCCGCGACCTCCACACCGTCGGGCGTCTGGCTCGCCAGAAAGGAATCACCGGGCGCCACCACCACCAGGCAGGACGCGATGCGCGACACACCGGCGAACGCCTTCAGCGTGTGCATCACCATGGGCACACCGGCGATCGGCTGGTATTGTTTGGGCAGCGCATCATTCTTCGCGCTGTCTCCGATGGCCCGCGTGCCCTGCCCCGCACACGGGATCAGTGCAAAAAAACGCGGAATCAGGGATTTCGGGGCGTGAAGCGTCATGGCCCGATCATAGATTCTAAAATCGGGCCTTCAAAGTGCGTCACACCCCATTCCAGCCGGTTTGGGGTGTTTCCCTTTTGTCCGGCCGATTTCCTTACTTTTTGCGATTGCTTCATGGATTTACCCAAACTGCTTCCCGGCAAACGCTACACGCTGCCCCAGCCCACCGGCTCGGCCGACGCCCTGTTGCTGGCGCAGCTGGGACTGAAGGAAAAAGCCGCCGGCAAGCTGACCGCCATCGTCACCTCCGACGCGGTCACGGCCCAGCGCCTGATCGACGAGATGGCGTTTTTTGCGCCCGATTTGCGCTGCGCCCTGTTCCCTGACTGGGAAACCCTGCCCTATGACACCTTCTCGCCGCACCAGGACCTGATCAGCGAGCGGCTGGCCACCTTGTGGCGCCTGCATGCCTCGGGCGGCCAGCGCGACAAGGACAGCGGCGTCGATGTCGTGATCGTGCCGGCCACCACCGCGCTGTACCGGCTCGCACCGCCGGCCTTCCTGGCCGGCTACACCTTTCATTTCAAGGTCAAGCAAAAACTCGATGAGGCCAAGCTCAAAAGCCAGCTGACCCTGGCCGGCTACAGCCACGTCACGCAAGTCGTGAGCCCCGGTGAATACGCGGTACGCGGCGGGCTGATCGATTTGTTTCCCATGGGCTCGCCCGTGCCCTACCGAGTCGACCTGTTCGACGACGAGATCGACTCGATACGCACCTTCGACCCGGACAGCCAGCGCAGCCTCTACCCGGTGCCCGAGGTGCGGCTGCTGCCGGGCCGCGAGTTCCCGATGGATGACGACGCGCGTGCACGCTTCAGAAGCCGCTGGCGCGAGTTGCTGGAGGGTGACCCGACCAAAAGCCGGATCTACAAGGATATCGGCAACGGCGTGGCGACCGCCGGCATCGAGTACTACCTGCCGCTGTTTTTTGAGGAAACCGCGACGGTGTTCGACTACCTCGGCAGCGACGCCATGGTGGTGCTGCATGGCGACCTGGAGCCGGCCTTCCAGCGCTTCTGGCAGGACACCAAAGACCGCTACCGGCTGGTGCGCGACGCGCCGGACCGCCCGGCCCTGCCGCCGGAGTCGCTATTCCTGAGCACCGAGCAGTTTTATGCACGCGCCAACGACTATCCCCAACTGGCCCTACGCCCCGCCATCGAGGACGTGGCCGACAGCGCGCACTACCAGAAGCTAGGCGAGATGTCGGTGGTGCGCGGCGCCGAAGATCCGCTGGCACGCTTCAAGGCGCACATCCGCAACACCCCGCAGCGCGTGCTCCTGCTGGCCGAAAGTGATGGCCGGCGCGAGAGCCTGCTGGACTTCCTGCGCGCCAGCAGCCTGAGCCCGCCGGCCTTTGATTCTCTGGAAGACTTCCAGACCAGCCCGGAAAAACTCGGCATCGCCACCGCAGCCGTCAACACCGGTTTTAGCTGGCTGGCCGGCGATATCGACTTTGTCACCGAGACCGAACTGTTCGCGGCCGGCGCCGTCACGCGCCGGCGCAACAAGAAGCAGGAGCAGGTCAGCGACGTCGAGGCCTTGATCAAGGATTTGTCCGAGCTCAACGTCGGCGACCCGGTGGTGCACAGCGCGCACGGCATAGGCCGCTACAAGGGCCTGATCAACATGGACCTGGGCCAGGGCACCACCGAATTTTTGCACCTGCAGTACGCCGACGACGCCACGCTCTACGTGCCGGTCAGCCAGCTCCAGCAGATCAGCCGCTACACCGGCGTCAGCGCCGACGAGGCGCCGCTGCACCGCCTGGGCAGCGGCCAGTGGGAAAAGGCCAAGCGCAAGGCCGCCGAACAGGTGCGCGACTCGGCCGCCGAACTTCTCAACATCTATGCGCGCCGCGCCGCGCGCGAAGGCCATGCCTTCCGGTATTCGCCGGACGACTACGAAACCTTTGCCAATGATTTCGGCTTTGATGAAACCGCCGACCAGCGCGCCGCCATCCACGCGGTGATCCAGGACATGATCAGCCCGCGCCCGATGGACCGGCTGGTCTGCGGTGATGTCGGCTTCGGCAAGACCGAAGTGGCGCTGCGCGCCGCCTTCATCGCGATCACTGGCGGCAAGCAGGTGGCGCTGCTGGCGCCCACCACCCTGCTGGCCGAGCAGCATTACCAGACCCTGGTGGACCGTTTTGCCAAATGGCCTGTCAAGGTCGCCGAGATGAGCCGCTTCCGCTCCGGCAAGGAAATCACCGCCGCGATCAAGGGCATCGCCGATGGCAGCATAGACATCGTGGTCGGCACGCACAAGCTGCTGAGCCAGGACGTGAAGTTCCAGCGCCTGGGCCTGCTGATCATCGACGAGGAGCACCGTTTCGGCGTGCGCCACAAGGAGGCGATGAAAGCCATGCGCGCCGAGGTCGATGTGCTGACGCTGACCGCCACGCCGATCCCGCGCACCCTGGGCATGGCGCTGGAGGGCCTGCGCGACCTCAGCGTGATCGCCACCGCGCCGCAGCGGCGGCTGGCGATCAAGACCTTTGTGCGCAGCGAAAGCAACGGCGTCATCCGCGAGGCCGTGCTGCGCGAATTGAAACGCGGCGGACAGGTTTACTTCCTGCACAACGAGGTCGAGACCATCCAGAACCGCCGCGAAAAGCTTGAAGCCCTGCTGCCCGAGGCGCGCATCGCGGTAGCACACGGCCAGATGCCCGAGCGCGAGCTTGAAAAAGTCATGAAGGACTTCGTGGCACAGCGCTACAACCTGCTGCTGTGCTCGACCATCATCGAGACCGGCATTGACGTGCCGACCGCCAACACCATCGTGATGAGCCGCGCCGACAAGTTCGGCCTGGCGCAGCTGCACCAGTTGCGCGGCCGCGTCGGCCGCAGCCACCACCAGGCCTATGCCTACCTGATGGTGCCCGACATCGAGGGGCTGACCAAACAGGCCAGCCAGCGGCTGGAGGCGATCCAGCAGATGGAAGAACTGGGCTCGGGCTTTTACCTGGCGATGCACGACCTGGAAATCCGCGGCACCGGCGAGGTGCTGGGCGAAAACCAGAGCGGCAACATGATGGAGATCGGCTTTCAGCTCTACAACGAGATGCTCAATGAAGCCGTGGCATCGCTGAAAGCCGGTCGCGAGCCCGATCTGCTTTCTCCGCTCAACGTCAGCACCGACATCCACCTGCATGCCCCGGCCCTGCTGCCCAGCGACTACTGCGGCGACGTCCATTTGCGCCTGTCCTTCTACAAGAAACTGGCCACCGCCAAAACCGCAGACCAGATCGACGCGTTGCTGGAGGAAATCGTGGACCGCTTCGGCAAACTGCCGGCACAGGCGCAAACCCTGATCGACGTGCACCGCCTGCGCGTGCTCGCCAAGCCTTATGGCGTGGTCAAGGTCGATGCCGCGCCCACGGTGATCAACATCACCTTCAAAAAGGACCCGCCGATAAACTCGATGGCTATCATGCATCTGATCCAGAAAAACCGGCACATCAAACTGGCCGGCAACGACAAGCTGCGCATAGAGCGCGAACTCAAGGAGCCCAAGGACCGCGCCCAGATGGTGCGTGATGTGCTGCGCTCGCTCGGACAACCCACCACGGAAACCGCCCCCGCATGACCCCCGCTGAAATCACACCAGGCCTTGTTGTCAACATCTCCACGCCGGACCTCAAGCTGACAGACTTCAAGCTGATCGCCTTCGACATGGACTCGACCCTGATCAACATCGAATGTGTCGATGAAATCGCCGACGCTGCCGGCCGCAAGGCCGAAGTGTCTGCCATCACCGAAGCCGCCATGCGCGGCGAGATCACCGACTACAAGGACAGCCTGCGCCGGCGTGTGGCCCTGCTCAAGGGCGTCAGCGTCGAGAGCATGGACGGCGTTTACCACGAGCGGCTCAAGCTCAACCCTGGCGCCGCCGAACTGGTGCACGCCTGCAAGGAAGCCGGCATGAAGGTACTGCTGGTCAGCGGCGGCTTCACCTTTTTCACCGACCGCATCCAGCGCGAGCTCGGCATCGACTACACACGCTCCAATGTGCTGGACATCGAGGACGGCCTGCTGACCGGTCGCATGGTGGACCAGCCCTGGGGCGACATCTGCGACGGCGAGGAGAAGAAAAAGATGCTGCTGGAAACCTGCGCCATCCTGGGCATCACGCCCGGCCAGGCGATTGCCATGGGCGACGGCGCCAACGACCTGCCGATGATGGGTGTGGCCGGCCTGTCGGTGGCCTACCACGCCAAGCCGGCCGTGCGTGCCCAGGCCATGGTGGCGATCAACGAAGGCGGGCTGGAGCGGCTGCTGGAAGTTTTAGCCTAGGCCCTGATGTTTCTTCTCAAACGTTTCGAAAAACTGCTGCACGCCTATCCTGACGCGGAGCCGGTGCTGCCGCCCAAAGGGTTTATTGCCTTCATCTGGGCCGCCTCCGAGGGTGCGCGCGGCTACATCCTGCTGCTGGCCGGCCTGTCGGCGAGCATGGCGATCTTCGACGCCCTGCTGTTCGCCATGCTGGGCCGCATCGTCGACTGGCTGTCGGTCACGGCACCGGCGAACTTCTGGGCTGAGCGCGGACCCATGCTGGCACTGCTGCTGCTCATCGTGGTGACCAGCATCGTGCTGGTGGCTTTGCAGACCATCGTCAAGCACCAGACCCTGGCCATCAACTTCCCGATGCGCCTGCGCTGGAATTTTCACCGCCTGATGCTGGGCCAGAGCCTGTCCTTCTACCAGGACGAATTCGCCGGGCGCCTGACCACCAAGGTCATGCAGACTGCGCTGGCGGTGCGCGACACGCTGTTTGTCATGGCCGACGTGCTGGTGACCATGGGCGCCTATGTGGTGACCATGACGCTGCTGGCCGGCTCCTTCGACACCAAACTCGTGCTGCCCTTCCTGCTCTGGCTCGCGCTCTACATCTTGTCGCTGGCGTATTTTGTGCCGCGCCTGGGCAAGATCGGCAAGCAGCAGGCCGATGCGCGTTCCCTGATGACGGGCCGCATCACCGACGCGTACACCAACATCGCCACTGTCAAGCTGTTCTCGCACACCCAGCGCGAAGCCGGTTTTGCGCGTGCTGCCATGCTGGACTTCATGAAAACCGGGCACCGCCAGATGCGCCTGGTCAGCCTGTTCGAGATCGTCAACCACACGCTCAGCATGGGCCTGATCATCGGCATGGCCGGCACCTCGCTGTGGCTGTGGTCCCAGGGCTCGGTCGGCGCCGGCGCCGTGGCAGCCGCCACCGCGATGGCGCTGCGGCTGCAGGGCATGTCGCACTGGATCATGTGGGAAACCACCAGCCTGTTTGAAAGCGTGGGCACGGTGCAGGACGGCATCAACACGCTGTCGCGCGCGCGCACCATCGTCGATGCGCCGGATGCCCGCACGCTGGAGGTGCCGCGCGGCGAGATCCGTTTCGAAAACGTGAACTTCAATTACAGTGCCGGCGGCCCGCGCGTGATTGATGGCTTGACCCTGACCGTGCGCCCCGGCGAGAAAATCGGCCTGATCGGCCGCTCCGGCGCAGGCAAGTCGACGCTGGTCAACCTGTTGCTGCGCTTTCATGACCTGAGCGGCGGTCGCATCCTGATCGACGGCCAGGACATCGCAATGGCGACACAGGACAGCCTGCGCAGCCACATCGGCATGGTCACGCAGGACACCTCTCTGCTGCACCGCTCTGTGCGCGACAACATCGCCTACAGCCGGCCCGGCGCGACCGATGACGATGTGCGGCAGGCCGCAGGCCGCGCCGAGGCCGACGCCTTCATCGCCCACCTGAGCGATCCGCACGGCCGCACCGGTTACGACGCACATGTGGGCGAGCGCGGCGTCAAGCTCTCGGGCGGGCAGCGCCAGCGCATCGCGATTGCGCGCGTGATGCTCAAGGACGCACCCATCCTGCTGCTCGACGAAGCCACCAGCGCGCTCGACTCCGAGGTCGAAGTCGCCATCCAGAGCAGCCTGGACACCCTGATGCAGGGCAAAACCGTGATTGCGATTGCGCACCGCCTCTCGACCATCGCAGCGATGGACCGCCTGATCGTGCTGGACCAGGGCCGCATCGTCGAAGAAGGCGACCACCGCAGCCTGCTGGCCAGCGGCGGCCTGTACGCGCGGCTGTGGGCGCACCAGAGCGGCGGGTTCTTGAGTGACAACCTGCGTGAAGACGAGGAGCTTGCAGCATGAGTTTTG
>JAZKGR010000075.1:0-7473 GCA_040385775.1 Pseudomonadota bacterium
TTTCCCCTTCAAAATCCTGGTCGGCACCTCGGCCGGCGCGCTCAATGCCTGCTACCTCGCCAGCCGGGCCAGCGAGGGCCTGGCGGCGTTCGAGCAACTGGCCAGCTTCTGGACCACGCTGCGCTCGGCGCAGGTCTACCAGCTCAAGGTGCCGGCCTGGATACGTTCCAGCCGCATTGCCGCCGCCCTGTTCCTGTCCCAGCAGGTGCGCAAGCAGCAGGCTTTTCTGAACAACACACCGCTGGTGGACACGCTGCACCGCGCGATTTCGCTGACGCGTATCGACCAGGCGCTGCAAGACAAGACTCTGCTGGCGCTGGCCGTGACGGCTTCAAGCTACACCAGCGGCGTGCACTGGACTTTTTGCCAGACGGCGGGTGCCGGCACCGGCTTGTGGGACCGGCCCGGCCGGCGTGCCGAGTTCCAGCCCATCACGATTGAACATCTGATGGCCTCCAGCGCCATTCCCTTCCTGTTTCCCGCCACCCCCCTGTGGGTCGGCAATCGCCGCGAATTTTTTGGCGATGGCTCGATGCGCCAGAGTTCACCACTGTCCTCGGCGCTACACCTGGGCGCCAACAAAATCATGGTCATCGGTGTTGGTCAGCCAGAACGTGCCGGCCTGACGGGCAACGCCAATCCGGCCATCGCCGCCCGGCCGTCCCTGGGTGCCATCGCCGGGCACGCCCTGGCCAGCGTTTTTCAGGACACCTTGCAGGCCGATGTCGAGCAAGCCCAGCGCGTGAGCAAAACACTGCGCCAGATGCCGCGCGAGATCGCCGCCGTCATGCCCTACCGACCTATCGAGGTGCTGGCAATTTCGCCGTCCCAATCGCTTGACGCACTGGCCCAGGCCCATGCCAGCGAGCTGCCTGCCGCCACCTACAACGCCTTGGCCGGTTTGGGCGCGTTAGGCGCAGGGGGCAGCCCCAGCGGCGCGGCACTGGCGAGTTATCTGCTGTTTGAGCCCGGTTTCATCAAGGCATTGATGGCCCTGGGAGAGCGGGACGCCTATGCGCGCAAGGAGGAGTTGCTGGCATTTTTTGGCCCGCCCTGAAGCTGCAAACAAGCGATGGGTGCCATAATCACGCGATCTTGATGCCGGAGAAATCCTTGGAAAGCAGCCCCAGTCGCTAGCTTTCAACACCGAAGACTGTTGTTGCCGGGGTTGAAAGCGATGCCACCCTTCGCAACCCCGCCGACCCACCCGGCTAACGCCCGGTGTCGGCGCCCCAAACTGATTGGGAGCCAGTCATGCTCAATATTTTCACGCTTGCCAACGGGCGACTGTTCCAGGAAGAAATCGAATCTCTGGAAGAGTTGTCCAAGTTCCAGCCGATCTGGGTGGACCTGGAGTCGCCCACGCTGGAAGAAAAACGCTGGATCAAGCAGTACTACGGCCTGTCGATTCCAGAAGACGCGATGGACGAGGACATCGAGGAGTCCGCGCGTTTTTACGAGGAAGACAACGGCGAACTGCACATCCGCTCCGATTTTTTGATCGCCGACGACGCCGAGCCGCGCACGGTGCGGGTCGCTTTCATCCTGAACCTGGTCAACGACAACCTTAAAAGCAAGGGCGTGCTGTTTTCCATCCACGACGAGGATGTGCCGGTGTTCCGCCTGCTGCGCATGCGCGCGCGCCGCGCGCCAGGCCTGATCGAAGACGCCAAGGAAGTGCTGCTCAAACTGTTCGACGCCGATGCCGAATATTCGGCCGACACGCTGGAGAACATCTATGTCGAACTGGAAAAAGTCAGCACCAAGGTGTTGTCGGGCGACGTGACCGATGCGCTGGCCGGCGAGGTGCTGGGCGCCATCGCGCGGCATGAGGACTTGAACGGCCGCATCCGCCGCAACGTGATGGACACGCGCCGCGCCGTCAGTTTCATGATGCGCAGCAAGATGCTCAATGCCGAGCAGTTCGAGGAAGCGCGCCAGATCCTGCGCGACATCGACTCGCTGGACTCCCACACCGCCTTCCTGTTCGACAAAATCAACTTCTTGATGGACGCCACGGTTGGTTTCATCAATATCAACCAGAACAAAATCATCAAGATCTTCTCGGTGGCCAGCGTGGCCTTGCTGCCGCCTACGCTGATCGCCAGCGTCTACGGCATGAACTTCAAGCTCATGCCCGAGCTCGACTGGGCGCTCGGTTATCCGTACGCCTTGCTGCTGATGGCGGCCAGCGCGGTGGTGCCGATGTGGTACTTCAGAAAACGGGGCTGGTTGAAGTAGCCCGTGTCCGTCCGCAGAGCGCCCAATGCGCGCATCAATCCGCCTGGATTTTGCGCTCTTTGATGATGGCCGCGTAGCGCTTGCTGTCGTCCTGCATCTGGGCAGAAAACTGCGCCAGCGTCAGCGGCGTGGGCTCGGCGCCTATGGCCATGATCTGGCTGCGCACGTTCGGCAACGCGAGGCTGCGGTTGATCTCCAGGTTCAGGCGGTTGACAATCTCCGGCGGCGTACCGGCAGGGGCATAAAAGCCGTGCGTGGTGCCGGCGTCGAATCCTTTCAAACCAGCCTCGTCCAGCGTGGGGGCGTCCGGAAAGACGGCCGAGCGGCGCAAGGCCGCCACCGCCAGCATGCGCAGCTTGCCTGCGCGCACATGGCCCAAGGCAATGCCGGGGTCGAAATAAAAATCGATCTGCCCGGCCAGCAAGTCCTGCAGGGCCGGCGCCGCACCGCGGTAGGGCACATGCACCGCAAAAACACCGGCCTGGCTCTTGAGCATTTCACCCGCCAGATGCAGGCCGGTCCCATTGCCCGCCGAACCATAAGAGAGTTTGCCCGGATTGGCTTTGAGATAAGCCAAAAACTCGCGCACATCCTTGACCGGCAACCCCGGTTTGGCGACAAGAAACAAAACAATCCGGGCAGCGGCCGCGACCGGCACCAGATCCCTGGCCGTGTCGTAAGGGATTTTGGCGTAAATGAAGGGGTTGGTGGTGATCGTGCTGCCGGCGGTCATCAGCAATGTGTGGCCGTCGGCAGGCGCTCTCGCGACCACCTCGGCACCAATCATGCCGCTGGCCCCAGAGCGGTTTTCGACCACCACCGGCTGGCCCAAGGCCTGCTGCAAGGGCAGCGAGACCGCGCGCGCCAGCACATCGGGTGAGCTGCCCGGTGGAAAGTTCACGATCACCCGCAGCGGCTTGTTTGGCCAGGCGTCGGCCTGGGCCCATACGGCCCCAGGAAAAGCGGCAACGCCGGCCACGGCCAGGCCGGTAGCAGCCAGCATTCGGCGGCGAGCAAGAAAACGATGGGCATCGTGCATGTCAATCTCCTTCAATCAAATTTCGATGGGAAGGCCTGTGAAGTTTTCAGAAAATGCAAGGCGCCCGGCGACGCTGCCGGTCATGTAGTCGAGGTCGGCGCGTTGCAGTCGGCGCACAAAGGTGTTGTCGCCGGGGAACTGGTGGACCATGGTGCACAGGCCCGCCGAAAAGCGCTGCACCAACCACATGCGCCTGAGGCAAATCTGGGAGTAACGCTCCAGAAGGTCGCCGTCGCCGCGCTTGTATTTCTCTACCAGGCCGCGCCCCAGCACCTTCACATCGGCCATCGCCGAGTTGAGCCCCTTGGCGCCTGTCGGCGGCACGATATGGGCAGCGTCGCCGGCCAGAAAAAGTTGCCCAAACTGCATCGGTTCCGCCAAAAAACTGCGCATGGCGGTGACGCCTTTTTGCGTGATCTTGCCCTCATTGATCGGCGGCATGCCGGGCACGTCGAGGCGTTTGTGCAGCTCGGACCAGATGTGATCGTCCGACCAGTTGTCCGGGTCATCGTCGGGCGCGCATTGCAGGTAAAGACGCGTCACGCTCGGCGAGCGGATGCTCAGCATCGCAAAACCCTCTTCATGGCAACCCCAGGTGATTTCGCGGGTCGGGGCGGGCGCCTCGGCCAGGATGCCCAGCCAGCCAAACGGGTAGACGCGCTCGTAGGTCTTCAGGACTTGCTCCGGTATCGCGTCGCGGCAGATGCCGCGA
Organism: Pseudomonadota bacterium; assembly: GCA_040385775.1. Taxonomy (GTDB): domain Bacteria; phylum Pseudomonadota; class Gammaproteobacteria; order Burkholderiales; family Burkholderiaceae_C; genus Polaromonas. The sequence continues at coordinate 3,993 of JAZKGR010000075.1, forward strand.
AAACCGTCGCAACCCACCACAAAGTCGCACCGCAACTCGCGCGGCTCGCCATCTTGTTCAAAGTGAACCGTCGGCTGCCTGGTCTGCAAGCCGTCGATACGCGTCACCGGCGTCTCGAAAAAAATCTGCGCGCCAGCCTGCGTGCGCGCATTCATCAGGTCAGCCACCAGCTCATGCTGCGGATAGACCCAGGCACTGCGGCCGTTCGTGGCCTGGTGGAAGTCAAGGCGGTGCGACTCACCGCCGAAGCGAAAGTCGATTGCATGCTGCTCCAGGCCGAGCTTGCCGATGCGCTCACCCAGGCCCAAGGCCTTGAGCATGTCCACGGTGCCGTGCTCCAGCACGCCCGCCCGCAAACGGCTTTGCACATGCACGCGGCTGGCGCGCTCGATGATGACCGACTCAATGCCTTCCAGGTGCAACATGTGCGAAAGCATCAACCCTGCCGGCCCGGCGCCGACAATGCCGACCTGGGTACGCATCACAGCGGCTCCTCGAAGGTGACCAGGCCCATGCCGGTGGTCATAGGCGCGTAGTAGTTGCGGTGCTTGCGCAGCGCGGCGCCAGAGAGCGCGCCGCGCATCACCAGCCACATGATGAGCTCAATGCCCTCAACGCCAAACTTTTCCATCAAGGTTTGGTGGGTCAGCTGGGTCAGGCTCTCCGGGTCGTGCTCAATGCGGTCCAGGAAGTCCATGTCGTTATCACGCTGCATCTGGCCAAAATTTTTGCCCGTCAGCTGGTGCGACATGCCGCCCGTACCGATGATGGCCACCCGCACGTCCCGCTCATAGGACGCCACCGCGCGGCGAATGCCCTGGCCCAGCTTGTAACAACGGCGCGCTGTCGGCAAGGGATGCTGAAGCACATTCACGGCGATAGGGACCGAGGCCACGGGCCAGCTTTCCCCAGGCTCAAAACACAGGTGCATGGGCACCAGAAACCCATGCTCCACCCGCATCTCCTGGCACACCGTGAGGTCGAACTCGTCGTACACCAGCGAGCGGCACAGATGCTGCGAGAACGCCAGGTCGCCCGGAATGGCCGGCAGCGGTCGGGTGCCAAAACCTTCGTCGGCAATGGCATAACTGTCGGCGCAACCGACAGCAAAAGTCGGGTACTTGTCGAAGAAGAAGTCCGCGCCATGGTCGTTGTAGACCATGATGACAATATCGGGCTTCAACGCCTTGAGCCATTGCTGCACCGGCACGTAGGCGTCGAACAGCGGCTTCCAGCCGGGGGTTTCGGTTTTGCCGCGGTCGTAGGCGCCGCCGATGGAGGGAACGTGCGAGGTGCCGATGCCGGCGATGATCTTGCCCATCAGGTGGCACTCCTTTCGTTGCGGGTGGCCAGGAACTGCTCGTAGCTTTCGCCGCGCATCTTCGCGCCCATGTAATACAGGCCGTTGCCAGTAACCACGCCCAGTTTGAGCAAAAAGTAAATGTTGCCGCCGGCCGCCAGCAGGCCAGAGAAGTCGCGTGCGCGCACCAGGCACTTTTCTTCCTCGGTCAGCGCGTACTTGGCCATAAAGGCTTCTTCGTCCTGCTTGCACGCGTCGCGATTGGCCGCTTGTGACAGCGCGTTGCACATCTTGTTGATGCGGTAGCCACGCCAGGACACGGCGAGGTCGAAGACCTCGGAATCCGCGATCTTGGCGCCGACACTCAGTTGTTGAATGGTCATGGGGAGGGGGTGGATGAGGACATGAAAATAAGTGTAGAAGCCGATGCGGTAGTTCTTCTATACAACTACCTGTGGACGGTGCAAAATGAAGCAAAACAGGCCCCATGTCTTTTGCTGAACCCGCTACCGTCCAGGACTTGCTCAACTATCGGCTCAGCTGCCTGCTGGCCGGCAGCGGGGCCATGGTGACGCGGCTGTGTGAAGGGCGCTACGGCATCACGCGGCGCGAGTGGCGGCTGATCTGTATTCTTGCCGCGCAAGGTGCCATGTCACCTTCGGCCTTGGCAGAGCAGGCCCACCTCGAACGCGCCCGTGTGTCGCGCCACATCACCGACCTGGTGGCCAAAAAACTGGTGGTGCGCCAGGGCGTGCCTGATGACAAACGGCGCGCCCTCGTGAAGCTCAATGAGCGCGGTCGCAAACTTTATGACGAGCTGTTTCCGCAATCCGTGCGCTTCAACAACATGGTGTTGCAGGCGCTCACATCGACCGAGCTGGCGGCTTTTGATGTGGCGCTGACCCGCCTGACAGATATGACCGAAGAACTTGCCCGCTCACCGCTGCTGACAGAAAAAGCAGACCGCCGACATGGCGGCAGCCGTCGCTTTGCAGAAATGGAGCCCGACCTCGGCTTGTGGTGACGCGGCCGATCAGGCCATCATGCGCGGCATGGCATCAAGGCCGGTTCAGCGCCGCGCAGCCGGTGAACTGGCTGCCAGCGTGAAATAAATCGTCGCGCCCTGGTCCACGGCCGCTTGTGCCCACACACGCCCGCCATGCCGCGCAACAATGCGCTGCACCGTCGCCAGGCCCGCGCCCAGGCCGGGGAAGTCCGACGAGACATGCATGCGCTGGAAGATGCCGAACAGTTTTTCGGCATGGGCCATGTCAAAACCCGCCCCCTGGTCGCTGAAGAAATACACCGTCTCGCCATCGGCGCCGGCCTGGCTACCGACGGTAATCAAGGTCTTGTCCTTTTTGGCGCTGAACTTCCAGGCGTTGTCGGCCAGGTGATCGACCAATTGTTTGAGCAGCGCCGGGTCGCCCTGGGCGATCAGGCCCGGCTGCACATCGACCTGCGCCAGGCGCGTGGGCTCGGCCACCTGCAGCGCCGCAAACGCGGCTTGCGCCAGCGCACCCAGGTCCACCGACTGCACGGCCATCGGTGCGCGCAGCAGGCGCGACACCAGCAGCAGCGCACCGATCAACTCGTTGATATTGGCCACACCCAGCCGAAGGCGCTGCAAATAATGTTTGCTGCGCTCGGCATCACCTTTGGCCGAAGAACCCTCCAGCAGCCGGCTGAAGCCGTCAATGGTGCTCAGCGGCGCGCGCAGGTCGTGTGAGACCGAATAAGAAAACGACTCCAGCTCCTTGATCGCGGCCACCACATCCGCATCGCGCTGGCGCAACTGCGCTTCCAGCCCCGCCGTGATGCGCAGGATCTCCTGCGAAGCTGCGTCAGGCGCCTGGCCTTCGCGCAGTTGCTGCAGCAGTGCGGTGATGGCGGAGGTGGCGGCAGATTCGATGGGAGAAGTCATGTCTGCTTTCAGGGATAAAGCTTTATCGAGGAGCCAAGCCACTATGCACTGTGGCGGCGCCGCGCGTCAATCCGCAGCCGCCCGGCCCAGCCGATCCCGCACACCGTCCCACTCGGGACCTGCAGGCGGGTGTTCAATCCAGATCAGCTTGACGCCCTGGGCGTCGAAGCCACGCAGCACCGCAAACAACTGCTGCGCGGTGGCCAGCGCGTCGTCGGGCATGCGGCGGTAAATCACTTTGTCAGACTTGATGCGAA
>JAZKGR010000076.1:0-2019 GCA_040385775.1 Pseudomonadota bacterium
CGAGCACCACACCCACAATGACCCCGGCCAGCAGCAGGCGCAGGGTGTGCAACACGCCGTTGGCCAGCAGCAGCGTCAGCAACACGCCGCCGACAGCGCCGGCAAAAGCGGCTCCCGTCAAACCCATGCGCACAACATAGGAGGTCGCAAACGGCGAGGCGCCGAACAAGGCCAGCGCCACCGCAACGCCCAATGCCGCGCCCGAAGCGCTGCCCAGCAAATACGGATCGGCCAGCGGGTTGCGAAACAGGCCCTGGGCCACGGCACCGGCCAGCCCGAGCAGGCCGCCGGCGACCCAGGCGCCCAGCGTTCGCGGCAGGCGGATGTCCCAGATGATTTGCCAGGCCACCGGATCGCGGTGCGCCTGCAGCACACTGTCAAACCCCGTGCTGCCTACGCCGGCGCCCAGCAGCAGCAGGCCGGCGGCGGCCAGCAGCAGGACAAAACCCAGCACGTAGCTGCGTTGCCGCACGGCGCCGCCGGGCACGGTGAGACTCATTGAACCGGCACTCCGGCCGGGCCGCTCTTGCTGGCGATGCAGCTGGCCATGATGCGCGCAGCCTCGGCCATGCGCGGACCGGGGCGCACCAGCACATCCGACTCTTCGGGCGTGAACACACACAGCCGCCCTTCGCGCAGGGCGCGTATGCCGGACCAGCCAGGGCGCTGCGCCAGGCCCTGAGCGTTGCGCGCACCGATCATGATCAGGTCGGGATTGGCCCGCACCACGTATTCGGGGTTGATCTTGGGAAAAGGCCCGAGTTCGGCCGGCATGATGTTTTTGACCCCCAGGCGCAGCATGGTCTCGCCGATGAAGGAGGTGGTGCCGGCGGCATACGGCCCGCGGTTGACTTCGAAATACACGCGTGTGTTCCTGGCGGCGGGTGGCAGCGATTGCGCCGCCGCCGACACGCCGGCGTCGATGACGCGCCAGATGCGCTGCGCGTCCGCCACCTCCAGCACCTGGCCAATCTTGCCCATCACGCGCTGCACGTCGGTCGCGCTTTTCGGCTCCAGCGCCACCACCTTCAAGCCCAGCGCCTCCAGCCGCTGAACACCGCGCGAGGAGGTAGCCATCAGCACCACGTCCGGCCGCAGCGCAACCACGGCCTCGATATTCGGGTCAATGCCGCCGCCCACCTGCGGCAGGGCCCGCACCATGGCCGGGAAGTTGGAATAACGGTCCACGCCCACCAGGCGCTTGCACTGGCCCAGCTCACAGACGGTTTCGGTCAGCGAGGGCAGCAGGCTGACAATGCGCTGTGGGGATTGCGCCAAGGTGACCGTAACGCCGCGGTCGTCGATGATTTGCAGGGCCTGCGCAGGCGCAAGCGCAGCCAGCAGGCACAGCGCGCCCAGAATTTTTTTCATAAACCGTCTTTCAGCACCAGCGGCAAGCCGGCCGCCATGAAGGTCACGCGTTGACAGGCCTGCGCCACCTGCTGGTTCAACCGCCCCAGCGCATCCACAAAATCGCGCGTCTCCCGCCCCATCGGAATAACCCCCAGCCCGATCTCGTTGCCGACCAGTACCAGCGGGCCGGCGGCGGCTCCAATTGCTCCTAAAAGCATAGCTACTTGCTCCCGTGGATTGTGGGCTGGAGGCATATTTGACTCTGAACTCTCCGCCGGCATCAGAAGGTTGGTCAGCCAGAGCGTCAGGCAGTCGATGACGACCAGCGTGTCACTGCGGCCATGCAGCGCCATCGCCTGCGCCAGATCGACAGGCTCTTCCACCGTGGCCATGCCGGGTACCCGTTCGGCACGGTCCTGCTGGTGGCGACGGATGCGTTCGCGCATTTCCGGGTCCCAGGGCTGGGCCGTGGCAATCAGCACGGCCTTGTGCGCGGGTGACTGGGCTAGCCAGTCCCGCGCGAGTGTTTCGGCGCGGCGCGACTTGCCGCTGCGCTGGCCGCCGAGGATCAGTTCGCTGCGCGCGATGGCAACATCACTCATGGGCTAGGCTCCAGTCCATGATGATGCGGTGAATTTGTTCGACGCCATCGGTCAAGGCTGCGGG
>JAZKGR010000077.1:0-21725 GCA_040385775.1 Pseudomonadota bacterium
GGATCAGGCTGCCCAGCTTGTAGGCCAGCCAGAGCCAGAAGCCGATGGTGAAGGGATTGGTGATCAGCGTCATTCCGGCGGCCACCGGGATGTTGCCGCGCCACCAGACGCAGTGCGCAGCCGCCACCAGGATCTGCGCGACCGGCAGGGCGAAGGCCCAGAACAGGCCGATGGCCACGCCGCGGGCCACCGCCTCGTGCTGCAGGCGCCAGAGGCCCGGTTCCTGCAAATGATGGGACACCGGTTTGAGCCAGGGGTGGGCCGCCAATGTTTCCCGGCTGACGCCCTTGGTAAAACGGTCTGTCCAGTGCGCCGCGCCTTTCTTTGTGGGGGAACGGTGCACCGGGTTCTTGCGCTGTGTCATGGATTTACCGTTCGGGGCGGCAATTGCCGTGTTTCGCCAATTTTCATCAGAAAGAATTCATCGTCGCGCAGGCCGGCCGCCTGCCTGGCCTGGGCCAGGTCTTTGGGAGGCTGGTCCAGCGATTCGTCGGTCAGGTTAAAGGTGCCCCAGTGCACGCCGACGCTGCGTTTGGCGCCCAGGTCTTTGTGGATTTGCACGGCTTCCGCCGGGTTGACGTGTTGCTCCTTCATGAACCAGCGCGGCTCATAGGCGCCGACGGCGATCAATGCGAGGTCAAAGCCGCCTGCATTGCGCGCGCTGAAGCGCTCGCGGGTGTCCAAAAAATCTTTCGAGTAACCGGTGTCGCCGCTGAAGTACCAGTGAAAGTCCGGCGCAAACACCGCGTAGCCTCCCCACAAGGTCTGGCTGCGGTCGCCCAGGCCGCGCGCCGACCAGTGCTGCACGGGCGTGAAGTTGAACGCCACACCCTGGTGCACGTGCTGGTCCCACCAGTCCAGCTCGACCACATTGCCGATGCCCAGGTCGGTGAACCAGGATTTCACACCGAGTGGCACCAGAAAAAGCGTCGGCGTGTGTCCCGGCTGCGCCGAGCGTGCTGCCAGCTCGAGCACCGTCTGCTTGTCCAGATGGTCGTAGTGGTTGTGCGAGATCAGAACCACATCGACAGGTGGCAGGTCTTTCAGTGCCATGCCCGGAGGCTGCGCGCGTTTCGGGCCGATGAACTGGACGAAGCTGGCGCGCTCTGAAAATATCGGGTCGGTCAACACGTTGAGACGGCCCGCTTGCACCAGCATGCTGGCATGGCCGATCCAGGTGATGGACGGTGGGGACAGGGGCGCGCGCGGACGGTTGGCGTAGGCGTGGATGGCCTGAAGATCGGGTGCCTGCGTGGCGATGGGCTGCTCGGGCGGTTTGGGCAGTCCGTTGAGGTGAGACTCACGCAGCCAGCGCAGCAGCTCGGCGCGGGACTTGGTGACCCGGGGTGCGTAGTTGTTTTTGAAGCCTTCCGCCGTGTGGTGCGCTCTGGAGGCGTCGTAATACGGGTTGACCGCACTGCATCCGCCTGCGAGCAGGACCAGCAAGCAGCAAAAAATGCGGTGAACCATGCGGCGCAAATGCAAGCCCGCCCTCAGGCGAGAAAAATCACAGCGGCAATCGCCAAGGTGCCCAGGCCCAGGTTCAGGCCGGCAAGCATGACGATTTGACCCACGCGCCGCCCGCCTTCAGGCCAATCGGCTGCGGCGACGGCCAGTTTCAGGCGCCGGAAGGGGCCGAAATAGAGATGGCCAAACAGGGCAAACATCAGCAGGCCGATGCCGAACATCAGATGCCAGCCCAGGGGTGCGTTTTTCATCCCGACGGCCAACATCATGGCCAGCCCGGTCAGCAACAGCAGCCCGATGGCCGGCCAGACAAAGTTGAAAAACCTGGCCAGCACCCGCGCCGTCAGCGGCAGGCGCTGAGGCGGAGCCAGTTGGGCTGCAGCGGCGGGACGCAGCGCAAACAGCATGAAGCTGATGCCGCCCAGCCACACGATGGCAGCGGCGATATGGAGAAATTTCATCAGGGCGGGCATGGAAATCCTTTGGAGTAAGCGGCAAAACCTGCTGTCAGCGCAGCAAGGATGTTGTCGCGCTGCTGCGACAAGCGTCTCGGCGATTGCGCAATTGTCGCCTGCAAAGCTTGCGCCACCCATGATGCAGCCTTGCGGCCGGGCAATCACCGCAGCATCGGGCAGGGGAATTTTGGGAACGGGCGGGTTTCTACGTATAATCAAGGGCTTTGCTAATAACCGGCTGTAAACCGCTCGCGTAATTTGTGGTGACCAAAATGACAGATGCGGCGGTTGACCGGGCAGCGAGAGCTTCCGGTGATAGAGATGAGACGGAACAGGACGATTTCAAGTCACTGACGCGCGAACAGGCGCAGCAGTTTCGAAAAAGTCATCCTCAGGTTTCTCTCTGGCATGTGTTGGCGGGTCAGTTTGTGGCGGGGGTCCTGGTGGCCTTGCTGGCATGGCTGCTGACCGGAAGGTCAAGCGCCGGCTGGTCTGCCCTTTACGGGTCGCTCGCGGTGGTTATTCCTGCAGCGCTTTTTGCGCGCGGTTTGACGGGCAAGGTTTGGTCAATGAATCCGGGCACGGCTGTGGCCGGATTCTTTTTGTGGGAAATGGTCAAGGTTGCCTTGACGCTGGCAATGCTGTTTGCAGCGCCACGGGTGGTTTCGATGCTGAGCTGGCCGATCATGTTGGTCGGCCTGGTGGTGACAATGAAAGTGTCCTGGTTCGCGCTGTTTTTGGCGGCCAGGCATAAAAAACTTTGAGGCGAGCAATAAATGGCTGCTGAGAACGCTGCAGGACAGGGAGGCCAGACGGCCGGTGAATACATCGTTCACCATCTGACGCATTGGCGCAACAAGGAGCTGGTCGGCCCTTTTGATTTGACCGTTGTCAACCTCGATTCCGCCCTTTTCAGTATTTTGCTCGGTATCGTGGGCTGCTTCTTTCTATGGAAAGCGGCTCGCAAGGCAACTCCCGGCGTCCCCGGCCGGTTCCAGGCGGCGGTCGAACTGCTGGTTGAGATGGTCGACTCCCAGGCCAAGGGCATTGTTCACAGTGCCGAGAGTCGCAAACTGGTGGCGCCGCTTGCGCTGACTGTGTTTGTCTGGATTTTCCTGCTGAACGCCATGGACTTGTTGCCGGTCGACCTGATCCCGGTGATCTGGGCCTCGATTTACGGCGCGGCCGGCCTGGATCCGCACCATGCTTACATGCGCTCCGTGCCGACGGCCGACCTCTCGGTCACCATGGGCCTGTCTCTGGGCGTGCTGCTGACCTGCCTGGCTTACAACGTCAAGATCAAGGGCCTGGGCGGCTGGATTCACGAGCTGTTCACCGCGCCTTTTGGCAACCACTGGGCACTTTACCCCTTCAATTTCCTGATGCAGGTCATCGAGTTCGTTGCCAAGACGGTCTCTCATGGCATGCGACTGTTCGGCAACATGTATGCCGGCGAGCTGATTTTCCTGCTGATTGCGCTGATGGGTGGCGCCTGGTCACTCTCCGCAACCGGCATTGGCCTGGCCATTGGTCACATCATTGCGGGTTCTGCCTGGGCGATCTTCCACATCCTGATCATCACGCTGCAGGCCTTCGTGTTCATGATGCTGACGCTGGTGTATATCGGCCAGGCCCACGATCACCACTAACCGTTTTTGTTTTCGTTTTTCTTTTTCTCTCGCAACCAAGTCCTAAGGAGTCATCATGGAAGTTATTAGTTTTGTCGCTCTGGCCGCCGGCCTCATCATCGGTCTCGGCGCAGTTGGCGCCTGTATCGGCATCGGCATCATGGGCAGCAAATACCTCGAAGCAGCTGCACGCCAGCCTGAGCTGATGGGCGAACTGCAAACCAAGATGTTCCTGCTGGCCGGCCTGATCGACGCGGCTTTCATTATCGGTACCGGTATTGCCCTGTGGTTCGCCACGGCCAACCCGTTCCTGGCGCAAATCGCCAACCTGCCCAAGTAGCCTTCATCTAATTAAAAATGTCATTCCTTCGGGCTGGCTTCTGGCCGGGCCCTTGGGGAAAGGATGAACAGTGAGCATTACCGGTACCCTAATAATCCAGTTGATCGTGTTCCTGATTCTGGTTGCCTTCACGATGAAATTCGTATGGCCTCCGATCACGGCTGCACTGGACGAGCGCGCCCGCAAGATCGCCGATGGCCTGGCAGCTGCCGACAAGGCCAAGTCTGAACTCTCCGTTGCCAACAAGCGCGTGGAAGAAGAGCTGGCCAAGTCTCGCAACGAGTCCGCACTGCGTCTGGCCGAAGCCGAACGCCGTGCGCAAGCCATGATCGAAGAAGCCAAAGCCCGGGCTACCGAAGAAGGCAGCAAGATCATTGCTGCGGCCAGGGTTGAAGCCGAGCAGCAGACCGTCAAGGCGCGTGAATCCCTGCGTGAGCAGGTTGCCGCTCTGGCCGTCAAAGGCGCTGAGCAGATCCTGCGCAAGGAAGTCAATGCCGGTGTGCATGCTGACTTGCTTGGCCGTCTGAAGACTGAACTTTGACTGAATCGAAGCGAGCATCACTATGGCCGAACTAGCCACCATTGCCCGTCCCTACGCTGAAGCGCTGTTCAAGGCCGCCGGTGGCGATCTTGACGGCACCGCAGCCTGGCTCGACGAGCTGGCCGCGATAGCTTCCAATGTGCAGCTGCAGCAGTACGCGGGCAACCCCAGCGTGACTTCGGCGCAGACGTTCGAAGTGATTTCCGGCGTTGCCAAAAGCAAATTGCCCGAGGCCGCCAAGAACTTCCTGCGTGCGGTCATCGACAACGGGCGCATCAGCGTGCTGCCTGAAATCGCCAGCCAGTTCCGGGTGCTGAAAAATACAAAGACCGGTTCGTCCGACGCCACCGTGTTCAGCGCCTTTGCGCTGGACGGCGCCGCGCTGGCTGGTCTGGCTGCAACGCTGGAAAAACGCTTCGGCCGCAAGCTCAACCTCAAGGTCGAGCTGGAGCCTGAACTGATAGGCGGCGTACGCGTCGTGGTGGGTGACGAGGTGCTGGACACCTCGATCAAAGCCCGTTTAGAGCAAATGAAAGCGGCACTGATTTCCTGATCTGCCGAGTGCAAGTCCTGAAGTTTTAGCCCATAACCGAAGAAAGAAGGAAAGAGTCATGCAACTCAATCCCGCAGAAATTTCTGAACTGATCAAGAGCCGCATCGAGGGCCTGACAGCCAGCAGCGACATCCGCAACCAGGGCACCGTTGTGTCGGTGACCGACGGTATCGTGCGTATCCACGGCCTGTCCGATGTGATGCAGGGCGAGATGCTGGAATTTCCGGCCACCGCCGACGGCACGCCGACCTATGGCCTGGCGCTGAACCTGGAGCGTGACTCCGTCGGCTCCGTGATTCTGGGCGAGTACGAGCACCTTGCAGAAGGCGACACCGTCAAGTGCACCGGGCGTATTCTTGAAGTGCCGGTCGGTCCCGAGCTGCTGGGCCGCGTGGTCAACGCGCTGGGCCAGCCGATCGATGGCAAGGGCCCGATCAACGCCAAGCTGACCGACGTGATCGAAAAAGTCGCCCCTGGCGTGATCGCCCGTAAGTCGGTGGACCAGCCCCTGCAGACCGGCCTGAAGTCGATTGACTCCATGGTGCCCGTCGGCCGCGGCCAGCGCGAACTGATCATCGGCGACCGCCAGACCGGCAAAACGGCTGTGGCGATTGACGCCATCATCAACCAGAAGGGCAAAGGCGTTTATTGCGTCTACGTCGCGATTGGCCAGAAAGCTTCTTCGATCAAGAACGTGGTGCGCTCGCTGGAACAGGCCGGCGCCATGGATTACACGATTGTGGTGGCCGCTTCCGCTTCCGAATCGGCGGCCATGCAGTATGTCAGCGCCTACTCCGGCTGCACCATGGGCGAATACTTCCGCGATCGCGGTGAAGACGCGCTGATCGTGTATGACGATTTGTCCAAGCAGGCCGTGGCTTACCGCCAGGTGTCCTTGCTGCTGCGCCGTCCGCCAGGCCGCGAAGCTTATCCCGGCGACGTGTTTTATCTTCACAGCCGTCTGCTTGAGCGCGCAGCCCGCGTGAACGAGAAGTATGTTGAAGACTTCACCAAGGGCGCCGTCAAGGGCAAGACTGGTTCGCTGACGGCACTGCCTATCATCGAAACACAGGCTGGCGACGTGTCCGCTTTCGTGCCGACCAATGTGATCTCGATCACCGACGGCCAGATTTTCCTGGAAACCAGCCTGTTCAACGCCGGTATCCGTCCCGCGATCAATGCCGGTATCTCGGTGTCGCGCGTCGGCGGTGCTGCCCAGACCAAGCTGATCAAGAACCTGTCTGGTGGTATCCGTACCGACCTGGCCCAGTACCGTGAACTGGCTGCGTTCGCGCAGTTCGCCTCCGATCTGGACGAGGCCACCCGCAAGCAGCTGGACCGCGGTGCCCGCGTGACCGAACTGCTCAAGCAGGCCCAGTACTCGCCGCTGTCGATCTCCAACATGGCCGCCACGCTGTTCGCAGTGAACAAGGGCTTCATGGACGACATCGACGTCAAGAAGGTCCTGGCATTTGAGTCTGGCCTGCACGGCTACCTCAAGGACAAGAACGCTGCCCTGATGGCCAAGCTGGAAGCCAACAAGGCCATGGACAAGGACGCCGAGGCGGAACTGAACACGGCTGTGGGCGAGTTCAAGAAGTCGTTTGCCTGATTCGTACCTGAAGACATCAAAGCTCAACGCTTAGAAACCATTTAGGAAGCAATATGGCGGCAGGAAAAGAGATACGCGGCAAGATCAAGTCGGTGGAAAACACCAAGAAGATCACCAAAGCCATGGAAATGGTGGCGGCCTCCAAGATGCGCAAGGCGCAGGAACGGATGCGTGCCGCTCGTCCTTACAGCGACAAGATCCGCAACATCGCGGCCAACCTGTCCCAGGCCAATCCCGAGTACACCCACGCGTTCATGGAGTCCAACGACACCAAGACGACGGGCTTCATCGTGGTGACGACCGACAAGGGCCTGTGCGGCGGCCTCAATACCAATGTGCTGCGCGCCGTCACGGCCAAGCTCAAGGACTTGCAGGCGGCTGGTGATGATGCGCAGGCAGTGGCCATCGGCAACAAGGGCTTGAGCTTTCTCAACCGCGTGGGCGCCAAGGTCATCTCGCATGTCACGCAGCTTGGCGACAAGCCGCACCTGGACAAGCTGATCGGCCCGGTCAAGGTGCTGCTCGATGCGTACAGCGAAGGCAAGATCAAGGCGGTGTACCTGTGCTACACCAAGTTCATCAACACCATGCGCCAGGAGCCCGTGGTCGAGCAGCTGCTGCCTTTGACGGCGGAAAGCATGCAGGCCGACAAGGACCAGCACGGCTGGGACTACATCTACGAGCCTGATGCGCAGACCGTGATTGACGACCTGCTGCTGCGTTATGTCGAGGCGCTGGTCTACCAGGCTGTGGCCGAGAACATGGCTTCGGAGCAGTCGGCACGCATGGTGGCCATGAAGGCCGCAACCGACAACGCCGGCAGCGTGATCGGCGAACTCAAGCTGGTTTACAACAAGACGCGTCAGGCGGCGATCACGAAAGAACTTTCGGAAATCGTTGCCGGTGCCGCAGCGGTTTAAACCGCGATTCAAGATTTAAAGAACGGAAAAGGATCCAGTCATGGCTCAAGCTCAAGGCAAGATTGTTCAGTGTATCGGCGCGGTGGTCGACGTGGAATTCGCGCGCGACCAGATGCCCAAGATTTACGACGCGCTCAAGATGGAAGGCTCTGCGCTGACGCTGGAAGTCCAGCAGCAGCTCGGCGACGGCATCGTGCGTACCATCGCACTGGGAACCTCCGACGGCCTGCGCCGCGGCAACATGGTGTACAACACCGGCGCCAACATCACCGTCCCGGTCGGCAAGGCCACCCTGGGCCGCATCATGGACGTGCTGGGCGCGCCGATTGACGAGCGTGGACCGGTCGACCAGACCCTGACCGCCCCGATCCACCGCAAGGCACCAGCCTATGACGAACTGTCGCCATCGCAGGAACTGCTGGAAACCGGCATCAAGGTGATCGACCTGGTGTGCCCGTTCGCCAAAGGCGGCAAGGTGGGCCTGTTCGGCGGCGCCGGCGTCGGCAAGACCGTGAACATGATGGAGCTGATCAACAACATCGCCAAGGCGCACTCGGGTCTGTCCGTGTTTGCCGGTGTGGGTGAACGTACCCGCGAAGGCAATGACTTCTATCACGAGATGGCCGACTCCGGCGTGGTGAACCTCGAGAACCTCGGCGAGTCCAAGGTTGCGATGGTTTACGGCCAGATGAACGAGCCCCCAGGCAACCGTCTGCGCGTTGCGCTGACCGGCCTGACCATCGCCGAGTCCTTCCGCGACGAAGGCCGCGACGTGCTGTTCTTCGTGGACAACATCTACCGCTACACGCTGGCCGGTACCGAAGTGTCCGCGCTGCTGGGCCGCATGCCTTCCGCCGTGGGCTACCAGCCGACACTGGCCGAAGAAATGGGCCGCCTGCAAGAGCGTATTACCTCCACCAAGGTCGGCTCGATCACTTCCATCCAGGCCGTTTACGTGCCTGCCGATGACTTGACCGACCCCTCGCCTGCCACGACTTTTGCTCACCTGGACTCCACCGTGGTGCTCTCGCGTGACATCGCTTCGCTGGGTATCTACCCTGCGGTCGATCCACTCGATTCGACCAGCCGCCAGCTGTCGCCAGCGGTGGTCGGTGAAGACCATTACAACACGGCCCGTGCCGTGCAGGGCACGTTGCAGCGCTACAAGGAACTGCGCGACATCATTGCGATTCTGGGCATGGACGAACTGGCGCCTGAAGACAAACTGGCCGTGGCCCGCGCCCGCAAGATCCAGCGTTTCCTGTCGCAGCCTTTCCACGTTGCTGAAGTGTTTACCGGCTCCCCCGGCAAGTACGTCAGCCTGGCTGAAACGATCCGCGGCTTCAAGATGATTGTGGCCGGCGAGTGTGATCACCTGCCTGAGCAGGCCTTCTACATGGTCGGCACGATCGACGAAGCCTTCGAGAAGGCCAAGAAGGTCTAAGTCATGGACACCACACACACCATCCACGTCGATGTTGTCAGTGCGGAGGAGTCCATCTTCTCCGGCGAGGCCAAGTTCGTGGCCTTGCCCGGCGAGGCGGGCGAGTTGGGGATTTACCCGCGCCACACCCCGCTGATCACCCGCATCAAGCCCGGTGCTGTGCGGATTGAAAAGGCTGACGGAACCGAAGAGTTTGTCTTTGTCGCCGGTGGCCTGCTCGAAGTGCAACCCCATTGCGTGACGGTGCTCAGTGACACCGCCATTCGCGGCAAGGACCTCGACGAAGCCAAGGCCGGCGAGGCGAAGGCTGCTGCGGAAGAAGCGTTGAAAAACGCCAAGAGCGATATCGACATTGCCATGGCCCAGTCCGAGCTGGCCGTGATGGCAGCCCAGATTGCCGCGCTGCGCAAGTACCGCCAGAAAAAATAAGGCGTAACGCCGCGCGACAAAGCCCCTGCCGAAAGCCAGGGGCTTTTTTCATGGCCGCGTGAACCTTGAGCGGGCTGGTGCGGCGCGCTGTCGGTTACTGCCGACACCGCGAAGGCCAGCCGGCGCGGTGGGACCTCGCGGTGGTGACGCTAGGATGTAGCCATGAACCGAGCTTTCGCTCATACCGCATGCGCCGCGTTGTGACGGGCCCTGCAAGCCCGCTCCAACCCGCAGCTGCGCCGGCCGTCAAAAAGCTGCTGCTGGCGTGGTTTGCCGCCCGTACCTGGAAACCGTTTGCCTTCCAGCGCGAGGTGTGGAAGGCAGTGAAGAACGGTGAGTCGGGCCTGCTGCATGCCACCACCGGTTCCGGGAAAACCTATGCTGTGTGGCTGGCTGCCCTGCAGGCCTTTGCCCCCGCGCGCGCGCGCCGGGCTGCAGCGACGCCGCCGCCGCTGACCGTGCTCTGGCTGACGCCGATGCGCGCGCTGGCGGCCGACACCGTGCGTGCGTTGCAGGCGCCCCTGGATGCCCTTGAAGCCGCCCAGCCCGGCGTGGCGCCCTGGACGGTGGGCGCGCGCACCGGCGACACCGCCAGCGGCGAGCGCAGCGCCCAGTCGCGGCGCCTGCCTTCGGTGCTGGTGACCACGCCCGAAAGCCTGTCGGTGTTGCTGTCCCGGGCCGAAGCCAAAGAGGTCCTGGGCACGGTCAGGATGGTGGTGGTTGATGAATGGCACGAACTGCTGGGCAACAAGCGCGGCGTGCAGGTGCAACTCGCGCTCGCTCGACTCAAGGCCTTGCGCGCTGCCGCTGATGACCGGGCTATTTCGATCTGGGGCATGTCGGCGACGCTTGGAAATCTGGAAGAAGCCATGCACACGCTGTTGGGGCAGCCAGGCGGTACGCTGGTCCAGGGCCAGGTTCCGAAAAAACTGGTCATCGATTCCCTGCTGCCTGCAAGCAGCGAACGTTTCCCCTGGGGCGGGCATTTGGGCCTGACCATGCTGCCTCAGGTTATCGACGAAATAGCGCGCAGCAGCACCACGCTGGTCTTCACCAACACGCGATCGCAGTCCGAGATCTGGTACCAGGCCTTGCTGGCGGCCAAACCGGAGTGGGCCGGCTTGATCGCGCTGCATCATGGTTCGCTGGACCGCGGCGTGCGCGAGTGGGTGGAACTCGGCCTGAAAAACGGTGAGTTGCGCGCCGTGGTGTGTACGTCCAGCCTGGACCTCGGTGTGGACTTTTTGCCGGTGGAGCGTGTGTTGCAGATCGGCTCGCCCAAGGGCGTTGCGCGCCTGCTGCAGCGCGCGGGACGCTCCGGCCACGCGCCGGGACGGCCGTCGCGCCTGACGCTGGTGCCGACCCACAGCATCGAGATGGTGGAAGGCGCTGCCGCCCGCGCGGCGATTGCGGCCGGCCACATCGAAGCGCGCATTTCACCCGAGCAGCCGCTGGACGTGCTGGTGCAGCACCTGGTGACGGTGGCGCTGGGCGGCGGCTTTGTTCCTGAAGATCTGTACGCCGAAGTGCGAGGCACAGCGGCCTATGCGCGGCTGTCGCGTGAGAGCTGGGATTGGTGCCTGTCCTTTGTGCGTCAGGGCGGCCCTTCGCTGGCTGCCTACCCGGACTACCGGCGCGCCGTGCCCGATGAAGAAGGCATCTGGCGCGTGCCCGATGCGCGGCTGGCACGCCGCCATCGCATGAACATCGGCACCATCGTCAGTGATGCCAGCATGACGGTGCAGTACCTGGGCGGCGCCCGCATCGGTAGCGTGGAAGAAAGTTTTGCCGCGCGCCTGAAACCGGGCGACTGTTTCCTGTTCGGCGGCCGCCTGCTGGAGATGGTGCGCATCCGCGAGATGACGGCCTGGGTGCGCCGTGCCAGCGGCAAGCGCCACGCCGTGCCGCGCTGGAACGGTGGGCGCATGCCGCTGTCGACCACGCTAGCCGATGAGGTGGTGCAGCAGCTGGCGCTGGCCGGCGAGGGCCGCTACGACACGCCCGAGCTGCACCGCGTGCGGCCGCTGCTGGAGATTCAGCAGCAGTGGTCGGCGCTGCCGACGCCGCAGACCCTGCTGGCCGAAGTGCTCAAGACACGCGAGGGCTGGCATCTTTTCCTCTACCCCTTCGCCGGCCGCCATGTGCATCTGGGTCTGGCCAGCCTGATCGCCTGGCGGGTGGCGCAACATGCGCCGCGCACGTTTTCGATCGCGGTGAACGACTACGGCTTCGAGCTCCTCTGCGCGCAGGAAGTGGACTGGCCGGCCTTGTTGCCGCAGGTGCTTCAGCTTGGGCACGATGCCGAGTCGCTGGACGCGATGGCGCAGGGGGATGGGGAAGATGGCCGGCGCGCCGCGCTGCTGCATGAGGTCTTGCAAAGCCTCAACGCCAGTGAGCTCGCGCAGCGCCGCTTCCGCGAAATCGCTCGTGTGTCGGGCCTGATCTTCCAGGGCTACCCCGGTGAAAACCGTAGCAACAAGCAGTTGCAAGCCTCGTCGTCATTATTCTGGGAAGTTTTCAGGAAGTACGACCCAGCCAACAAGCTGCTGTTGCAGGCCGAGCAGGAACTGCTGGCGCAGGAGCTGGAGATCGGTCGTCTGCGCAGCAGCCTGGCGCGTATGAACAGCCAGCGCCTGGTGCTCAAGGTACTGCCGCGGCCGACGCCGTTTGCCTTTCCGCTGATGGTTGAGCGTTTTCGTGAGCAGTTGTCCAACGAAAGTGTGGCCGACCGCATCGCCCGCATCTTGCAGCAGCTGGAGAAGGCCGCGGGTCCGGCATCAGGTGTGGGCAGCGCGCCATCGCGAGAGGCGGCGCAGGTGCGCGAGACCCTGGCCTTCGGCCAGGAGGGCACTGCAGGCGTTTCAAAATCTTCCACCGGTAAGCGCGCGTCGCGGCGCAAGCCATCGCGGCCTTTGCCTCCGCTCTGATGGATTTGACCCTGCCGCTTCCCGCCGCACCGCTGGCTGTCAGTTATGCCGGCGAAACCGTCTGGCTGCTGCCCGAGCGCGCCCTGTGGTGGCCGGCGCAGCGTGTGCTCTGGATCGCCGACCTGCACCTCGGCAAAGCCGCCACCTACCGCGCGCTCGGCCAGCCGGTGCCCGGTGGCACCACCCGCGAAAACCTGGCTCGCATCAGCGCGCTGGTGCTGCACTACCAGCCTTCACAACTGATTTTCCTCGGGGACTTCCTGCATGCGGCTCAGGCGCGCACCGACTCGGTTCTTGACGCGCTGGCGCGTTGGCGCGCCGAACATCCCGGGCTGGATTGCACGCTGGTGCGCGGCAACCACGACAGCCGCGCCGGAGATCCACCCGCCTCGCTGGGCATCCGTGTGGTTGACGAACCCTGGTTGATCGGCCCGTTTGCTGCCTGCCACCATCCGCAGAAACATGCCAGCCATGGCGTGATTGCCGGGCACTTGCACCCGGCGTTATCGCTGCGCGGACGGGGCCACGACCGTCTGCGCCTGCCGTGTTTCTGCATCGAGCCGGGCCTGGCCATCCTGCCGGCTTTTGGCGAGTTCACCGGCGGCTGGCTGGTGTCGCCGCAACCCGGGCGGCGGCTCTATCCGGTCGGGGGTCAGGCGGTCTGGAAACTTCCGGAATCCTCAGAATAGAAGTAAAAATGGCCGTTAGCCCACGTCCGCCGTGGACTAACAGCTATTAAATTAATAGCGATGCGTTATTGCAGCACCGGTGAGTCCGGCAGCTCGTTGGGGTTGTTCTTGCCCGTATCTGCCACGGCGAAGTGGGTCATCAGCAGGGCCGAGGTTTCTTCCAGCGCCTGGGTCAGGCCGTCTTCATAACGCTGTTCCCGGAAGGCCTCGGCCATGCGCACCACCATGGCCTGCCACTGGTCGGTGCCCACATGCCGGGCCAGGCCGCGGTCGGCCACGATCTCGATCGCGTGATCAGCCAGCAGCAGGTAGATCAGCACACCGTTGTTGTGTTCGGTGTCCCAGACCCGCAGCTTGCCGAACATCGTGATGGCGCGTTCACGCGCCGAAGCGCCGCGCCACAGGTAGCTCAGCGGCAGCCCGGCTTCGACGCAGATGCGGATCTCGCCGCTGTGGCGTTGTTCACTGGCAGCCACACGCCGCTGCAGGCGCTCCAGCATGTCCACCGGGATGGCGCGGCGCGTGTCGTCGGCATCCAGCCACAGGTGTTTGAGGCTGCGTGTGATCGAGGTCCAGAATGTCATGCCGTCACCATCCCCCCGACGCGCCGCCGCCGCCAAAATTGCCGCCGCCACCGCTGCTGAAGCCGCCGCCACCTCCGCCCCAGCTGCCGCCGGAAGAACCTCCGCCCCAGCCGCCGCCACCGCCACCGCCCCCCCAGCCACCGGAGCGGCCGCTGCCCGCGGCGGGCGCCAGGCTGGCGATCAGGGCGAACAGCATGCCGGCGAGCGCCGCCAGGCCGCCTATCACCAGGCTGGCCGTGAAAATCCAGGCCACCACACCGACCGCGCCGCCGGTGGCCACCGCGCCGAACTTGCGGCCCAGCATGCCCGACAACACGCGCCCGCCTATGGGAACGGCAAAAAACAAAAACACGGCGAGGTCGGTCCACTGAAAGCCCGGTCCGCTGGAGCCGGCGCTGCCTTCGGCTTCCGGCAGTGGCAGGCTCTCGCCACTGATACGCGCCATGATCTGGTCGGCAGCGGCATTGAGGCCGCCGGCGAAGTCGTTCTCGCGAAAACGCGGTGTCAGCGCGCGGTCAATGATCTGCCGCGCGGCCAGGTCGGGGATCGCGCCTTCCAGCGCTTTGGCCGTGGCGATGCGCACTTTGCGGTCGTTCTTGGCCACCACCAGCAGCACGCCGTCGCCGACATCCTTGCGGCCTATCTTCCAGAGGTCGCCGACGCGCTGGGTGTAGTCGAAGATGTCTTCGGGCTGGGTCGTGGGCACCATCAACACCACGATTTGTGAGCCGCGGGATTTTTCAAAAGCTGCCAGCTTGGCTTCGAGCGCCTGGGTTTGTCCCGCGTCGAGCGTGCCGGAAGTGTCGATCACACGCGCCGTCAGCGCCGGGATCGCCTGCAGGGCCTGGGCAGACACACCGCCAGCCCACAGGCTCAGCAACAGCCCCAGGGCTGCCAGCGAACGGGCGATGGAGAGGCGCAGCATGAAGGCCTGCTCGCCCGCTTATTTCTTCTCGAAGTTGACTGCCGGTGGCGTGCTGATCTGCGCTTCGTTCTGCACGCTGAAGGTCGGCTTGACGCCGTAGCCAAAGACCATGGCCGTCAGGTTGGTGGGGAAGCTGCGTGCCAGCACGTTGTACGCCTGCACCGCCTGGATGTAGCGGTTGCGCGCCACCGCGATGCGGTTTTCCGTGCCCTCGAGTTGCACCCTCAGGTCCTGGAAGCCCTGGTTGGCCTTGAGGTTGGGATAGTTTTCGGTCACCACCAGCAGGCGCGACAGGGCTGAGCTCAGTTCGCCCTGCGCCGCCTGGAACTTGGCGAAGGCTTCCGGGTTGTTCAAGGTTTCCGGGGTCACCTGCATGGAGGTGGCGCGTGCGCGCGCCTCGACCACACGGGTCAGGGTGTCCTGCTCAAAGGCGGCCTCGCCCTTGACGGTGGCGACGATGTTGGGCACCAGATCGGCGCGGCGCTGGTACTGGTTGAGCACCTCGGACCAGGCCGATTTGGTTTGCTCATCCAGGCTCTGGAAGTCGTTATAGCCGCAGCCGGTCAGAAACACGGCGAGCGTGGCGGTAAAAAGCCAGTTCAGGAAACGCAATTTCATGGCAAGGCCTCCAAAAAGCAAGCTGCAACACTACCATAGTCATATGCCGCTGAACGTCATCCATTCGCCAATCTCCGCCAGCCCCTTGCAGGCGCTGCAGTCGGCACTGCGGCCCGCAAGCGCCAGCGCAGGCACGAAACCGGGCCTGCTGGTGGCGGGCGCGACCGGTGCGCTCGGCAGCGAGGTTCTGCGCCGGCTCGCGGGCAGCGGCCGTTTTGCGCAGACCCAGGTGCTGGCGCGCGAACCGATGAGCACCGCGCTGGCGCAGGTGGCGATTGTGCCGGCCGGCGGCACCGATATTGCCGCCTGGCCCTTGAGCCCGGCGCCGGTGCATACCGGTGTGGTCATGTTCGAGCCGCCCCGGCTGTACCACGACCGTGAGCGCGCGCTCTGGACGCCCGAGCCGGCGCAGTTGCTGGCGCTGGCACAGTGGTTCAGGCGCTGCGGCGCCTTGACCCTGGTGGTGGTCCTGCCGCATGCCCAGGGCAGCTTGCCGCAAGCGCTGCGCCAGGGCCTGGCCAGCATCGACGAACAGGCTGTGGCCGCGCTCGGTTTCGAGCGCGTGCTGCTGGTGCGCTCGGCGCAGAAGCCGCTGCCCCGCGCGGGGCGGCCTGCGCTGGAAAGACTCGCGGCCTGGATGCTTTCGGTCGTGGCCTACATGATCCCGGCCTCGTCCATGCCGGTGCGGGCTACCCGGCTGGCCGAGTTTGTGGAAGCGGCGCTGCGCGCGCTGCCGGCAGGCACCCATGTGGCGGGACCAGAACTCCTGTGGCAGGCCGGGCAGGCCGCCGACATGCAGGCCGTCATCCGGGCGTGGCTTAATAGGGACTAGGGACGCATCCAAGTAAGAGCTGAGCGCGTATTCCATCGAATGAATCCATGCGAAAACCAAAAGTTTCTCCCGCCAGCAACGGCAATGCAGACGACATCGAAGCGGCCTTTTATGAAGCCTTGCAAAGCGGCGACATCGACAAACTCATGGCCTGCTGGGCCGACGAGGACGACATCGTCTGCGTCCATCCCGGCGGGCCGCGCTTGCTCGGCCCGGGCGCCATACGCGCGGCTTTCGACGCCATGTTTGCCAACGGCACCATACGCGCGCATCCCGAAAAAGTGCACAAGGTTGAAGCCATGAGTGCCGGCGTGCACAGCGTGCTTGAGCGTATCGAGGTCATGACCGAAGAAGGGCTGCGCCACGCCTACGTGATTGCCACCAACGTGTACAACAAGACCGCGCAAGGCTGGCGCATGGTGGCCCACCACGCCAGCCCCGGCACGCCGCGCGAAATGCAGGAAGTCTCCGACAGCCCGCAAGTGCTGCATTGAGCTTGCTGCCTGTGCCCATGATTTACCAAGCTCCGTGGTGGTTGCCTGGCGGCAACCTGCAAACCATTTATGCGGCCCTGCGTTCGCAGCGCTACCTGGCCGAAGCGCCCAGTTTCCGGCGCGAGCGCTGGATCACGCCTGATGACGATTTTGTCGATGTCGATTTTGCGCAGCACAGCAGCAGCGCGGGCGCACCCTTGCTGATTGTTTTTCACGGCCTGGAGGGTTCGTCAGCGAGCCACTATGCCGAGGCCTTTGCCGATGTGGCGCGGGTGCGCGGCTGGGCCTGCGCCGTGCCGCATTTTCGCGGTTGCTCGGGCGAACTCAACCGTGCGCCGCGCGCCTACCATTCGGGCGACTTCGAGGAGATCGACTGGATACTCCGGCGTTTTAAAGCCGCCCATGCGGGCCCGGTGACGGCGGTGGGTATTTCGCTGGGCGGCAACGCCCTGATGCGCTGGGCAAGCGAGATGGGCGGCGCCGCCAGCAGCGTGGTCAGCGCGGTGGCATCGGTTTGCTCCCCGCTGGACCTGGCCGCCAGCGGCCGCGCCATCGGCCAGGGCTTCAACCGCCTGGTCTACACACGCATGTTCCTGAACTCGATGGTGCCCAAGGCGCTTAAAAAGCTGGAGCAGCATCCCGGCCTCTTCAGTGCCGAGGCGTTGATGGCTGCGCGCGACCTGTATGCCTTCGACAATGTGGTGACGGCGCCGCTGCACGGCTTCAAAAACACCGAAGACTATTGGCAGCGCGCGTCTGCCAAGCCGCACATGCGGCGCATCGCGGTGGCTGCGCTGGCCCTCAATGCGCTGAACGACCCCTTTGTGCCGGCGTCCAGTCTGCCGCAGGCAGCCGATGTCAGCGCCAGCGTCACGCTCTGGCAGCCGCGCGAGGGCGGCCATGTCGGGTTTCCGTCCGCGCCTTTCCCCGGCCATGTGCGGGCCATGCCCGAGGCTGTCTGCGGGTTTTTCGCGGAACAGCTCTGAGCGCGGCAGAATCAGGCCATGGATGACATTGTTCGCCAGGCGATCGCCAAATGGCCCAAGGTGCCCGCCTGCTACGGCTGGCTGGGGCTGGATGCGCGGGGCAACTGGTACATGCGTGACGACCAGGCGCAGGCCGCCGGGCCGTTTACCGGCGGCTCGGTAGCGAGCAAGGGATCGTTGCTCAAACACGACAAGCTGATCGACTTCATCGCCCGCAACTACGAAAGCGACAAGACCGGTCAGTGGTTTTTCCAGAACGGTCCGCAGCGTGTCTATGTCGAACTGGAGGCGACGCCACTGGTTTGGCGCATTGCCAGCGGGCCGGACTTTGCGGTGACGGCTCACACCGGCGAGGCCGCGCGTGTGCAACGCTGCATTCTCGACGAGCATGGCCGCGTCTACCTGGACACCCAGCTCGGCTTTGGCCTGGTGCATACGCAGGACATGCTGCATGCGGCGGATGCCATCGAGCAGGGTTTGTGGGTGCCTCAGGAGGTTCCCACCCGGGACTTGCCGCTGCGGTTTGGCTATGTGCGCAGCCCCGCCGCAGGCCAGCAGCCCAAGGCGTGATGCTATCAAATGGATAGCTGTTAACGCCCACCAGATATGGGCTAGAGGCCTTTTCGAGCAAGAAACAAAAAAGCCGGTCAGTGACCGGCTTTTTCAATGGCTGGGGCCGCCCTATTTGACGGTGCTGACCATGTATTGCACGACGGCTTTGATGTCGGCGTCCGAGCCGGTCGAGCCGCCGCGTGGCGGCATGGCGCCCTTGCCCTTGATGACGCTGGCGGTCAAGGCATCCACGCCCATGGCCACGCGTGGTGCCCAGGCTGCCTTGTCACCCAACTTGGGCGCATTGGCGACGCCTGCGATGTGGCAGGCCGCGCAGGCCTGGGTGTACAGGGCCGGAACGGCGCCGGCTACGGTGGCTGGCGCGGCAGCAGGTGCTGCTGTGGTCTTGTTGGCGGCGGCTACGGCGGCCATCACGTCGGCAGACGGGGCAACAGCGGGTGCTGTGCTGCCCGTGGCTGTGGCCACCGCGGCGGCGCGCTGCGGCTCTGCAAATTTTGCACCCGCTGAATTGGCCATGTGCACGACGGCCCGGCCGATTTCGGTATCCTCAAAGTCACCACCGCCTTGCGGGGCCATGGCGCCCTTGCCTTTGAGGGCGGACGTCAGCAGTGCTTCGTAGCCGGTGCGGATGCGTGGTCCCCAGCTTGCGGCGTCGCCGAGCTTGGGCGCGTTGGCCACCCCAGTGGTGTGGCAGGCGGCACATTGAGCCGCGTAGACTTCTGCGCCGGCTTTGAGCGGGCGGTTCGCGTCGCGAATCTCCACCATGCCGATTTTCTGGATACGCTGTGCCACGGCTTTTTCAACATTGACAGCGCCGGCGGCGGGCCGGTTGTCTGATGTGACGTAATAAACCAGCGCGATGATGGCGAAAATCGGTACGACAAAAGAGAAAAAAATCGCAGCCAGCAGCTGCTGGGGTGTTTTGATGGGGCCAGAGTGGTCTTCTTCGTGGGCCGTCGTGTGATCGTTTGCGCTCATGGCTTCCTCAAAAAGGCAGAAATCGGGTGACTAAAGCAACTCATATTCGACAACCTTCGATTATAGCTGCGGCCTTCCTGCGAGCCGGGAGAGGCTGGCCCGGCTGGTAGAATCCATCACTTCCACAGGATCAGGCCGGACCGGCTGGGTCCTGCGAACTCCCTGCGCACTGCAAAGTCGATCAGGGCCGTCATTTCAGCGTTGCGGCTGTAGCTCAGTGGATAGAGTATTGGCCTCCGAAGCCAAGGGTCGTGGGTTCGATCCCCGCCAGCCGCACCAATGCCTCTTCTCAAGCCTCCAACATCTGCGTCTCATCGCCTGAAGGTCACCATGAACGAGGCAGACACTCACATCCCGGTTTCAGGCCAGCTCGGATTCGGCTTTGGCGACGCAGCGGCGGCTCCGGAACCCTCCCGTCCCCGCAAAACCCGAACCACTTCTCCTGCTGCGCCGGCCGCTGCACTGACGCCTGAAGGCATGGCACGCCTGCTCGACAGCCATGCCGACTACCGCGTACTCCGGCGCCTGCCGGTGGTGACGCAGTTTGCGCACCAGCCGACCGGCCCGGTCACCCGCGTGCTGATTCTCGACACTGAAACGACCGGGCTCGATGCCTCGCGCGATCGCATCATGGAACTGGCCTTGCTCAGCGTCGATGTCGAAACGGCGACGGGTCTGCCGACCGGCCCTGTCGAGGTGTATGACGGCCTGGAAGACCCCGGCATGCCGATACCGGCGGAGATCCAGGCGCTGACCGGCATCAACAACGACATGGTGCGCGGCCAGCGCATCGACGAACAGCGCGTGGCCGCCATGCTGGACAGCGCCGACCTGGTGATGGCCCACAACGCCGGCTTCGACCGGCCCTTTGCCGAAGCCCGCCTGGCCCGGTTTGCGCAGCTCCCCTGGGCTTGTTCGTTTGCCGACCTGGACTGGAAAAAGGAAGGACGCAGCTCATCCAAACTCACGCAACTGGCGATGGAGCTGGGCTGGTTTTACGATGCGCACCGCGCCGAAATGGATTGCCATGCCCTGCTCGCAGTACTGGCCAGCCCGCTGTCCTCGGGACAGACCGGGCTGGCCTGCCTGCTTGCCGCGTTTGGCCAAACCAGCTACCGGCTGCAGGCCACGGCTGCGCCTTTTGAGGCCAAGGACCTGCTCAAGGGCAGGGGCTACCGCTGGGACGGGACTGCCCGTGTGTGGCATACCCGCCTGCGGGACGCCGCCGGCCTGCAGGCCGAATGTGCGTGGCTCAAGGCCGAGGTCTATGCCGGCCGCGCTGGGCAGGTGCAGGTCGAAGAACTCGATGCCGGCGTGCGTTACTCGTCGCGCTCCGGCAAGCGCCTTTCCCGCGCCCTTTAACCGGGCTGCGCCCCGCTGCGTTGCCAGGTGATGCAGCGGTTGTTGGCCGGCATGGCGCGGTCTTCAAGCAGCACCAGCCCGGCGTTCACCGCCAAATCGTTCACTTCTTCAAAATCACGCAGGCCACTGGCCGGGTTGCCGGCGCGCAGCGAGGCGTCAAAACGTGCGTTGCTGTCGCTGGTGAACTGCCCGCCGTAGTTGAAGGGGCCGTACACGGTGAGCAGGCCACCTGCCGTCATGCGCCGCCCCAGTTCAACAAAAAGCTGCTGAACTTCAGGCCAGCCCATGATGTGCAGGGTGTTGGCGCTGAAGACCGCATCAAAAGCGAGCGCGGGCCAGGCTCGCCGCATGTCGACCTCGACGGGCGCCGGCGTG
Organism: Pseudomonadota bacterium; assembly: GCA_040385775.1. GTDB lineage: Bacteria > Pseudomonadota > Gammaproteobacteria > Burkholderiales > Burkholderiaceae_C > Polaromonas. The sequence goes on from JAZKGR010000077.1 coordinate 20,733, forward strand.
TTGGCAAGTCCGGCTTCGTCCAGCCAGAGCGAGATACCCGGCAGGTTGCCGGCGACATCCGACGCCTGCCAGCGCAGCCAGGGCAGGGCAGCCGCAAAATACGCCGCATGCTGGCCGGTGCCGCTGCCGATCTCCAGCACCTCTCGGCGGTCGGCGAAGCGTTCGCGCAAAACGGACAGAATCGGCTCGCGGTTTCTGTCGGTGGCGGGAGCGTGAGGTTTTTCCATGGTGGGGTCTGATAGCAGGTTCCCATTGTCGCCGCCGGGAACTTGCGCTGGCAACGCGGGGTCTGACGAGGGCATAAAGCGCGATGTATAAACAGGCGAGACAACATTTTCCTCACAATGCGCGCTTTCTGGCGCTGCACCTGCAACCAGGAAGGCATCCGATGAAAACTCTCAAAACCCTGCTCTTTGTCTCCGCCGCGCTCTGGCTGGGCGGCTGCTCCGTCTTTCCCATTTCGTCGGTCAAGCCCGGCATGTCGCGTGAAGAGGTGGTTTCCACCATGGGCGCGCCGACGGCCGCCGTCAACTTGCAGCAGGGCACACGGCTGCAATACTCCGGCCAGCCGGGCGGACAGTTCGCCTTCATGGTGGACCTGGATGCCGCCGGGCGCGTGGCCAGCGTGCGCCAGGTGCTCAACGAAAAGGATTTCGAGCGCATCGTGCTTGGCAAGTGGAGCAAGGCCGATGTACTGCGTGAATTTGGACCCCCTGCACTGATCGAGCGGGTGGGGTCGTGGAATGGTGACATCCTGACCTACCGCTGGTATGGCATGCAGGACATGTTTTACTGGGTGTACCTCGACGGGGGTCAGGTGGTTCAAAAAGCCCACGCCGGCGTGGAAGAACGCCCGAGCATGGTGGTCGATACGCCCTGACGCGCCGAGCTGGCGCGACGGCCTTCAGGCTTTTTTCAGCGCCAGCGCCGCTTCATACAGCTCATTGCGCGGCGCGCCGGTGATGTCGGCCGCCAGCTTGACGGCGGTCTTGA
>JAZKGR010000078.1:0-2104 GCA_040385775.1 Pseudomonadota bacterium
ACATCGGCAAGGTAATCGGACATGCCGAGGGTATCCTTGCTTTCCATTTCCGAGACCACAGACTTGGCGCCCTGGGCCAGTGCTTCAATCTGGTCCGCCGCCGTGTCGCGGTATTGACTGAATTGCGCATCAGCATGCTGCCGCGCACCACCGAGCGCTTCGGTGACATTTTCCTTGATTTGCTCAAAGCCCTTTTCCGGTCCCCCGGATTGCTGATTGCCAGGCTGATTGTCAGTCCTGTTATCTGAAGTATTCATGTCGTCCCTCGCCTTCGAAATGAAAAACAAGTGTGTCGGGGCTGCAGCGTCATGTGCCTGAAGCCCATCCATTCAGATGACGAAAGACTGCGCTCGGGAGTTCCAATGAAATGATGAGCGATACATTCTTGCCACCGAGCGCGCGAAAATCGCCGATTGAGCATGCCGCCCGTCCGCTGATTCGCACGTTTTCAAGCGGCGCACTTCCAATGTGGTGTCATCCACTCGCAAGGAAGATTCAAAATGATGAACAACAGAATTGCGGTGCTCACGCTTGCCGGCATCCTCTCGGCGGGCTCGCTTCACGTCATGGCCGCCACGGCGACCGGCACGGGCACGTCCGGTGATGGGGCCACGGACACCCGGCAGCCTGCCTCCCCAAGCACCAATGCCGACCCGGACGCCGGCTCGTTGCCCAAAGGTGCCGACGGCGCAACCACCGACAGCGGCCCGACCCCTGGCGGTGCGAAAACCGGTGGCGGTGACAAGGTGGGTGGCGGCAGCAGCAGTGGTGGCGGCGAAGGAGGCAGCGGCGGCAGTTGAATAATTTGTGATGTGTCAGAGCCCGCTATCAGCGGGCTTTTTCTTGACCGGTAACTTAATTTTTTACAGCCGTCACGGAACTGGCACTCCGCCACTAATGTCGTAGCGACATCACCTGGAGAATCGGATGACGCGCCCTCGGCATTTTCAAATCACTTACAGCTTTAGCAAGACTCGACGAATATTCGTTCAGCCGGATTCACACATGACCGATGAAGATGCCTGGTATTACGCGTGCCTGCACTCCGGCGTAGGCCTTTTGTATGGGGAATCGTACCCGCAGGACGATCACCTGCGCTTGCTCGAACATGCAAGTTCGGCTGGTTTGACCGAGGTCTCTTGGGAAGAGCTACCGTGAGCACGTTTACCATGGACGAAAAAAAACCGTAGGAGTCAGACTGGCCAAGCTCTGCTCCTACGGTTTTATCGTGTTACCTGAAGATGTATTTCAACAGCACTTCGGTCCGGCCTTGCTGCCGTAACGAGCCTCCTGACGTTCCCGAAAGAACACCTCATAACTCATCAACGGCTGGTCCGGATGTTTGGTCTGCATGTGCTCGACATAGTTGTCGTAATCGGGCATCCCCACCATCAGGCGCGCGGCCTGACCGAGGTACTTCCCGAGGCGACTCAGGTCATTGAACATGCGGCTCTCCTCGCTCAGGCATCTGGCACAGGCTGGAACGGCGCTTCTTTATCCGTGCGTTCCTTGGTGCCCCAGGCGGCGATACCGACTTTGAGCGCAAAGAACAGGATGCTGAAGACCACGAACAGGAACAGCGCGGTCAGCGTCGCGTTGGTGTACGCGTTGTAAATCACATGCTGCATCTGGTCGATGTTCTTCGCCGGTGCCAGCACCTGCCCATTGGCGAGCGCATCACTGTATTTCTTGGCCAGCGACAGGAAACCGATCGCCGGGTTGGCGTCGAACAGCTTGATGAAGCCGGCGGTCGTGGTGCAGATCAACAGCCATACGGCAGGCAGCATGGTCACCCAGATGTAGCGCTGGCGTTTCATTTTGATCAACACCACGGTGGCGAGCATCAGGGCGATACCGGCCAGCATCTGGTTGGAGATGCCAAACAGCGGCCACAAGGTGTTGATGCCACCGAGCGGATCGATCACGCCTTGATAGAGCAAGTACCCCCACATCGCCACGCAACCGGCGGTGGCGATCAGGTTGGCGGTCCAGGATTCGGTGCGTTTCAGGGCCGGCACGAAGGCGCCGAGCAGATCCTGCAGCATGAAGCGGCCGGCACGGGTACCGGCATCGACGGCCGTCAGAATGAACAGCGCTTCGAACA
>JAZKGR010000079.1:0-6335 GCA_040385775.1 Pseudomonadota bacterium
ACTTCGAGGTGTCCTCGACCTGGGCGGCGATCTGCAATGAACTCTGCTTCCGCGTGAGCCAGCTCTTTCCCGACCACTTCGTGCCGGTGGCCATGCTGCCGCAGTCGCCCGGCGTGGACCCGAGCACCTGCATCCCCGAGCTGGAAAAATGCGTGAAGGAATATGGGAATGTCGGCATCAACCTGAACCCCGATCCCTCGGGCGGCCACTGGACCAGCCCACCGCTGACCGACAAGCTCTGGTACCCGATCTACGAGAAGATGGTCGAGTACGACCTGCCGGCCATGATCCATGTCTCGACCTCGTGCAACCCGGCTTTTCATACCACCGGCGCGCACTACCTGAACGCCGACACCACCGCCTTCATGCAGCTGATCCAGGGCGATCTGTTCAAGGACTTCCCGACGCTGCGCTTTTTGATTCCCCACGGCGGCGGCGCCGTGCCTTACCACTGGGGGCGTTTCCGCGGCCTGGCGCAGGAGATGAAAAAGCCGCTGCTGGCCGAGCACCTGCTCAACAACGTCTTTTTCGACACCTGCGTCTACCACCAGCCGGGCATCAACCTGCTCAACACCGTGATCCCGGTGAAAAACGTCTTGTTCGCCTCCGAAATGATTGGCGCGGTGCGCGGCATCGACCCAGAGACCGGCAACTATTACGACGACACCAAGCGCTACATCGAGGCCTCCACCATCCTGAGTGCGGACGACAAGCACCAGATCTACGAAGCCAACACCCGCCGCGTTTTCCCGCGGCTGGATGCACAACTCAAAAGCAAGGGGAAATGAACATGTTTGAACTCGGCGTTGTTTACCGCAACATCACACGGGCGGACCGTGCTGCAAGCGACCGCATGGCGAAGTACGGCTCGGCCACGGTGCACGAAGCCATGGGCCGCGTCGGCCTGATGAAAACCTATATGCGGCCGATTTACCCCGGTGCTCAGATTTCGGGCACGGCCGTGACCGTGCTGCTGCAGCCCGGCGACAACTGGATGATGCACGTGGCCGCCGAGCAGATCCAGCCCGGCGACATCGTGGTGGCGGCCTGCACCACCGACAACACCGACGGTTTTTTCGGCGACCTGCTGGCCACCAGTTTCATGGCGCGCGGTGCACGCGGCCTGATCATCGACGGCGGCTGCCGCGACGTGAAGACGCTGCAGGAGATGGGTTTTCCGGTGTGGAGCCGGGCCATCAGTTCCAAGGGCACGGTCAAGGCGACGCTGGGTTCAGTCAACATCCCGGTGGTGTGCGCCGGCATGAGCGTCAACCCCGGCGACGTGATCGTGGCCGATGACGACGGTGTGTGTGTGGTGCCCGCCGCACTGGCGGCGAAGACTGCCGATGCCGCGGCCGCCCGCGAAGCCAATGAGGGTGAGAAGCGCGCCAAGCTGGCTTCCGGCATCCTCGGCCTGGACATGTACAGCATGCGCGAACCGCTGGCCAAGGCCGGTCTCAAGTACATCGACTAGGCAGCGACAAACATGGAATTCACCAAAACCCCCGGCTGGCTCGACTGGTACACCGGCCCCAGCAAACCGCGCTTCCAGTTGCCCCCCGGCGCGGTGGACGCACATTGCCATGTGTTCGGTCCCGGTGCGCAGTTCCCCTATGCGCCCGAGCGCAAGTACACGCCGTGTGATGCCTCCAAGGACCAGCTGTTCGCGCTGCGCGACCACCTGGGCTTTGATAAAAACGTGATCGTGCAGGCCACCTGCCACGGCAGCGACAACCGCGCGCTGGTCGATGCGCTCAAGCACTCGAACAACAAGGCACGCGGCGTGGCCACGGTCAAGCGCGATGTGTCCGATGCCGAGTTGCAGGACATGCACGCGGCCGGGGTGCGCGGTACACGTTTCAATTTCGTCAAGCGTCTGGCCGATTTCACGCCGCGCGAAGTGCTGCTTGAAATTGCCAACCGCATCGCGCCGCTGGGCTGGCATGTGGTGGTGTATTTCGAGGCGCAGGACCTGCCCGAGCTCTACGACTTTTTCACCGCGCTGCCGACCACGGTGGTGGTAGACCACATGGGCCGGCCCGACGTGAGCAAACCGGTGGACGGACCGGAGTTCGCGCTGTTTGTGAAGATGATGCGCGAGCACGAGAACATCTGGAGCAAGGTCAGTTGCCCCGAGCGCCTGAGCGTGTCCGGACCGCCGGCCCTGAACGGCGAGCAAAACGCCTATCGCGATGTGGTGCCGTTTGCCCGGCACCTGGTCGAAACCTTCCCCGACCGCGTGCTGTGGGGCACCGACTGGCCGCACCCCAACCTGAAGGACCACATGCCCGACGACGGCCTGCTGGTGGACTTCATTCCGCACATCGCAAGGACTGCCGAATTGCAACGCAAGCTGCTGGTGGACAACCCCAACAGGCTGTACTGGAACTGAGACCGGTCATCAAAGCAGGAGACAAACCATGAACGTGTATACCCCCCTTCTTCGATTGGCAGGTGTTGCCGCGGCAAGCGCTGCCCTGCTGTCAGCGTGCAGCACCACGGCACCGGCGACCGGGCCGGTGAGCCTGGGGGCAGACCCCGCAGCGGCCTGCGCGCGCCTGGGCGCCGCCATCCCTGCCGGCGCCATTGGCCTGCCCAGCGGTGCAGCCAGCATTGACTCGACCCGCCTGACGCAAGCGGTGCCGCTGAGCGTGGCCGAGCGCGGCCCCACGCCGGCGGCGCGCATCACGCCGGCCACCCCTGCGCATTGCCAGGTGCTGGGCCGCATTGCCCCGATTGATCCCAAAGCCCCGCCCATCCTGTTCCAGGTCAATCTGCCGCTGCAGTGGAACGGCCGCAGCGTCCAATACGGTGGCGGTGGCTTCAACGGCACATTGATCAGCGCCCTGGGGCTGATACCTGCCGCGCGCTTTGACCAGCCGACGCCGCTGGCGCAAGGTTATGTGACCTATGGCACCGACTCCGGCCACCAGAATGCGCCGGGCGTCCCGCCACAGGCCTTCGCGGCCAATGAGGAGGCGCTGGTCAACTTTGCCCATGCTTCCTACAAGAAGGTGCGTGACGTGGCTGTGGCCCTGATGCAGCAGGCCTATGGCCGCGCGCCGGCCAAGCTGTACTTTGTCGGCAGCTCGGAGGGTGGGCGCGAAGGCCTGACCATGGCCCAGCGTTATCCGAATGATTTCGACGGCATCTTCAGCCGCGTGCCGGTGGCCAACTGGACGGCGCTGCAGTTTGCGGGTACCCGCAACGGCCTGGCGACCATGGACGGGGGCTGGATGCGGCCCGCGCAGGTGAAGCTGGTGCACGACGCCGTACTGGCTTCATGCGACGCGGCGGACGGCCTGGCCGACGGGGTTGTTTCCGATTTTGCGGGCTGCCGTACGCGCTTTGATGTGACGAAGCTGCGCTGCGCGGCCGGGCAGGGCGGTGACAGCTGCCTGAACGACGCCCAGGTACGCGCCGTGCAGACCCTGCATTCGACTTACCGCATGCCGTTTGCTCTGGCCAACGGTGTGATGGAGTACCCCGGCTGGGGCGTGTCGGGTGAAGGCACACCGGCTTTTGGCCCCACCGGCGGCTGGAATGCCTGGTGGCTGGGCACGAGCGCCCCGGCCCAGCCCCCGCAGCCGACCAACGGCATTGCGTGGATCTACGGTAGCGGCGCGGTCCAGCATTTTTACGCCCAGGATCCCGCCTTCAACGTGCGCAACTTCAAGCCCGAAAACTTCGCGGCACGGATCGCTCACGTCTCTGCAATGATGGACGCCACCAACCCTGACCTGAGCGCCTTCAGCGCGCGCGGCGGCAAGCTGATGCTGCTGGAGAACATGGCCGACTACGCACAGAGCCCCTACGTGGGCATCCGTTATTACGAGTCGGTGGTGGCCCGCATGGGGCAGGGCAACGTGGACCGCTTCTTCAAGCTCTACACTGCACCCGGTGTGGACCATGTGGGCAGCGGCGCCCCGGCCAATGCGGACATCCTGCCGGCGCTGGTCGCCTGGGTCGAACGCGGCCAGGCGCCGGCCGGCCTGCAACTGCTGGAGCAGCCGGTGGTGCCGCCGTTTGTGGCGGCCCGCGCCCGACCGCTGTGCGAATGGCCGCTGTGGCCGCGCTACCGCGGTGGCGATGCGGCCCGGGCCGCGAGTTTTGAATGCAACAAATGACAGGAAACAGTTATGTCGCTCGATAAACCTTATCTCGATGTTCCCGGCACAACCATTTTTGATGCCGAGCAGTCGCGCCTGGGTTACCACCTGAACCAGTTCTGCATGTCGCTGATGAGGGCCGACAATCGCGCTCGCTTCAAGGCCGATGAACGCGCCTACCTCGATGAATGGCCGATGACCGAGGAGCAGAAGCAGGCGGTGCTGGCACGCGATTTGAACCGCTGCATCAAGGCCGGCGGCAATATTTATTTCCTCGCCAAGATAGGCGCCACCGACGGCAAAAGCTTCCAGCAGATGGCCGGCAGCATGACGGGAATGACCGAGGACGAATACCGCAACATGATGATCGCCGGCGGGCGTTCGGTCGAAGGCAACCGCGTTATCGGCGAAGACGGCAGCGCCCAGGCGCACCGCCAGCCGCAAGGAAAACACTGACATGGCACGTATCACCGCCTCCGTATTTACTTCCCACGTACCGGCGATTGGCGCCGCGCTGGATCTCGGCAAAACCCACGAGCCTTATTGGCAGCCGGTTTTTCAGGGCTACGAGTTCGGCAAGCAGTGGGTGAAGGACAACAAGCCCGACGTGGTCATTTTGGTTTTTAACGACCACGCGACCGCCTTCAGCCTGGACATGATTCCGACCTTCGCCATCGGCACGGCGGCCGAATACACACCGGCCGACGAGGGCTGGGGCCCGCGGCCGGTACCCAAGGTGGTTGGGCACCCTGCGCTGGCCGCGCACATTGCGCAGTCGGTCATCCAGCAGGACTTTGACCTCACCATCGTCAACAAGATGGATGTGGATCACGGCCTGACGGTGCCGCTGTCCTTGATGTGCGGCGCGCAGGACCCGGTGCAGGGCGCCTGGCCCTTTCCGGTGATTCCGTTCGCCGTGAATGTGGTGCAGTACCCGGTGCCCAGCGGCCGGCGCTGCTACAACCTGGGCCGCGCCATCCGCAAGGCGGTGGAGAGTTTTGACGAAGACCTCAATGTCCACATCTGGGGCACGGGTGGCATGAGCCATCAGTTGCAGGGCCCGCGTGCCGGCCTGATCAACAAGGAATTCGACAACGCCTTCCTCGACATGCTGGTTAACGACCCTGAAGCCGCGGCCAGCATTCCGCACATCGACTATGTCCGCGAGGCGGGCAGCGAAGGCATCGAGCTGGTGATGTGGCTGATTGCGCGTGGGGCGATGGCCGATACAGATGGCGGCGCCAGGCCCAAAGCCATCCAGCGCTTCTACCATGTGCCCGCCAGCAACACCGCGGTGGGCCACCTGATCCTCGAAAACCAATAATTTTTCACTTCCGTTCGGACTGAGCCTGTCGAAGCCTTCCCTTCGACAAGCTCGGGGCGAACAGACCTTAAGGAGAATACGCATGAGCAAAACCATCAAAGTCGCGCTGGCCGGCGCCGGCGCCTTCGGCATCAAGCACCTGGACGGCATCAAGAACATAGACGGCGTGGAAGTCGTCTCGCTGATCAGCCGCGACCTGGAAAAAACCAAAGAGGTCGCCGCCAAATACGGCATCGCCCATGTCAGCACCGACCTGGCCGACAGCCTGGCGCTCAAGGAAGTCGATGCCGTCATCCTGTGCACGCCGACCCAGATGCACGCCGAGCAGTCGATCGCCTGCATGAAGGCCGGCAAACATGTGCAGGTTGAGATCCCGCTGGCCGACACGCTCAAGGGCGCGCAGGAGGTGGTGGCCCTGCAAAAGCAGACTGGCCTGGTCGCCATGTGCGGCCACACACGCCGCTTCAATCCCAGTCACCAGTACGTGCACAAGGAAATCACGGCCGGCCGCTTCAACATCCAGCAGATGGATGTGCAGACCTATTTCTTCCGCCGCAGCAACATGAACGCGCTGGGCCAGCCGCGCAGCTGGACGGACCACCTGCTGTGGCACCACGCGGCCCACACGGTGGACCTGTTCGCTTACCAGTGTGGCAGCCCGATTGTTCAGGCCAACGCCATCCAGGGCCCGATTCACCCCGCGCTGGGCATTGCGATGGACATGAGCATCCAGCTCAAGGCGGCCAACGGCGCGATCTGCACGCTGTCGCTGAGCTTCAACAACGACGGTCCGCTGGGCACCTTCTTCCGCTACATCGGCGACACGGCCACTTACCTGGCCCGTTATGACGACCTGTTCAACGGCAAGGAAGAAAAAATCGACGTCAGCCAGGTCGATGTGT
>JAZKGR010000080.1:0-5953 GCA_040385775.1 Pseudomonadota bacterium
CTGATCGCCAAGGGCATGGTGCGGGTCGACCCCGACGCCTTCAACACCCTGCAACTGCTGCCCGACGCGCGCCAGGTGCTCAAGGGCGAGGCCAGCGTGCTGCTGCGCGAGCAGGCCGCTGGCGGTGCTGGCGAGCGGCGCAAAAAAAGCACCAAAACATCGGCCAAAGGCATGGCCGAGGCTTCACTCAACGCCGGCGCGCTGGAGCGCCTGGCCCGGCTCAAGGCCTGGCGTGCCGAAGTGGCGCGCGAGCACAACCTGCCGGCGTTTGTGATCTTTCACGACGCGACCCTGCGCGCCATTGCCGAACGCGCGCCGCAGACCCTGAACGACCTGGAAGGCATCAGCGGCATAGGCGTCAAAAAACTCGAAGCCTACGGCAACGAGGTGCTGCGTGTCTGCACTGCAGACTCCTGACAAAATCAGCCTGTGGCCCAGGTTCGGCAAGCCTGACCAGCTATTGAATCAGTAGCAATCGAGGTGCGGGTGGAACAACCGGACACCAGCTATCTTGCCAAAAAACGCTTGCTGCACAATACGCCCCTGTGGGAGCCGCCAACACCTTGACCGTCGCACGAGCGCTCGTCGCCTTCGCCAGGGCGGTGCTGGCCACGCTTTGCCTGCAGGCCGGCCTGTTGGCCGTTCCTGTCGCTGCCGCCGAGCTGTTGACGCTGGGCGTCGACCCCGGTCCCGTCAGCATGGTGGCGTCGCTGGACACCTGGCTCGATACAGGGGGCCAGGCCTCCGTGGAGAAGGTAGAAGCTGGCGCCTTGTCCCTGGGCTTCACGCCGCTGCTCGCCGGCAATCCGCAGGTGCTGGACAACGCCGCGCTCTGGCTGCGTTTTGACGCGGTGATCACCGACCCGCGTTATCACTGGAAGCTTGAGCTGCCCATGTCTGGCGTGGACAAAATCAGCCTGTACTATCGCGACAGCCTGGGCAACTGGGTGATGCAGCAGGCCGGCGACACCCTGCCCATGAGCGCCTGGCCGCTTCCGGGCCGCTTCCCGGCACTGTCGCTGAGCCCCGAGCAAGGGCAGTCCGTGCGCTACTACCTGCGCATCGAGCACGCACGTGTGCCCTTCTCGGCGATCCCGCGCGTGGTGGCCGACGCGCAACTCACGGCAACACGCCAGATCGACCACGTGTTGCTCGGCGCCTATTTCGGGCTGGCCTTCCTGGTCAGCCTGCTCGCCGTGATCAACGCGGTGGGCTACCGCGACTGGGGGTTTGCCAGTTACGCACTGTATGTAGCCACGTTTGCGGGCTCGCAGGCTGCGTTCACCGGCATGGCCGGCCTCTACCTCTGGCCGGAACTGCCGGCACTGAACAATCCGGCGGTTTTTGCGCTGCCGCTGACGGCGGCGGCCACCGCCATGCTGTTTGTGCGCACGGTCACCACGCCCAAGCGATTCTTCCGCGCGCTGGACTGGTTGCTGATGGCGATGTTCGGCCTGTTGCTGAGCATCGCACTGATCGACGGCGCCATCCCGACGCCGGAGAGTTTTGCGGTGGCCAATGTCCTTGTGAGTGCCGGCATCCTCATCCTGCTGCTGGTGGTGGGTGTGTCCCTGTTCGAGGGTGACCGGCATGCGCGCTGGATCGCGCTGGGCTTTCTGCCCATCATCCTCGCCACGCTGTTCCCGCTGGGGCGCAACTTGGGCCTGCTGCGGGCCAGCTTCCTCACTGAAAACGCCCTGATGCTGGGTTCGGCGCTGGAAGCCCCCATCCTGTTTTACGGCCTGCTCCGGCGCGTGACGCAGCGGCGCGAATCCGAAACCCGAGCCTCCGCCCTGAGCACCACCGATCCGCTGACCGGGCTGGGCTCATCCCGCGTGATGGTTGGCAAGCTGCGCCAGGCCCTGAACACGGCCGGGCGTTACCAGCAACCCTGCGCGCTGCTGGTGATCAACCTCAGCAACTTTGCCGAGTTGCAGCAACAGCATGGCCGCGAGACCGGCGACCGCGCGATGGTGATGGCCGCCTCGCGCATACGCGCAGCGGCGCAGACCACCGACACCGTGGCCCGCGTCGGCGACAGCCAGTTTGCGCTGCTGATGGAAGGGCCGATGAGCAGTGACTCGGTCAACGACGTGGCGACCAAGATCCTGGCCAGCGGTTTGCGCCCGTCACAAGAGTTGCCCGGCGCCGACCCGCTGGTCTTTCACATCGCCATTGGCTACATGGCGCAGCCCGCCCGGCTGCCCAAATCGGCGGCGCAGTCGTACCTGAGCCAGTTGCTGCAGGCGGTCAAGGACATGAACGACGGTTCGCGCAAAGCCATTCGCATGATCCAGCTTTGAAGCTTGTGGCGGGCTGCCCTGCGGCGCGTTTTACAACATCAGCAGCAGGTGCCTGACCACCGCCTGGGCATACAAACTGGCCACGTCTTTGACGAAGGCCGGAAAGTCCACATGCGCTGTGTCATCGGCACGGTCGGAAATGGTGCGCACCGCCGCAAACGGCAGGCCGTAGTCAAAACACACTTGCGCCACCGCCGCCCCTTCCATCTCGACGGCCAGCACCTCATGCCCGCCCTGCCCCAGCGCTGAACGCAAGGACCGCGACTCGGCTGCGCCGGATACAAAGCGGTCACCGCTGGCCACCAGGCCGTGATGCAGCAGGGTCCTGGCCGGCAGGGCCAGGCTTTCGAGCCCGGCACGGCTGGCCTGCAACAGCAGGGCCGTCAGCGCCTTGTCACAGACGAACCGGCTCTGGCCGTAAAGCGGCACCTCGTAACGCGGAAAAATCGGCGAAGCATCCATGTCGTGCTGCACAAACTCGCTGGCCACCACCACGTCGCCGACCTGCACGCCCTCAGCCAGACCGCCGGCCACGCCGGTGAACACAATGCGGCCGACCTTGAAATGCTCGATCAGCGCCACGCTGGTCGTGGCCGCCGCGACCTTGCCGATGCGTGACAGCGCCAGCACCACCGGCTGGCCGTGCAGGCGGCCCTGCCAGAAATCGCGACCAGCGTGGCTGGTTTTTTTCGGCTGCTCAAGCAGTTCGAGCAGGCCTTGCTGCTCTTCGGCCAGGGCACTGAGGATGGCGGTTGTTGTCATACCGGTGAGTTTGCCCCAAAAGGAAACGGCAAAAAGAAAGGCGACCGAAGCCGCCTTTGCTGAAACCGAAATCCCGCTTATTTCTTGTCACGCAGTTCGCGGCGCAAAATCTTGCCGACCGGCGTTTTTGGCAGCTCGGTGCGGAACTCGACCACCTTGGGCTGCTTGTAGCCGGTCAGGTTTGTCTTGCAGAACTCGCGCACCTGGGCTTCCGTCAGGTCGGGGTTTTTCTTGACAATGACCAGCTTGACGGCTTCGCCCGACTTGTCGTCGACCACGCCGACGCAGGCGCATTCCATCACGCCTTCCATGCCGCCCACCACGTCCTCGACCTCGTTCGGGTAGACATTGAAACCGCTGACCAGAATCATGTCTTTCTTGCGATCCACGATCTTGAAGAAACCGCGCTCGTCAACAATGCCGATGTCGCCGGACTTGAAGTAACCGTCGGGCGTCATGACCTTGGCGGTCTCGTCGGGGCGTTGCCAGTAACCGGCCATCACCTGCGGGCCCTTGATGGCGATCTCGCCGGGCTGGCCGTTCGGCACTTCGTTGCCGTCATCGTCAAGCAGCTTGAAATACGTGCCCGGAATCGGCACACCGATGGTGCCGGTGAAGGCCTTGCTGTTGGTCGGGTTGCAGCTCGCCGACGGCGAGGTCTCCGACAGGCCGTAGCCTTCGCAGATCGGGCAACCGGTTTTTTCCAGCCAGAGTTTGGCTACCGCACTGGTGACGGCCATGCCGCCGCCCAGCGACACCTTCAGGTGCGACCAGTCCACCGTGTTGAAGTCGGGGTGATTGGCCAGGCCATTGAACAGGGTGTTGACCGCCGGAAAGCTGTGGATCTTGTGTTTGGCCAGCTCCTTGAGCACGGCCGGCAGGTCACGCGGATTCGGGATCAGGATGTTTTTGCCGCCGGTGCGCATGCCCAGCATCATGTTCACGGTGAAAGCGAAGATGTGATACAGCGGCAGTGCGCAGACATAGGTCGGCTGCACGCCGGCCTGCATCGTCGCCATGGCGGGGCCGTTCCAGGCCTCCGACTGCAGCACGTTGGCAATCACGTTGCGGTGCAGCAGCACCGCGCCCTTGGACACCCCGGTGGTGCCGCCGGTGTACTGCAGCACGGCCACGTCATCGGGCTTGAGGTCCGGGCGCTTGAGCGTGCCGCGGGTGCCGCGCGCCACGGCGTCGTTGAAACGCACGGCATTCGGCAGGTTGAAGGCCGGCACCATTTTCTTGACGTTGCGCACCACGTAGTTGACGAGCGCGCCCTTGAGCATGCCGAGCTGGTCGCCCATGGCGCTGAGCACCACGTGTTTGACCGGCGTGTTGGCGATGCACTGCTCCAGCGTATTGGCGAAGTTCTCGATGATGACAATGGCCTTGGCGCCCGAGTCCTTGAGCTGGTGCTCAAGTTCGCGCGGGGTGTACAGCGGGTTGACATTGACCACCACATAACCGGCACGCAGGATGGCGGCCACCGTGATCGGGTACTGCGGCACGTTGGGCATCATGATGGCGACGCGGTCGCCCTTGGCCAGGCCGAGGCTTTGCAGGTAGGCAGCGAAAGCCTGCGACAGGCTGTCAGTCTGGCCGAAGGTCACGTCTTTGCCCATGAAGCTGTAGGCCACCGCCGAGGCATTTTTGGCGAAGCTTTCTTCCATCAATGCAACGAGGGACGTGTATTGGGAGATGTCGACGTCAGCGGGCACCCCCGGTGGATAGGCACTCAGCCAGGGGCGGTCAGCGGTGGATGCATTCATGCTTGTCTTCTCCAGATGACGATTGAACAACTGCCACGAATTTTCATGGCGCAACCCTCTGCGGGGCTATTGCGTTTTCCCTAGGAAACCGGGAAATCGGGAGGGCAAGCCCTCTAATTCCTGCTGATCGGGCGACAAAAGTGTCTCCCGCCTCTCACTCGATGGCTTTGCCCATGTCCTCGATGACTTTCTTCGCATCGCCGAACACCATCATGGTCTTGTCCATGTAGAACAACTCGTTGTCCAGGCCGGCATAACCGGCGGCCATGGAACGCTTGTTGACGATGACGGTCTTGGCCTTGTAGGCCTCGAGAATCGGCATGCCGTAGATCGCGCTGCCCTTGACGTGCGCCGCCGGATTCACCACGTCGTTGGCGCCCAGGATGATGGCGACGTCCGCCTGGCCGAACTCGGCGTTGATGTCTTCCATCTCATGGACCTGGTCGTAAGGCACCTCGGCCTCGGCCAGCAACACGTTCATGTGGCCGGGCATGCGGCCGGCGACCGGGTGGATCGCGTACTTGACGTTGACACCCCGGTCGATCAGCTTTTGCGCCAGTTCCTTGACCGAGTGCTGCGCACGTGCCACTGCCAGGCCGTAACCGGGCACGATGATCACGGTTTCGGCGTTGCCCAGGATGAAGGCGGCATCGTCTGCCGAGCCCGACTTGACCGGGCGCTGCTCCTTGGCGCCGCCGGCGGCTGCGCCGGCCTCGCCGCCGAAGCCGCCCAGGATCACGTTGAAGAAGGAGCGGTTCATCGCCTTGCACATGATGTAGGACAGGATGGCGCCCGACGAGCCGACCAGCGAACCGGCAACAATCAGCATCGCGTTGTTCAGCGAGAAGCCGATGCCGGCTGCGGCCCAGCCCGAATAGCTGTTGAGCATGGACACCACCACCGGCATGTCGGCGCCGCCGATCGGGATGATGATCAGCACGCCCAGCACGAAGGACAGCGCCAGCATCGCAAAAAAGGCGGTCCAGTTGCCGGTGAACATGAACACCAGGCCGAGCACCAGCGTGGCGATGCCCAGCACCAGGTTCAGCATGTGCTGACCCGAGAAAGTGACCGGCGCGCCCTGGAACAGGCGGAACTTGTACTTGCCGCTGAGCTTGCCGA